>NZ_JBVHIP010000007.1:92086-309869 GCF_055560495.1 Kitasatospora sp. NPDC023176 | reverse complement strand
GAAAATCACCCGTCACGCCCCTCTCCGCAGCCACCCCCTGCGCCGCCCCCTTCCGCAGCGCGTCCCTCTCGCCTGGTGGGGAGGGGGTGGGTGGGTGGGTGGGTGGGGAGGGGTGCTGGGGGTGGGTGCGGGTGGGGGGTTTGGGGGTGTTGTGGGCGCGCGGGCTTTCGCCCTGCGCGCCCGCGGGGTGGTGGTCTGGCGTGGGTTGGGGGTATGGGCCTCTGTATGGGTCTTGACGAGATGGGTGTGCCGGCCACGGGTGCCGGGCGGGATGGGTTGCGGGCGATCCTGGCGGCGCCGGGGGATGCGGTGGTGGCCTTGGACTTCGATGGGACGTTGGCGCCGATCGTGGCGGATCCCTCGCGGGCGCGGGCGCATCCGGGGGTGGTGGGGGCGTTGCGGGGGCTGGCGTCCCGGGTGGGGGCCGTGGTTGTGGTGACGGGGCGGCCGGCGGGGTTGGCGGCGGAGTACGGGGGGTTTGCCGAGGTGCCGGGGCTGGTGGTGCTGGGGCACTACGGGGCCGAGCGGTGGGAGGGGGGTGTGGTGACGGCGCCGGAGGTGCATCCGGGGGTGGCGGGGGTGCGGGCGGCGTTGCCGGGGGTGTTGGAGCGGGTGGGGGCGCCCGAGGGGACGTGGGTGGAGGACAAGGGGCGCTCGGTGGCGGTGCACACCCGGCGGACGGGGGATCCGGAGCGGGCGCTGGAGTCGTTGCGGGCGCCGGTGGGGGAGTTGGCGGCCGAGTACGGGCTGGTGGTGGAGCCCGGGCGGCTGGTGCTGGAGCTGCGGCCGCCGGGGGTGGACAAGGGGGCGGCGCTGACCGGGTTCCTGCGGGAGCGCGGTGCCCGTTCGGTGCTGTACGCGGGGGACGACCTGGGGGACGTGGCGGCCTTCGCGGCGGTGGAGAAGCTGCGGGGGGAGGGGTTGGCCGGGCTGTTGGTGTGCGCCGGGGCGGTGGGGGACGCGCCGGTGCGCGAGCTCGCCGACCGGGCGGATCTGGTGGTCGACGGGCCCGAGGGCGTGGTGGAGTTGTTGACGGCCCTGGGGGAGGCGCTCGGCGCGGCCTGAGTCAGAGGGCGTTGAGCTGGTCGAGGAACCACTGCTGCGGGGGGAGCGCGGTGGCCGCCGCGGCGAGGCGCTTGGTGCGGTCGGCGCGCTCCTCCGGGCTCATGGTGAGGCCGGTGTGCAGGGCCTCGGCGGTGGCGATGACGTCGTAGGGATTGACGGTGAGGGCGTCGTCCTTGAGTTCGGCGTGGGCGCCGGCCTCGCGGGAGAGGACGAGGGCGCAGCCGTGGTCGGAGACGACGGGGACTTCCTTGGCGACCAGGTTCATGCCGTCCCGGATCGGGTTGACCAGGGCCACGTCGGCGAGGCGGTAGGCGGCGAGGGAGCGCGGGAAGTCGTCGTTGACGTGCAGGATCAGGGGTTGCCAGGTGGGGGTGGCGAACTCGGTGTCGATCTCGTCGGCGAGCCGCTGGACCGCGGCGGTGTAGTCGCGGTACTCGGCGAGGTCGGTGCGGGACGGGTAGGCGAAGGCGATGTGCACCACCCGGTCGTGCCATTCGGGGCGGGTGCAGAGCAGGTGCCGGTAGGCCTGGAGGCCGCGGACGATGTTCTTGCTCAGCTCGGTGCGGTCGACCCGGACGATGGTGCGGCGGTCGCCGACGGCCGTACGGAGGGCGGTGAGGCGTTCGTCCACGTCGGGGCGGTGGGCGCGGTCGCGCAGGAAGTCGGCGTCGGCGCCGAGGGCGTGGACGCCGAGGTGGGTGGTGCGGCCCTCGTGGGTGACGGTGAGTGCCTCGTGGTCGACGGTGGCGCCGAGCAGGTCGGCGCAGCAGGCGGCGAAGGCGCGGGCCCAGCGTTCGGTGAGGAAGCCGGCCCGGTCGGCGCCGAGGATGCCGGTCAGGACGGCCCGGGCGACGTCGTCGGGGAGCAGCCGGTAGTACTCGGGCGGGGCCCAGGGGGTGTGGGAGAAGTGGCCGATCCGCAGGTCGGGGCGGGCCGCGCGGAGCAGGGCCGGGGTGAGGGACAGGTGGTAGTCCTGCACCAGGACCGCGGCGTTCGGGGCGGCTTCGGTGGCGAGGGCGTCGGCGAAGGCGGTGTTGTACGCCTGGTAGGCGGCCCATTCGGTGCGGAAGCCGGCGTCGAAGGAGGGCGCGGTGGGGGTCGCGTAGAGCAGGTGGTGGACGAACCAGAGGGTGGAGTTGGCGACGCCGTTGTAGGCGTGGGCGAAGGTCTGGGGGTCGATGTCGAGCATCCGGACGGCCTGGCCGCCGACCTCGTGCCCGGCGAGGTCGAGGCGGCCGTCGGGGGCTTCCCGGGCGGCTCTGCGGTCGGCGTCGTTGAGTGCGGCGCAGACCCAGACGGCGGTGGGGTCGTCGATCGCGGACAGGCCGGAGACCAGGCCTCCGCCGCCGCGGCGCAGGGTCAGCGTGCCGTCGTCGGCGGTGCTGAAGGACACCGGTCCCCGGTTGGAGGCCACCAGAACGGGGGCGGTGCCGGTCGCACTCGAACGTTCGGTCGTGAGATCGCCCATGGTTGGGATGTTGCCGGGGGGTCGGGGTGGCAAACCCGTCTGGGGCCCGTCTTCGCACTCCCGTCGTTCGCCCGGAGGGCGGGCGGGGCGGTGTTGGGGTGCGTGCATCGCAAGGCGGAGGAGGGAGGCGATGCGGAGCATCGGGCGACCGACGACAACGCGGCGAGGTGCGTGCACCGGCGTCGGCCCGCAGGCGGGAGTGCGAAGACGGGCCCCTAGTGGCGGGTGGCGTATTCGGGGAGGGTGTGCATCGGGGGGCGTTCCAGGGCCGTGACGGGGTGGGTGTGGGGGACGAAGATGGGGGTCCCGCCGGCCGAAGGCTGGGGGAGGGATTCCGGGGCGCGGCTGAACTGGGTGAGGTGGGGGTGGACGAGGTCGGCGGAGGCCTTGAGGCGGTGGGTGCGGTCGAGGCGTTCGAGGGCGGTGCGGTAGATGGTGGCGGCCATCCGGCCGAGGGCCTGGCCGTCCTGGTGGCGGTGGTGCCGGACGCCGACGTCGACCTGGGCCAGGGCGTCCAGTCCGACCAGTTCCAACGCGTCGACCAGCAGGCCGAGTTCGACGCCGTAGCCGGTGGGGAAGGGCAGCCGTTCGAGGAGTGAGCGGCGGGCCGCGTACTCGCCGCCGAGCGGCTGGACGAAGCCGGCGAGTTCCGGCCAGTGGAGGTTGAGGAGGGGCCGGGCGACGAGTTCGGTGACGCGGCCGCCGCCGGCCGGGACGATCGCGCCGCTGTCGGTCTCCAGCGGGCGGTCGTACATGGCCTTGACCAGGTGGATGGACTCGTCGGTCAGCAGCGGGCCGACGATGCCGGAGACGAAGGCCGGGTCGAACTCGCGCAGGTCGGCGTCGATGAAGCAGACGATGTCGCCGCGGGTGACCAGCAGGGAGCGCCAGAGCACCTCGCCCTTGCCGGGGACGGCGGGCAGCCGGGGGAGGATCCGGTCGCGCTGCTCCACCCGGGCGCCCGCCGCTTCGGCGACGGCGGCGGTGGCGTCGGTGGAGCCGGAGTCCACCACGACGAGTTCGTCGACCAGCGGGACCCGTTCCATCAGCTCGCGGCGGACGGTGCGGACGATGTCGCCGACGGTGGCCTCCTCGTCGAGCGCCGGGAGGACGACGCTGACGGTGCGGCCGGTGCGCTGCTTGGCCTCCAGCAGGGTGTGCACCGGCCGCTCGGCCGCGCTCCACGAGCGGCGGCGGAGCCAGGACGCCGCCTGCGGGAGGAGTGCGGGGGTCGGTTCGGCGGGCACGGTGACTCTCCTCGGCGGGATCGGGTGGAACGGCTCATCTCGCGTGGCGGACGGTCCCGTTCAGGGTTGACGCCTTCGGATACAGTCTTCGTACAGCGGTCGGACCTTCGCACGCCGGGGTCGCCGCTGAACCATAACTTCACAAGCTCATCCAGAGGGACTGAGGGAACGGCCCGTTGACGTCCCGGCAACCTTCTCGCGCGGCTGTCGTCGACAGGCCCCGGCGGGACAGGTGCCAATTCCGGCCTGTGGTGCGTCCGCGCCACGGGGAAGATGAGGAGAGAGGCCTCCGCCATCATGGCTATCGACACTGCCGCACCCTCCCCCGGCCTTCGGCCGCAGGGATCCCAGCCCGTCGACCTCGGCCCCGCCGCCGCCCTGTCGTGTCGGGAGTGCGGAACCCGCTTCCCGCTCGGCCCCAGCTTCGCCTGCCTGGAGTGCTTCGGGCCGCTGGAGATCGCGTACGAGTTCGGCGGCGAGCGCGCCGAGGAGCTGCGCAAGCGGATCGAAGCCGGCCCCGCGTCCATCTGGCGTTACGCGCCGCTGCTGCCGGTGCCGGCCGATGTGGCGTCGAAGCCCAATCTGAACCCCGGCTGGACTCCGCTGGTGAAGGCGGACAACCTGGGCCGGGAGCTCGGGTTCACGGCGCAGCTGCACATCAAGGACGACTCCGGCAACCCGACCCACTCGTTCAAGGACCGGGTGGTCGCGTGTGCGATCGAGGCGGCCCGGGCGTTCGGGTACACCACGCTGTCCTGCTCCTCGACCGGCAACCTGGCCGGCGCGGTGGGCGCGGCGGCGGCCCGGGCCGGGTTCCGTTCCTGCGTGTTCATCCCGCACGACCTGGAGCAGGGCAAGGTCGTGATGGCCGGGGTGTACGGCGGTGAGCTGGTGGGCATCGAGGGCACCTACGACGATGTGAACCGCTTCTGCTCGGAGCTGATCGGGGATCCGGCCGGCGAGGGCTGGGGCTTCGTGAACGTCAACCTGCGGCCGTACTACGGCGAGGGTTCCAAGACGCTGGCGTACGAGATCTGTGAGCAGCTCGGCTGGCGGCTGCCGGAGCAGATCGTCATCCCGATCGCCTCGGGCTCCCAGCTGACGAAGATCGACAAGGGGCTGCAGGAGCTGATCAAGCTGGGTCTGGTGGAGGACCGGCCGTACCGGATCTTCGGTGCCCAGGCGGAGGGCTGCTCGCCGGTGTCGGCGGCGTTCAAGGCCGGGCGAGACGTGATCAAGCCGGTGAAGCCGGACACCATCGCCAAGTCGCTGGCGATCGGCAACCCGGCGGACGGCCCGTACGTGCTGGACATCGCCCGTCGCACGGGCGGCGCGGTCGAGGACGTCACGGACGCGGAGGTCGTGGCGGCGATCCGGCTGCTGGCCCGCACCGAGGGGATCTTCGCCGAGACCGCGGGCGGGGTGACCGTCGGCGTGCTGAAGAAGCTGGTCGAGACCGGTCAGCTGGATCCGGCCAAGGAGACCGTCGCGATCAACACGGGCGACGGCCTGAAGACGCTGGACGCCGTCTCCGAGGCGGGCATGACCGCCGTCATCCGGCCGACCCTGGACGCCTTCCACTCCGCCGGCCTCGCGTCCGCCTGAACCGCCTCCCACCCCGCAAGGAGAGTCATGAGCGCCAACGTCCGCATCCCCACCATCCTGCGCACCTACACCGGCGGCGCGGCCGAGGTGACCGCCGAGGGGGCCACCCTGGCCGAGGTCATCGCCGACCTGGAGCGCAACCACGCCGGCATCTCGGCCCGGATCCTGGACGACACCGGCAAGCTGCGCCGCTTCGTCAACGTGTACGTGAACGACGACGACGTGCGGTTCGCCGAGGGCCTGGCGACCGAGATCAAGGACGGCGCCGGCGTCTCGATCATTCCGGCGGTGGCCGGCGGCTGCTGAGCCGCGCGCCATTTCCGCGCCGCCCGTACGTACGGAATTCGACTCTCCGTATGTGCGGGCGGCTGCGTGCATTTCGGCGGGAATATTTCGGGGTCAAGTCGGAGTAGAGTGTGGCTCTGCTGGGAACAGGGTTTCGCTCCCGGCGGACGGGGTGCGTCGCCGGAGGTCGTCCGGCCGCTGGGGCCGGTCGTGGGACCGGCTGGGGAGACCGGGCCGGGGTCGGACCGGGAAACATGTCAGGCAGATGTCAGAATTCCTGCAGGCATTTGAGTAATTCGTCCGCTATGTCCGGCGCGTAATGCCGATTTCCTCCCGGTTTGTTCGCTCTTGTCCCTTGGTAGGGCAGCGGAATTCCCGGCGGCTGACCCTGTTGCAGAGGGCGTCGGTCCGGATACATTCAGCGGCGGTCGACGTAATCACCCGCTCACGGAAGCCGTCCCGGCGCCCCGTGCGGAGGGTTGCGGCGTGCACGGCTGCGCTCAGGGGGGGTTCCCCGGGCCGGCCTTCAAAACCAGACCCGGGCCCGCGACCTGCGGGCCCGTGAAGGGCCAGCACAGCACTAGGGGAGTTCGGAATGGCTCAGGGCACCGTCAAGTGGTTCAACGCGGAGAAGGGCTACGGCTTCATCGCGGTCGACGGTGGTGCGGACGTCTTCGTCCACTACAGCGCGATCCAGATGGACGGCTACCGCACCCTCGAGGAGGGCCAGCGGGTCGAGTTCGAGATCTCCCAGGGACAGAAGGGCCCGCAGGCGGACATGGTCCGCGCGGCGGTCTGACCCCTTCCGACTCCAGGAGCTCGGCGCGGCCCACCGCTGGTGGACCTCCTGCTTCTCGACGGGCCCGTGCGACACGCGTCGTACGGGCCCGTTCGCGTTCCCGCGCGGGCCCGGACGGCGGCTCGCGGGTTGGCGATTGGGCTTGCACTCGACCACCTGGAGTGCTAATCATTGGCGTTAGCACTCACAGTGTGAGAGTGACAGCGGACCGGGTCGGTGAGGCCCCCGGGAGCGGCAGGGGAATGGACCCTCCGCACACCAGGGCCGTCCGTCGCGGGCACCCCTTGGTCCGAGCAGTCGACCGTGTCCCGGAGGACCACTTCTGATGGCCAAGATCATCGCCTTTGATGAGGAAGCTCGCCGCGGCCTTGAGCGTGGCATGAACCAGCTCGCCGACGCGGTGAAGGTCACGCTCGGCCCCAAGGGCCGCAACGTCGTGCTGGAGAAGAAGTGGGGCGCCCCCACGATCACCAACGACGGTGTCTCCATCGCCAAGGAGATCGAGCTCGAGGACCCGTACGAGAAGATCGGTGCGGAGCTCGTCAAGGAGGTCGCCAAGAAGACGGACGACGTCGCGGGCGACGGCACCACCACCGCCACCGTGCTCGCCCAGGCCCTGGTGCGCGAGGGTCTGCGCAACGTCGCCGCCGGCGCCAACCCGATGGCCCTGAAGCGCGGCATCGAGAAGGCCGTCGCCGCCGTCTCGGACCAGCTGCTGGCCCAGGCCAAGGACGTGGAGACCAAGGAGCAGATCGCCTCCACCGCCTCCATCTCCGCCGCTGACACCCAGATCGGCGAGCTCATCGCCGAGGCCATGGACAAGGTCGGCAAGGAAGGCGTCATCACCGTCGAGGAGAGCAACACCTTCGGTCTGGAGCTCGAGCTCACCGAGGGCATGCGCTTCGACAAGGGCTACATCTCCGCCTACTTCGCCACCGACCTGGAGCGGATGGAGGCGACCTTCGAGGACCCGTACATCCTCATCGCCAACTCCAAGATCGGCTCGGTCAAGGACCTCCTCCCGCTGCTGGAGAAGGTCATGCAGAGCGGCAAGCCGCTCGTCATCATCGCCGAGGACGTCGAGGGCGAGGCCCTGTCGACCCTGGTCGTGAACAAGATCCGCGGCACCTTCAAGTCCGTCGCCGTCAAGGCCCCGGGCTTCGGCGACCGCCGCAAGGCCATGCTCGGCGACATCGCCATCCTCACCGGTGGCACCGTGATCTCCGAGGAGGTCGGCCTCAAGCTGGAGAACGCCGGCATCGACCTGCTGGGCACCGCCCGCAAGGTGGTCATCACCAAGGACGAGACCACCATCGTCGACGGTGGCGGCGACAGCGAGCAGGTCGCGGGCCGGGTGAACCAGATCCGCGCCGAGATCGAGAACAGCGACTCGGACTACGACCGCGAGAAGCTCCAGGAGCGCCTCGCCAAGCTGGCCGGCGGCGTGGCCGTCATCAAGGCCGGCGCGGCCACCGAGGTGGAGCTCAAGGAGCGCAAGCACCGCATCGAGGACGCCGTCCGCAACGCCAAGGCCGCCGTCGAGGAGGGCATCGTCGCCGGTGGTGGCGTCGCGCTGCTGCAGGCCGGTGTCGCCTTCGACAAGCTGGAGCTGGAGGGCGACGAGGCCACCGGTGCCAACATCGTCAAGGTCGCGCTGGAGGCCCCGATCAAGCAGATCGCGACCAACGCCGGCCTGGAGGGTGGCGTCGTGGTGGAGAAGGTGCGCAACCTCCCCGCCGGTCACGGCCTGAACGCCGCCACCAACGAGTACGTCGACCTGGTCGCCGCGGGCATCATCGACCCGGCCAAGGTCACCCGCTCCGCGCTGCAGAACGCCGCCTCCATCGCGGCGCTGTTCCTCACCACCGAGGCCGTCATCGCCGACAAGCCGGAGAAGGCCGCCGCGGCCGCCGGCGGCGGCATGCCGGGCGGTGACATGGACTTCTGATCCTGATCGGGTTCCGATCGGATCGGCTGATCCTCGTCCGCGTGGGCGGTTCCCTTCGGGGGGCCGCCCACGCGGCGTTTCCGGGTTTTTGACCCTGCGGCCGGTCCACGGAGAATGGACGGATGGCTTCCGACGACATCGAGACCGCCCTGCACAACGCCCGGGCGCTGATCCTGGCCGACCTCACCGCGCGGGACGTGGCGGACGCCGCCGTCGTCTCGCTGGTGGAGCAGGCCGTCACCCACCGCCGGTGGTGGCTGGAGCAGTGGCCGGACGGCACCGAGTACGTGCTCGGGCTGGTCGCCCAGGACGTCCAGGACGCGCTGCTGGAGGCGTACGGGCGGTGGCCGCTGTGCACCGTCTGCGCGGCCGACGGGGACCCGCACGCGCTGGGCGTGGAGCCCGAGTTGGGACCGGAGCCGCACTGGGTGTGCGGCAAGCAGGGCGCGGTGGTGGCGCCGGTGGGGGAGCTGGCTTAGCTCTCGACGCTCTCGACGCTCTCGCCGTTCTCGTCGCTCTCGCCGAGCCGCTGGAGTTCGGCCGTCAGGTTGGTGCGGGCCGCCGCGGTGAGGCGGTGGTGGGCGGCGGGGGTGCGGTAGAGGGCGGGGAGCGCCAGGATGCGGTGCAGGACGGCGGCCCGGCCGGTGCGGAAGTCCGGCTCGGGGACGAAGCCGTACTCCTCGCGGACGGCGGCCGTGTAGGCCGCGTAGGCCTCCGGGGTGCCGCCGAGGACGGCGAGGTCCGCGTCGCAGAGCACCTCGCCGTTGTGGTCGCCGGGGGCCGGGGCGTGGGTGGCGGTGAGCAGGACGAGCCGTTCGACCTCGGCGACGCGGTCGGCGGGCAGGCCGGCGGCGGTCAGCGCGCGGACGGCGAGGGCGGCGCTGCGCTCCTCGTTCTCGGTGCGGTCGGGCCGGTGGACGGCGTCGTGGAACCAGGCGGCGAGCCGGACGGCGTCCGGGTCGGCGGCGTGCCCGGCGAGGTCGTCGACGTGGCGCAGGATCGCGCGCAGGTGCTCGGTGGTGTGGTAGCGGCGCCAGGGCTCGGACCAGCGGCGCAGCAGCTCCCGGCCGTACGGTTCGGGGTCGTCGGTGGTGCCGCAGCGGTGCAGCAGGGCGATCCAGTCGATGAGCAGGTCCTCGGTCGGCATGGGGCACATTGTGGCGGACGGGCCCGGTACTGGACCTATAGGTAGGTTGACGATATATGTAGTCGCATGACAGAACGCTCCATGCAGGAGCCCACGCTGCTGCTGCTCACCGCCCTGGCCGATGCGCCGAGACACGGCTACGCGCTCATCCAGGAGGTCGCCGCGATCTCGGACGGCCGGGTCAAGATGCGCACCGGCACCCTCTACGGCGCCCTCGACCGGCTGCTGACCCAGGGCCTGATCGAGGTCGCCGCCGAGGAGGTGGTGGACGGCCGGGCCCGGCGCAGCTACGCGCTGACCGATGCCGGACGGGACGCGCTGGCCGCCGAGGCCGGGCGCCTGCGGGCGGTCGCCACCGAGGCCGAGCGCCGGCTGACGAAGATCCGGTCGATGCTGCCGGGGAAGAGCGGGTCGCAGGGGCGGCCTGCCGCGGGAGGACTCTCATGACCATGCCGGTGATCGGTCCCGCGCCCTCGGCGGTGCTGCGGGCCGCGTTGCAGCTCTACCCGGCGCAGTACCGCCGTGAGCGCGGTGAGGAGCTGGCCGAGGTGTTCGCCGACACGACGGCCGCCGGCGGTCGCGCGGCGGTCGCCCGGGAGGTGCTCGGCCTGGCGGTGTACGGGCTGCGGGTGCGGCTCGGGCTGACCGGCGCCTCGGCGGCCGGACGGCTGCTCGCGCTGGTGGCGCCGATGATCGCCGGTGCGGTGGTCGGGGCCACCATGGTGCCCTGGCTGGCCACCCTGGAACGGACCACCAGGTGGCTGGCCTGGGACGACTCGTTCGGCAACCACGTCCGGGCCTTCGGCCCGCCGGCGGCGGCGCTGCTGCTCGGGGTGGCGGCCCTGCTGGGGCGCTGGACGGCCGTTCGGGTCACCGCGCTGCTGCTGGGCGCCGTCGGGCTGTACGACCTGGGCGACGCCGCCTGGCGGACGTCCGGTCTCGACGTCTGGTGGGTCGGCTACGTCGGGATGGCTACGCTGCCGTTCGTGGTGGCCGGGCTGCTGCTGATCGCGGCGCCGACCGACCTGCTGCCGCGGCCCGGCCTGCGGACGGGTGGGCTGGTGCTGGCCTCGATGGCCGCGGGCGGTCTGCTGGAGGCGGTCCAGAACTGGGACGACACGACCTTCCCGCTGGACCTCCAGTGGTTCGTGGTGATGCTGATCGCCCCGATGCTGCTGACCTTCGCCGGCTTGCGCGGGCGGATGGGGCCGGCGGCGGTGGGGCTGGCGGTGCTGGTGCTGACCGGGCCCGGCAGCCTGTTCAACATCTGGCGGGAGTCCGGCGGGATCTCGCACCTGCTGCCGGTGGCGGTGCCGGTGGTGGCGCTGCTGGTGCTGGTGGCGGTGGCGGAGCGCCGGTTCGGCCGGCGGCAGACCTTCGGGATGGTGCCGGGGCGGGTGTGACGGGACGGGTGACGGGCGCCCCCGGGCCGGTGCGACCGGAACGGGGGCGCGGTCTCGCCGGGGGTAGGGGGATGTGGCAGGCTGTCTGATATGTCTAGACCAATTTTCGAAGTCATCGCGCTGACGCCCCAGGACGCCCAGGCTGCCGAGTCGGGCGGCGCCGACCGGCTCGAACTGGTCACCGACATGGCCGCCGACGGACTCACCCCCTCCGTCGAGGACTTCGCCCGGATCCGGGCCGCCGTCGGCATCCCGCTGCGGGTCATGCTCCGGATCCGGGACGGCTTCGCCCCCGGCGACCTGGACGAGCTGTGCGCCCGGGCCGCTGCGCTGCGGGCCGAGGGCGCCGAGGAGTTCGTCCTCGGCTTCCTCGACGCCGAGGGCGCCGTCGACCTGGCCGCCACCACGGCCGTCGCCGGGGCGATCGCCGGCTGCCGCTGGACCTTCCACCGGGCGATCGACCACAGCGCCGACCGGGCCGCCCTGCGCGCCGCCGTCGGCGCGCTGCCCGGACTGGACACCTTCCTCACCTCCGGCGCGGCCGCCGGGGTGGACGCCGGCCGCGCGGTGCTGGCCGCCGAGCTGGCCCGCAGTGGCGAGCCCGGCTACACCCAGCGGATCCTGATCGGCGGCGGCCTGCGGGCCGAGCACCTCAAGGAGCTGCGGGCGGAGGGCTTCGACGCCTTCCACGTCGGCGGCGCGGTGCGGGCGGACGGCTGGCGGACGCCGGTCGACGCGGCCAGGGTCGCCGAGTGGCGGGCGCTGATCGACGCGTGAACCCCGGTGGGGGCCGGTCCCGTGGGTGGGGCCGGCCCCCACCGCGTCAGCCGAGCTGCGCGGGCAGCGGCTCGCGGTGCAGCACCGTCAGCCCGGAGACGGCGCGGGTGAGCGCCACGTAGAGGCGGCGCAGGCCGGTCCGCTCGTCCGGCTCGCCGGCGACCACCGCGGCCGGCTCGTCCAGCACCACGTAGTCGTACTCCAGACCCTTGGCCAGCGAGGCCGGGACGAGGGTCAGCCGGGCGTCGGCGCTGGTCTCGGCGCCGGGGGAGAGGTACGGCAGTCCGGCCGCGGTGAGCAGTTCGCCGAGCTGCGGGATCCGGGCGTCGGCGGCGATCAGGCCGGTCGAGCCCTCGTGCTCCAGGGCCTCCCGGCAGGCCGCCAGGACGGCCTCCTCCCACTCGGTGACCGGGCGGATCTCCAGCGAGCCGGGCGCGTCGCGGACCGAGGTCGCCGGGGCCAGGCCCGGGGCGATCGCGGGCAGCAGCCGGGAGGCGTAGGCGATGACCTCCTCGGGCACCCGGAAGCCCTTGGTCAGCTCCTCGATGTGCGCCTCCGGCTTGCCCAGGTGGCGCAGGGCGTCCGGCCAACTGGCCGTCGCCCACGGGGTGGTGCCCTGGGCGAGGTCGCCGAGGACGGTCGCGGAGCCGGTGGTGCAGCGGCGGCCGACGGCCCGGTACTGCATCGGGGAGAGGTCCTGGGCCTCGTCCAGCACCACGTGCCCGAGCGAGGGCGTGCGCTGCACCAGGTCCGTCGCCTCGTCCACCAGGACGGCGTCGGCGGGCGTCCAGCGGGCGGTCTTCACCGAGCGGCCGGGCTTGGGCCACAGCACCGCCCGCTGCTCCTCGGCGGTCAGCACGCCCTCGGCGCACTCGGCCAGGAACTGCGGGTCGGAGAGCAGCCGCAGCACCAGCTTGGCCGGGTCGACGGCCGGCCAGCACTCCTTGACCAGCGCCTTGACCGCGCTGTTGCGGGCCACCGCGTCCTGCACCCGGTCGTCCGGGGCCTCGCCGCCCTGCTCCATCTTCAGCAGCACGGTGTGCGCGATGCGCTGCGGCAGGGCGTCCCGGGCGGCGCCGTAGCGGACCTCGCGGGCCTTCAACTCCTCGATGATCTCGACCAGTTCGTGCACCGGGACGCGCCAGCGGCGGGAGCCGCGGACCACCACGCAGGGCTCGGTGGGCAGGGTGACGCCGGCCCGTACGGCCCGGCGCAGCACCTCGGCCATCCGGGCGTCGCCCTTCAGCCGGGCCGCCTCCGGGTCGTCCTCGCCCTTCACCTCGACGTGGGCGACCAGCTGCTGCACGGTGGCCTGGCCGACCTCCAGCTCGCCGAGGGCCGGGAGGACCTGCTCGATGTAGGACAGGAAGGCGTTGTTCGGCCCGATCACCAGGGTGCCGGTGCGGGCCAGCCGCTCGCGGTGGGCGTACAGCAGGTACGCGACGCGGTGCAGGCCGACGGCCGTCTTCCCGGTGCCGGGCGCCCCCTGGACGCAGATGGTGCCCGTGACGTCGGAGCGGACGATCTCGTCCTGCTCGGGCTGGATGGTGGCGACGATGTCGCGCATCGGGCCGACGCGGGGCTTCTCGATCTCGGCGGCGAGCAGGGCGGAGGTGGTGGAGCCCCCGGCGGAGCCGGAAAATGTCTCTGTGGCCGGGTCGGTGAGGTGTTCGTCCTCGTAGGCGGTGAGTTCGCCGCCGGTGTAGCCGAAGCGGCGGCGGCGCTCGACGTCCATCGGGTCGGTGCGGCTGGCCCGGTAGAACGGCTGGGAGACCGGCGCGCGCCAGTCGATCACCATCGGGTCGCCGTCGGCGTCGTGGACGTGGCGGCGGCCGATGTAGAAGTTCTCTCCCCCGCCGCCCTCGGAGAGTTCCTCGCTGACCGCGTGCAGGTAGTCGAGCCGGCCGAAGAACAGCGGGGTGTCGGCGAGGTCGGCCAGGGCGGCGATCCTGGCCTCGATCTGGTTCTGGAGGATGACGGCGGTGACCCAGGAGCCGGTCACGTCGCGGATGTCGAGGGACTGGACGTCCTCGCGCATCGCCCGCAGTGCGGACCGGGACGCGGACAGGTGGTCGCGTTCGCGCTGGAGGGGGTCGGTGGTGGGGGTGGCGGGCACAGCGAACCTTCCCGGCTGCCCCGGTGGCGGGCGCAGCGGATCGATGGAGCTCACGGTGGGGTACAGCCGGCCGGTTGCCGTGCGGTCGGCGCCTCCCCCGGCTGCCTGCGGACGTCAGCAGGTACCACGGTGCGGGAGGGGGCAGGCGGACGATCTTAGACCCGTCCGCCTCGGGGTTCCAGCCCCGCAGGTCTCAGGGGGTGCCGGGGGGTGCCGTACACCCGGAGGACGAGGGGCGCCGAGGCGGGTACGGCCTTTGGAGTGATGCCCTGGGCCGGTCGGGTGCCTACCGTTGAAGCATGAGCACCGAAACCCCCACCCCCCGTACGGGCCCGGCCGGCGCGACCGCCGTCCAGGGCCGCCACCGCAACCCGCTGAGCACCGCGGTGCGCAACGTCGGCATCGTCCTGGACACCGCCGCGCGCGTGATCTTCCTCGGGCGCGACGGTGTCCGGTACTGAAGCCGGTGTCCGGTACTGAACCCGGCTAGAGCACGTCGTCCGCGTCGATGATGCGGTACGCGTAGCCCTGCTCGGCCAGGAAGCGCTGCCGGTGGGCGGCGAAGTCCTGGTCCACGGTGTCCCGGGCGACCACCGAGTAGAAGTGCGCCGAGTGGCCGTCCGCCTTGGGGCGCAGCACGCGGCCGAGGCGCTGGGCCTCCTCCTGGCGGGAGCCGAAGGTCCCGGAGACCTGGATGGCCACCGTCGCCTCGGGCAGGTCGATCGAGAAGTTCGCGACCTTGGAGACCACCAGGACGCCGATCTCCTTGTTGCGGAAGGCGTCGAAGAGCTTCTCCCGCTGGGCGTTGCTGGTCTCGCCCTTGATCACGGGCGCGTCCAGGACCTCCCCGAGCTCGTCCAGCTGGTCGATGTACTGGCCGATGATCAGCGTCTGGTCCTTCTCGTGCTTCTTGACCAGCGCCTCCACCACCCGCCGCTTGGTCGCGGTGGTCGCGCAGAAGCGGTAGCGCTCCTCCGGCTCGGCGGTCGCGTAGGAGAGCCGCTCGGAGTCGGTCAGGGTGACCCGCACCTCACAGCAGTCGGCGGGCGCGATGTAGCCCTGCGCCTCGATCTCCTTCCAGGGCGCGTCGAAGCGCTTGGGGCCGATCAGGCTGAACACGTCGCCCTCGCGGCCGTCCTCGCGGACCAGGGTGGCGGTCAGGCCGAGCCGGCGGCGGGCCTGGAGGTCGGCGGTGAACTTGAACACCGGCGCGGGCAGCAGGTGCACCTCGTCGTAGACCACCAGGCCCCAGTTGCGGGCGTCGAACAGTTCCAGGTGCGCGTACACGCCCTTCCGCTTGGTCGTCATCACCTGGTAGGTGGCGATGGTGACGGGGCGGATCTCCTTGCGCGTCCCGCTGTACTCGCCGATCTCGTCCTCGGTCAGCGAGGTGCGCTTGACCAGCTCGTGCTTCCACTGGCGGGCCGAGACGGTGTTGGTGACCAGGATCAGCGTGGTCGACTTGGCGTGCGCCATCGCGGCCGCGCCGACCAGCGTCTTGCCGGCGCCGCAGGGCAGCACGACCACGCCGGAACCGCCGTGCCAGAAGCCCTCGACGGCCTGCGCCTGGTACGGGCGCAGCTGCCAGCCGTCCTCGTGCAGGTCGATCGGGTGCGCCTCGCCGTCCACGTACCCGGCGAAGTCCTCGGCGGGCCAGCCGAGTTTGAGCAGCACCTGCTTGATCTGGCCGCGCTCGGAGGGGTGCACCACGACGGTGTCCGGGTCGATCCGGTCGCCGACCAGCGGCACGATCTTCTTGGAGCGCAGCACCTCCTCCAGCACCGGGCGGTCGGTGGTGGCCAGCACCAGCCCGTGGGTGGGGTGCTTGAGCAGCTGGAGCCGCCCGTAGCGGCCCATGGTGTCGGCCACGTCCACCAGCAGGGCGTGCGGCACCGGGTAGCGGGAGTACGTCACCAGGGCGTCGACCACCTGCTCGGCGTCGTGCCCGGCGGCCCGGGCGTTCCACAGCCCGAGCGGGGTCACCCGGTACGTGTGCACGTGCTCGGGCGCCCGCTCCAACTCGGCGAACGGGGCGATGGCGCGCCGGCAGTCGGCGGCCTTGGGATGGTCGATCTCCAGGAGGAGAGTCTTGTCGCTCTGGACGATGAGCGGTCCGTCGTTCACGCGGGGGAGCCCTCCACTGGCTGACAGGTCGGATTGACCCTGACTGACTGGGTCTGACGCAGACCCTCCAGTGTCGCTCATTCCGCGCGGAACGTGTCGGGCTGTTTCCGCGGGCTACCGGGCTACTCCCCCGCGTAGAACTTGCCACTGGACTTGCCGCCCGCGTCGGTGCCGAACCCGAGGACGCCGACGATGCCGTCGAGCTTGTCCTGGCCCTGCACTTCGCCGATCAGGTCGCCGAGCATGATGGGTGCCGTCGGGAACCCCCTGTTCCCGGAGTGCGCCCGGTGCGGCCGCTCGTCGATTCCTTCGAGTGACCACGGTCCGTACTCACTCGTTGAACCGGCCATGAAGAACTCGAAGCGCGTTCTCACCGCCCTCGCCCTGATGGGCACGGCCTTCGCCGCCACCGCCTCCTCGGCGGGCTCCGCCCACGCCCTCGCGGGCATCGGCGAGGGCCCCGGCGGCCTGCTGGCCGCCCCCGGTTTCCTGATCGCCGACCAGGTCGGCGGCGGTTCGCTGCCGGTCGGCCAGGGCGAGATCGGCAGCCTGGCGGACCAGGCCGTCAAGCAGAAGATGAAGGAGTCGCAGGGGCACTGACGCCCCGTCACTCGCTGTTATTCGTCCAGCTCCGCGACGCCGGTGATGCGGTGGAGGGCGAAGGTGCGCAGTTCGTCGGCGTGGTGGTCGAAGGCGGTGACGTAGCCGCCTTCGACCTTGACCGGGTCGATGATGCGCTGGCTGGCGATGCCCTCGGCGTTGAGGTAGCCGATCCACATGCGTTCGCCGAGGAGGACGGCGGTCTGGAGGGCGGCGAGGGTCTCGGCGGCGGCGGTGCGGGGGAGTTGGCGCGGGTCGGGGGTGGGTTCGCGGCGGGTGGCGGTGGCGGCGCGGTCGCCGGCCCGGATCACCTTGATGGCGGCGGCGAGGAGGGTGTCGTCGGGGGCGGGCGGGCCGTCGGGGACGGGGGTGGGGGCGGTGCGGGGCGGGGTGCGGTGGCTGTCCGGGCGGGTGATCAGGACGTCGCCCTCGGCGGACTCGGCGGCCGGGGCGTAGCCCATGGTGCGCAGGGCGGCGAGCAGGACGTCGGGGGCGGCCTGGGAGGCGAGGACGGTGGGGGCGAGCCGGCGCAGCCGCAGGTCGGCGGCGCGGCGGTCGGCGAGCACCTCGTTGAGCAGCGCGGGGTCGTCGCAGCGCAGGTAGGAGGAGGCGGCGCCGACCCGCAGGATGCCGTGCCGGCGGGCGACGTCGTCGATCAGGTACGCGAGCGGCTGGGGGACGGGCGTGCGGCTGTGCTGGGCCAGGAAGGCCTGCAGGTCGGCGGCGGTGCGGCCGGCGTCCAGGGCCCGGCGGACCGAGGTCGGGGTGAAGCGGTAGACGGTGGCGCCGCCCTTGGACTCGATGTCGGCGCACAGGGCGAGCGCCTGGGCGAGCGGGGTGAGCAGCGGGCCGGGGGCGATCGCGGTGAGGTCCGGCTGGAGGATGACGTGGTCCAGCGGCTGGGGCAGCAGCGGGGCGAGCACCTCGGCCGGGTCGGACTCGGCGGTGAGCAGGGCGCGGGCGGGGGCGGCGAGGGCGCCGCGGCCGGTGATGCCGAGCAGTTCGGCCTCGGCGAGGGTCCAGGTGGTGAGGTCGTCGCGCAGCTCGTGGCCGTCCGGGCCGGTGGGGCCGCCGCGCAGCGGGCGCTGCCAGCGCAGGGTGGGCAGCAGTTCGGCGGCGGTGGCGGGGGTGCCGGGCGGGAGTTCGGCGAGCAGCGCGAGGGCGGCGCGGCGTACGGACGGGGCGAGGGTGCGGTCGAGTTCGGGGCCGAGGGCGGCGCGCGGCTTGCCCTTGCCGTCGGGGGTGCCGGTGAGGGCGGGGACGCGGGTGGCGGCGAGCCAGGCGCGGGCCAGGACGGACCAGCGTTCGGCGGTGTCCAGTTGCAGCCAGCTGTCGTACCCGGGGGTCGGCGCCCAGCATTCGTCGGCTTCGCCGTCGGGGGCCAGCAGGCCTGACGTGTAGGCGAGTTCGAGCCAGAAGGCGGCCTGCTGCTCGGTGGTCTCCAGGGTCTGGGCGGCGCGCTTGAGGTCCCGTACGCCGAGGCCGCCGGCCCGCAGAGTGGGCGGCGGGGTGAGGCCCCAGGCCTCCAGGAGTTCTTCGACGGTCTTGACGGCGGTGTGCGCCTGGCCGGCCGCGGCGTTGTCCACAGCCTGTGGATCGCGCGGCGCGGCGGCGGGCGCGGGTTCGGGCTGGAGCGGTTCGACGGTGCGGTGGGTGCGGCCGCCGCGCAGGTGCAGGGCCAGCTCGCGGGGCAGGACGACGCTGCCGGGGCTGGTGGGCAGCAGCAGGCCGCGGGCGAGCAGCCATTCGACCGGGCTCTGGGCGTCCTCGGCGGTGACCGGGCGGGTGGCGTCCGGGACGGTGCCGGTGGGCGGCCCCCAGACCAGCCGGTCCAGCAGTCGCAGCGCGGCCTCGGGCGCGGTGTCGAGCAGGGCGGCGCAGCGGGTGCGGTCGGTGAGCTGGGCGGTCAGGGCGGCGACGGCGGTGACCGGGTCCGGGGTGGCGGGCTGTCCGGCGGAGGCGAGCAGTTGCTGGAGCCGGGCCGGGGACATGCCGGTGGTGGCCTCGGCGAGGGTCGGGCCGAGGCCGGTGCGGCCGGGGTTGGCGGCGGTCGGGGCGAGTGCTTCGCGGATGGCGAGCACCAGCCGCAGGGCGTTGTCGGGGCCCCAGAGCAGTGCCCGGTCGCGCAGGGCGGCGATGGCGCGGGGGAGGGCGGCGGCGACGGCGGAGCGGTCGGCCGGGGTGAGCGGGGTGGCGCCGGGGTGCGGCTTGACCTTGGCCGGGCCGGTCAGCAGGGTGCGGACGGTGGTCAGGGAGGTGCCGTCCGGGGCGGTCGCCAGGGCCTCGGCGACCTGCAGGGTGAACCGGTCGAGCCGTTCCAGGGCGCGCAGCGCGGAGGCGCGCGAGGACAGGCGGGCGGACAGCTGGGTGAGGTCGCCGGGGACGGGGTTCAGCAGGTCGGGGCGGGCGCGGAGCAGGGCGGCGAGGGCATCGTCGGGGCGGGCGCGCAGCTCCTCGGCGAGGGTGCGGGGGCCGACGGGCGTCCTGCTCTGGCGTTGAGGGCCCTGCTGTGTGGTCATTCGACCTAGGTTAGTCGGGAGCGCGGACGGCGGGTGCGCTCGTGGGGCGGGCCGCGGGCTGCGTACGCCGTCGGTTCGCCGGTGGTCGTGTTCGCCGGTGGTCGTGTTCGCTGGTGGTCGTGGCGGACTCGCGCGGGCGGGGCACGGTGGGTACCGTCACGGCCGAGGGCGGTTCGGTGGGCGGTCGCCGCGGTGCGGCGGGCGGCGTGGGCGAGGCGGGGTGTCGGTGATGACGGACGGCGAGTGGTGGCGCAAGAGCGGGCCGTGGAGCGAGCGGGCGCGGGCGGCGGCGCCGTCCGCGCCGTCCGCACCGCCTCCTCCGGCTGCTCCGCCGGCCGCCGGGCCGGCGGAGGACAGCGTGTACGGCCCGCCGGCGGGTGCCGCCGGGGCCGCGCTGACGGGTGGCATCCCGAACGTGTCGCTGGACCTGCCGGGCGTGACCTCGCCCGGGGGCGGCGGGGAGGTGATCCCGCCGCCGACGGTGCAGAGTTCGAGCCCGTGGACGATGACGATGCTGGACTTCTCGGACACGCCGCAGCCCGCGCCCAAGCCGGTCCCCGAGCAGCGCACGGCTGAGGAGGAGGCGGCGCGGCAGCAGGTGGACCAGGCCGGGGCGAAGCCGTCGAAGCGGCAGCGGAGGGCGAAGGCCGCGCCCGTCGCCACTGCGGGCAAAGGTGCGGGCAAGGGCGCGCGCAAGCCGTCCCCGCTGATCCTGCTGTCCTGCGGGCTGCTGGTCGGCGGCGCGGTGTCCGGGTTCTTCCCGGCCATGCTGGCGGGTTGGGGGCTGGGCTATCTGTCCCGTCAACTCTCGGATCTGACGCGCAAGTTCGTGATCCTGGGGATTCCGCTGGTGACGATGAGCGCGAGCACCCTGTTCGCGATGCAGCACGCCAAGCAGGCGGGTGCCGGCGGTGCCGGCGGGGGCGCCGGGGTGCAGGCCGGCTCCCCGCTGGGTCAGTTCAGCTGGTCGATGGCCCCGGGGGTGCTGCGCACCTCGGCGGTGTTGACGGCGGTGGTCCTGCTGTTGCTGAGTCTGCGCCGCCGTCCGCCGCAGCAGGGCTGAGTGCGGTGACCGGCCCGCCGCATCCGCGTGGGGGACGGTCGCGTCGGCGGCGGTTCGGCTAGGAGAGCGCCGTGAAGCCCGTGCAGAGCAGGTCGAGGCTCCGGGCGAACTTCTCGTCCTGCCCCAGGCGCGGGATCAACTCGCCCATGACCAGCGGGAACCGCTCGCAGAGTTCGGCGTAGAACTCGGCGCTGACGGTCGGCTGGGTGGCGGGCTGGTTCTGTTCCTGGAGCGCGAATCCGGTGACGTGGCTGAGCAGGATGTCGGCGGCGATGCCGCAGTGCTCGGCGGGCAGGCCGGCGTCGAGGAGGGTGCGCAGCAGGCGTTCCATCAGCGAGAGGGCGCCGGTGCTGAGCATGCCGGGGCTCTCGGCGAGGAGTTGGGCGCCGCCGGGGTGCTGCTTGATGCTCCGGCGCAGGGCGGTGGCCTGGGCCTCGACGCGGTCCTGCCAGGGCGCGTCGGCGGGGAGGGCGGCCAGGGCTTCGGTGCCGGCGTCGTAGGCCTGGCGGCACACCCGGTCGGCCATCAGGGCGAGCAGTTCGTCCTTGCCGCGCACGTGGTAGTAGAGGCTGCCCGCATGGGCGTCGAGGCGGTCGGCGACCTGGCGCATCGACAGGTTCTGGTAGCCGACCTCGGCGAAGACGGCCATGCCCGCGTCGACGATGCGGTCCTTGGTGAGCTTCATGCGATCCACCGTACAACATTTTCCAACACCGTTCGAAAACTGTGCTAGCTTTGCTCCATCAGGTTTTCGAACGGCGTTGGAAAGCGCCGGATCCGGGGAGGGGCAAGACCATGGGGGCGATCCTTTTCAACGTGACCACGGCCGCGCTGATGGTCATGATGGTCAACTGCGGGCTGGGCGTGGTCGGTCGCGACACCCTGCGCTCGCGGCCGCTGCCGTGGGCGGCGATCGCCCTGACCGCCGTCGCCGTCGGCGGCGTGCTGCTCCAGCTGGTGTGGTCCGGCGCCATGGACGCGCTGGACGCGGACCCGGCCAAGTCCGGCTGGTGGCGCGAGTTCACCTCGGTGTTCATGCAGAACGGCGGCCTCTTCGGCGACCTGTGGAACCTCGTCACCCTCGCCGCCGTCGCCGCGCTCGCCCAGTGGTACTGGGGCGGCCCGCTGACCCTCGGCTTCTTCCTGGCCGGCATCGTGCTGCCCGGCCGCATCGACGACCTGCTCGGCTTCGGCGACGGCCCCAGCACCGACCCCCGCAACTTCGCCGGCAGCTCCGGCGCCACCTACTTCCTCGGCGCCACCCTCGCCCTCGCCTTCCTCACCCGCACCCGCCTCCCCAAGGAGATCGCCCTGGCGGCCGGCGTCCCGGTGCTCGGCCTCGCGATGTGGCTCGCCCAGGACAACGGCCACGGGCTGGTCTCCGTCTACGGGTTCATCCTCGGCGGGGCGGCCTGGGCGGTCCGCCGCCAGGTGGCGCAGCGCCGGGAGGCGCGGGGCCAGGCGGCCCGACGGTAGCGTGGGCCCGCGGCCCGTCGTCCAACTCCCTTGTGGGAGGCGGCCGGCGGGCCCGTTCCCGTTCCGCGACCCGGAGGTTCCCCGTGGCCCGTCTGTACGTCCGTGCCGGCCTCGACCCGAGTGACCCGGACGCCCAGGTCGCCGTCCTCGTCGTCGACCCCGAGGGCACCCCCGGCGAACGGGCGCTGGACCGGCTCGGCTCGTACTGCTACGAGGGCGACGGCGCCTTCTTCCTGCTGCCGACCGACGGCTGGGCCGAGCGCACCCGGGTGGGCGACCGGCTGGCGGTGTCGATCGCCGTCTACCCGTACGCGCTGGAGCAGGTGGAGGCCGATCCGGCCGACTTCCCGGTCCGCTCGGCCGTCGATCCGGATGCCGCCGTCGTCCTGTCCGCCGAGGTGACCGTCCCGGTCCGGCTCGGCCGGTTCTCCGAGGCCACCGCCGTGTTCACCGGCCCGCCCGGCACCCCGCTGGACGTCCTGCTGGCCGCCGAGGACGACTGGCCGATGGTCCTCGCGGACGGGCCCGTCGCGGACGAGCTGGTCAACTGACCTGGGGCGATACCGTGGTGAGGATCCAGCCGAGGAGGGGCTGGTCAACTGGCCTGGGACGAGGCCATGGTGAGGATCCCGTCGAGGACGGCCGCCGGGTCGTCGGTGGTCAGCGAGTGCCCGGCGCCGGGGACGATCCCGACCCGGGCCGCCGGAACGAGCCGGTGCAGCCGCTCGGCGACGGCCCGGGCGTCGTGCAGGGCGCTGCGCTCGCCGAGCAGGAAGAGCGCGGGGGCGCTGAGCCGGGCCAGCTCCGGGTCGTCGAGGGGGGCGGCGAGCGGCAGGCGGCGGCGGAAGCCGGTCGAGGCGCGCATCAGGGTCATCAGTTCGGCCTCCAGGATGGCGCTGTTGCCGACCGCCCGGGCCAGCCGGGGGCGGAGCGCGCGCGGGGCCAGGGCGGCGAGGCCGCCGAGGATGATCCAGGTGTAGAAGCGCCGGCCGACGTCGGCGAGGCCCGCCGGGTCGACCAGGGTGAGGGTGGCGGTCCGGCCGGGGTGGCGGAGCTGGTGGTGGAGGGCGATCCAGCCGCCGTAGGAGCAGCCGACCAGGTGGGCGGTGGGGACGTCGAGGGCGGTGAGGAGTTCTTCCAGCCAGTCGGCGGCGTCCTGGCCGTCCTTGATGGGGGCGGTCTGCACGCTGGCGCCGGGTTCGCCGATGGTGTCCACGGCGATGACGGGGTGGTGGGCGGCGAGCCGCTCGATGTACGCGTGCCACATCAGGGCGTTGCCGCCGGAGCCGGGGAGCAGCACGATCGGCCGGCCGGGGGCGGGGCCGGTGCGCTGGACGCGGGTGGTCCCGAAGCCGGTGGGGACGTCGAGCGCGGTGCGCGGGCCGGGCCAGAGCTGGGTCAGGGCGCGCTCGTACGCGGTGCGGAAGCGGGCTTCGGCCTTGGCGTTCGTGAACTCGCTGATTCGCATGGTACATGTGTATCACAGGCATGATACGGGTGTACCAAGCGTGCGAGGGCGAACCATGGAGGCCACGTCATGACCGAGAAACCAGGAGCTGGGAAGGTGGACCACGAGGAGCGCCGCCGGCAGATCGCCGAGGCCCTGCTGCGGATCGCCGACACCCAGGGCCTCCAGTCGGCCAGCATGCGGGCGGTCGCGACCGAGGCCGGTGTCTCACTGCGCCTCGTCCAGTACTACTTCACGACCAAGCAGGGCCTGCTGCTGGACGCCCTCGCCCGGCTCGGCACCCAGCTCCAGGCCCGGATGGAACGCTGGATCGGCGAGGCCCGCGCCCCCCGCGAGGTGGTGACCGCGATCCTCTCCTGCATCCTGCCGACGGACGCCGAGAGCCGTCGGATCACCCGGACGTACGCGGCGTACTACACGCTGGTGCTCGGCGACCCCGAGGTGCTGGAGCAGCGGGCGGCGCAGCCGCCGGTCGTGCTGGAGGGCTTCCTGGTCAAGCAGTTGCGCGCCGCCCAGCAGGCGGGCGGGATCGCGCCGGAGCGGGACGTCGAGATGGCCGCCGCCGGGCTGCTGGCGATGGTCAACGGGCTGGGGTCGAGCGTGCTCGGTGGCCAGCGCACCGGTGAGCAGGCGCTGGCCGTGCTCACCCACCACCTGGACGAGCTGTTCCGGACACCGTGCGGTCAGTGACGGCCGGTGACGGTCAGTGGGGCAGGCTCTGGTACAACCCGTTCGCCCACTGCTCGGCGTACTCGCAGAGGTGGCTGCTGTCGTCGGCGTTGCTGGCCTGCACCACGGCGGACGCGAAGCCGCCGTTGGCGGTGGACCATTCGACGCGGCAGAGGGTCATGTGGGGGTCGTTGAACTTGTCGATGTACTCCTGCGCGGTGACGGCGTCCGCGACCCGCACCGGGTGCGAGCCCGGATGGGCGCTGTATCCGGTCCGGTAGGTCTGCGCGCTGGCGAAGTTGTACGGGAGTTGGGCGGACCCGTCCGTCCACCAGTCGCACCGGCGGCGCTCGGGTTTGACGTCCTCCTTGCCGTGGTTGGTGAGCCGGAGCTTGTCGACGGTGGCGGAGGGGATGTCGCAGGGCGTCGGGAGGTCCGGGAGGCCGGCTGACGGGCTCGGCGACGGGCCCCGCCAGGGGCTGCCCGACGGCGGCGCGGGGAAGGCGGCCCCGGCCCCGGTCGCGGGCTGCTTGGCCTTGCCGTCCCCGGGCCGCGAGGCCGCCAGCAGCCAGATCGCTCCGGTCAGGACGGCGACGACGGCGACCGCGACCGCGATCGTCAGGTAGGGCCGTGACGCCGGGGTCTCCGACGCCGACGTCACCCCAAGCTGATCCGCCCGGTCCTCGTCCTCGGCGGGCGCGGCCGGGAACGGGTGGTCGAGGGCGGTGGCCGGCGCCGGCAGCGGCTGGTCCAGGGCGGTGGGCCGGTCCGGCACGGACTGGTCGAGCATCGCCAACGCCTGCGCGGTGCCGGGCCGTTGCTCCGGGTCCTTGGCCAGCAGGGCGAGGATCAGCGGGGCCAGCCGGCCGGCGTTGCGGGGCGGCTCGGGCGGGTCGAACAGGACGGCGGTGAGCGAGGCGGTCGCCGACTCCCGGCGGAACGGCGAGACGCCCTCGACGGCCTGGTACAGGGTGACGCCGAGGGAGAACAGGTCGGAGGCGGCCTGCCCGTCCACGCCGCGCGCCCGCTCGGGGGCGATGTACTCGATCGAGCCGACGAACGCCCCGGTCACGGTGAGCGTCGAGTCGGCCTCGTGGACGGCGATCCCGAAGTCGGCGAGCAGGACGTCGCCGTCGTCGGCCAGCATGACGTTGGCGGGCTTGACGTCCCGGTGCACCACCCCGGCCGCGTGGGCGGCGCCGAGGGCCGTCAGCAGGGCGCGGGCGACCACGGCCGTCCGTTCGACCGGCAGCGGCCCGTGCGTGGCCAGCCGGTCGCCGAGCGAGCCGCCCGACACCAGCTGCATCACCATCCACGGCATGCCGTCCTCGACCAGCACGTCGTGGACGGCCACGATGTGCGGCCGGTCGCGCAGCCGGGCGGCGTTGCGCGCCTCGCGTTCGGCCCGGGCCAGCCGTTCGGCCCGCTCGCCTTCGGAGGTCGCGGGCGGCAGCCACAGCTGCTTGACGGCCACGTCGATGCCCAGGGTCTCGTCGTGGGCCTGCCAGACCCGCCCGAAGCCGCCCGCGCCCAGCTGCCGGAGGAGCCGGTAGCGCCGGCCGACCAGCCGTCCGGGTATCGCCTCTTCGGTCACGGCCCCGCCCCGCTCTCGATCGCCCCCGATGTCACCGCGTGCCGACAGTACGGGTACGGCTTCGGGTGGATCAACCGGAGGCCGCTCGCCCGGGGCCGGCAGTCCACATGCCGGACGACCTGCGGGCGCCATGGTGGTGCGGGGGTTAACACCCGTACGGGAGGGGTGCCTTCCCCGTTCTGCCGGCCCGCCCGGCGCAGCAGACTCGGGGCATGCCCACACAGCCCGTGACGATGAGCAAGGCCGCGCCGGCCCCCGCGGCCCCCACCGCCCTCGCGCCGCCCGCTCCGCAGCCGGAGGGCGGCGGCAGCGACTTCGCCCAGCTGAGCCGCCGGATCGCCGCCGAGGGCCTGCTCGACCGCCGCCCCGGCTACTACGCCGTGCGCATCGGACTGGTGCTCTTCGCCTTCCTCGACGGCTGGTGGGCGCTGTTCGAGATCGGCGACACCTGGTGGCAGCTCGTCCTGGCCGCCGTGATGGACGTGGTGTTCGCCCAGGTCGCCCTGCTCTCGCACGACCTCGCGCACCGCCAGGTGTTCAGCCGTCGCGGGCCGAGCGAGATCGGCGGGCGGATCGCCGCCAACCTGCTGATGGGCATGAGCTACGGCTGGTGGATGAACAAGCACACCCGCCACCACGCCAACCCCAACCACGAGGAGCGCGACCCGGACGTCTCGCCGGACCTCGTGGTGTGGTCGCAGCGGCAGGCCCGGCAGGCGAGCGGCCTCGCCCGGTTCATCGGCCGCCGACAGGCGTTCCTGTTCTTCCCGCTGCTGTTGCTGGAGGGCCTCAACCTGAGCTTCAACAGCTTCCGCGCGCTGCGCAGCCCCGCCGTGAAGCGTCCGGTGCTGGAGGGTGTGCTGCTGGTCGTGCACTTCGTGGCCTACTTCGGCCTGGTGTTCGCCGCGCTGCCGGCCGGCAAGGCGGTGGCCTTCATCGCCGTGCACCAGGCGCTGTTCGGCGTGTACCTGGGCTGCGTCTTCGCCCCGAACCACAAGGGCATGCTGATGGTGACCCCGGAGATGCGGCTGGACTTCCTGCGCCGCCAGGTGCTCACCTCGCGCAACGTCCGTGGCGGCCCGGTGCTGGACTCGGTGATGGGCGGCCTCAACTACCAGGTGGAGCACCACCTGTTCCCCAGCATGCCGACCCCCGCGCTCGGGCGGGCCGCCCGGATCACCCGGGAGTTCTGCGCGGAGAAGGACATCCCGTACTACGAGACCGGCCTACTGCGCTCGTACCGCGAGATCCTCGGCCACCTGCACCGGACGGGCGAGCCGATCCGCTCCGGCGGCTGAGGCGGGGCGGGCCCGGAGGTGCCGGTGTCCCCTCAAGGGCGCCGGTTGGAGCAGGAAGTCGGGCGGGCCGACGTCCTGCTCCGGACCCGCTAGGGGATGTCGGCGAGGGCGACGGTGGTGGTGCGGTCGTCGGCCTCGGCGAGGAGGGTGCCGTCCGGGGCCCAGAGGGCGGCGCCGCCGCAGCCGGTCCAGGGGCCGGAGGGGCCGACGTGGTTGGCCAGCACGACGTGCATGCCGGTGGACTCGGCGATGCCCGGGTAGATCGTGGCCCGCTCGTGGATGCCGTTGCCGGTGCCGTAGAGGGAGCTGGCGAGGTGGACGTCGCAACCGTCGGCCGCACCCCGGGCGGTGAGGTCGGGGAAGTGGTTGTCGAAGCAGGTGGCGAGGGCGAAGCGGAGGCCGCCGAGCTCGAAGCGGCCGTCCTGGTCGCCGGGGGTGAAGACGCCCTGCTCGTGCTCGTAGAGGTGCTGCTTGAGATAGCTCGTGATCAGCGCGCCGTCGGGCCCGTAGACGTACGTGCCGATGGCGGGCCGGGGGCCGTCGGTGGGGACGGCGCAGTTGACGACGGTGGCGATGCCGGTGGCCCGGAGGGCGTCGAGGCGGGAGTCGTCGGGGGCGGTCCAGAGGTGGGGGGCGGCGGCCAGGGCTTCGAGTTCGTAGCCGGTGAGCGCGAACTCGGGGAAGACGATCAGCTCGGCGCCCTGGGAGCGGGCCTGCTCGGCGAGGGCGGTGAGGTGCCGGACGTTGGCCGGGATGTCGGCGGGGGTGCAGGACAGCTGAGCTGCGGCGATCTTCATGGTGTCCAGCATCGCGCGTGGCCGGTGTGCGGCGCCGAAAAATCTTTCGGGCCGCGGCAACCTTTCCGGGACCGGCGACAACCAGGTGTCGTCCGGCCAGGCGGTCGGGTCAGAGGCAGCGGCTGAAAGAGAGCATCGACATGTCCCCTCGCCCCTCCATGTCGTCGGAGGCGTCTCCCGCCGGGGGCCGTGGCCGTCGGCGTCGCCCGTCGTCCGGTTCGGCCCTTGCCGAGGGACGGCAGTCGCACCGCCGCCGTCGGCTGTACCAGCGCCGGGGTTTCTGGGCGGCCGTCGGTCTCGCGGTCGTGGGCGGCTCGGTGGTCGTGGTCAACACGGCCTCGGCCGGAACCGTGGACGTGGACACGAAGCCCTGGTACATGCTGGTCAACCGCAACAGCGGCGAGGCGCTGGACGGCCTCAACTACGCCACCAATGACGGCGCGCCGGCGGTTCAGTGGGCCCGTCACGACGGAACCAACCAGCAGTGGCGGTTCATCGACGCGGGTGACGGCAACTACCGGCTGCAGAACCGCAACTCCGGCAAGGTCCTGGACGACTACGGCTGGTCGAAGACCGCCGGCTCCACCATGGTCCAGTGGCACGACCTGAACGGCGCCAACCAGCAGTTCCACCTGGAGAAGTCCTCGGACGGCTACGTGCGGCTGATCAACCGCCACAGCGGCATGGCCGTCGAGGTCCAGGACGGATCCAAGGCCGATGGCGGCCGCATCGCCCAGTACTGGGACTGGGGCGGCGCCAACCAGCAGTGGCAGCTCGTCCCGGTCGGCAGCGCCGGCGGCACCGGGGACGCGGGCGACCCCGGCGCCGGGACCGTGCCCACCGTTCCCGCCGTGCCCACCAGCCCCGCCAAGCCCACCACTGCGGGCCACCCCGTTCCCACCGGCCAGGCCCCGGGCGGCACCCACCCGTCATCGGCTCCGTCGTCGGCACCGTCGTCGGCACCTTCGTCGGTACCGGCACCGGCCGGCGGCGGCGGTGGCGGTGGCGGCAACGTGGCGACCCGCTTCATGGGCAGCAGCACGGTGCTCATCGGCGGCTCGATGAACGACGCTGCGGCGACCGCCGCGCCCTTCGACGTTCGGTACAACTACGTGCACAGCCAGCCCGCCCCCTCCTCCGACTACTACACGGCCTCGCGCTGCAAGGCCGAATGGTCGAGCTGGTGGGGCTGCTGGACCGGCGAGACCACCGCGCCCGGCTTCTACGTGACCTGGGGCGACCAACACGTGGCCCAGGCCACCTACCAGGGCAAGCCGCGCCCGCAGAAGTACTTCTGGACCTGGTACTCGCTGCGCGACCTGGGGGACATGGCGGGCCAGGGCGACGGCCCGGGCGAGGTCGTCGCCATCAACCGGGCCGACCTGCTCACCCGCTACCTGAACGACTACCGCTTCTTCCTCCAGAAGATCGGCACGTCGCAGGACATGATCGACATCGAGCCCGACTTCTGGGGCTACGTCCGTTCGCTCGGTGACCCGCACAAGGTCGGCGCGCAGGTCACGGCCTCGAACCCGGCGGACTGCGGATCGCAGGAGAACAGCGCCGCCGGCCTGGCCCAGTGCATGATCGCGATGGCCCACAAGTACGCGCCGAACGTGGGCGCCGGGTTCCACCTGACCTGCTGGGACTGGACGACCAACACGCAGGGATGCGTCAAGGACTACGCGGCACTGGGCGCGAAGAACGCCGACTTCCTGGTCTCCGACGTGGTGGACCGCGACGCGGGCTGGTACGCGAAGCCGGAGAACGGTGGCCGTGACACCTTCTGGAACGACCAGAAGGCCACTGCCGCGCTGACGTTCTACAAGACGATGGCCGAGTCGGTGGGCAAGCCGGTGGTCCTGTGGCAGATCCCGGTGGGGAACATGGCGCAGAACAACACCCTCAACCACTACAAGGACGACAAGGTCGACTGGCTCATGTCGCACCTGGACCAGGTGGCGAACGCGCACGTCGCAGCGCTGCTGTTCGGTGCGGGACAGCAGGAGCAGACCGCGGTCGAGACCGACGGCAACAACCTGATCAACAAGACCATCGCGTACCGCAACGCGGGCGGCACGCCGCTGAAGTAGGTACAGGTAGCCGGTCGGTACCGGCATGACGGCGGCGGCCGGGCCACGGCAATGTGGCCCGGCCGCCGTGGTGTCAGGCCGAGTGGTGGTCGAACTCGCCGGCCTTGATGCCGTGGAGGAGGGCGGAGAGGGCGGCGGGGGTGGTGCGGAGGATGAGGTGGCCTTCGTCGGACTCGCGGAGTTCCAGAGCACCGTCGGCCGCGCGGACCTCCACGCAGTTTTCAGTCGATCCGCTGAATGTGGACTTCTGCCACTTGGTGCCGGTCACAATGAGCCTTTCACAGGTTTCGTGCGATCTTGCGAATCAAGTCGCGGGAGCCACTTTCATTCAGTGCGAGTGCTTCAGTCTGTTCGAAGATGGCTCGATAGCTGGCAAGCTCGCTGGTCGCATCAAGGTGTTCGGAGTCGCGCGAAGACTCTCGCTCGACCGTATCGAGCTGTGGCACGGCGCCGAACGCGTAGGTCAGATTCTCGACGGCGCCAGGGAAGGTCTCGATGTCGAAGGGCACGACTCGAATGGACATCCATGGCAACTCGGAGTCTTCAAGTAGGGAGTCGAGTTGCTCCTTGAGGATCTGGGTTCCGCCGAACCGGGTCCACAGTACTGATTCGTAGATGAAGGCTGTCAGCGGCTTCGGATTGCGACGCAAGTCGGCCTTGCGTTGCATTCTGAATGCGGTTCGTGTCTCCATCTCGTGCCGAGGGAGTGGGGGGAAGATCCTCCCGAACACGGCCGAAGCGTAGTTGATGGTCTGGCAGGGGCCGGGCATGTGCGTCAGAACCCACAGCATGAGTTCTCGGGAGGTCTTCTCCAGCTCGGCGTTCTCAAGGAAGCCGTCCGGCACGGTGCCGCGGTGATCCTCCCACCAGCCCTTGGAGCGGTCCTGGACCATGGACTCAAGAGCATCGATCAAGGGCTCGTTCATGCACTTGCAGGCAGCGGCGAACGAGCGGAGACGTTCCGGGCTTACACCGACCTTGGCCGCTTCTATCTGGCTGACCTGAGTCCTGTCGATGCCGAGGTCTCTGCTGAGGGCGCCGGTCGACAGCCCGGCGGCCTCGCGCATCTTCCGAAGCTCGGTCCCGATACGGCGCTGGCGGAGCGTCGGGTTGAGTCGCGGCGGCATTGGTTCCTTCCTTGCCGAAGTGGCCCAAGTCTGCCGCGCTGCCGGGTGCAGGGTCCACTTGAGGGTGAACCTATCCGAATTTGGGATCACATGTGAGGTGACTGCTGTATGGTCGTTCTCACCTCGATCCGACGGATCGTCAGTAACGCTTGCTGGCAAGCGCCGCAGAGCAACCGTGCCCATCTGCACGGCCTGGCTCACGGCGACGTTTCCGCCGGTTCTCCACCCCACCTCACGCCGGGAGATCTCCCATGCGTCAGTGCAACACGCCCTCCCTCACCCTCGCCCGGCAGTCCCTCCAGGACGCCATGCTCCGCCTGGGCTGGCCGCCCTCGGGCACCTTCGACGCCGAACTCGCCCTCGGTGAGCTGATCGTGAACGCCTGGAACCACGCGAACACCCCCGCACCGGTCGTCCAGATCCTCTCCGTGACCACCCGCACCCTCCGGGTCGGTGTCTCCGACGAGAGCCCGGTCCTCCCCGAACTCCCGCCGCTCGACCTCCTCGCCGAGTCCGGCCGGGGCCTTCAGTTGGTCGCGGCCCTCACCAGTCGCTGGGGTGTCGACCCCCAGAAGCGCGGCAAGACCATCTGGTTCGAGTGCGAGCTGGACGGTGCCGCGTGAACCGCTACCCCATGCAGCCCACCGATCCCCGGATCCGGGCCTACACCGAGGACCACATCCTCACCCTCCTCGCCGAACTCCACGAGCGCGGCCGCAAGTTCGGCCTGATCTTCCCCTCCGCGACCACGGACCGGACCCTCGACGGCCGCATGCTCGTCTGCTTCAACACGGCCCCGGCCTCGACCTTGTTGAACCTCCTCACCCTGCTCCTCGACGCCGACCGCGACCGAGACCGCGAGCGCCCGTGCGGTTCCTGATCGCCGCCGCCTTCGCGACGCTCCTCGCCCTCGCGATCGCCACGGTCGCCCTGGGTGTGGTCACCGCCCTCCGGGCGACCCCGCCCCAGCCCGACGAGGACGCCTGAGCGCGAACAGCCCCCGCTGTTCTGCCCGCCCCCTCAGTGCTCCTCAGCCTTCTTCTCGAAGCCCGCCAGCAGTCCGCGCGGGTCGAAGGTCACCCGGATCCGGGCGATCTTCCCGTTCTCCACGTGCATCCAGTTCGCCGTCGGCGCCGGCGGCGCAATGCTGGTGTTCAGCTCGAACCAGGTGATGACCTCATCCCCCTCCGCCACCCGCACCTTCACGTCGATCTTCTCCAGCACCTGCCCGAGGCCCCGCAGCCCGCCGAGGGCCGCCTCGATCCCGGATGCCGTGCCCAGTGCTCCGACGAAGTCGACGTCCTCGGCCAGCAGGCCCCGGATGGTGTCGAAGTCGCCCGCCTCCCAGGCGGTGAAGTAGGTCTCGGCCAGCTCGCGTGCACTCTTCGTCGTCGTCATGCCTCCATCCTTTCGCCCCTCCATCCATCCGTCCAACAGATAGATCCGATGCCAGCTATCATCATCAGTTATGGAGATGCACCAGCTGCGCTACTTCGCCGCCGTCGTCGACGAGGGTTCCTTCACGGCGGCCGCTGCCCGCCTGCATGTCAGCCAGTCCGGCGTCAGCTCTCAAGTGGCGAAGCTGGAGCGCGAGTTGGGCCAGCAGCTGCTCGACCGCTCCGGTCGCAGGGTGTGCCTCACCCCGGTCGGGGAGGCGATCCTCCCGCTCGCCAAGAACGCCCTGGCCACGCTGGACGCCATTCAGCACACCGCCGCCGAGTTCGCCGACGCCGTCCGGGGCCGGGTCCGGCTCGGGATGATCATGGGCTGTTCGATCCCGCCGTTCCTGGACACCATCGCCGACCTCGGCCGTACTCACCCCGGCATCGAACTGAGCCTGCACGAGGGGCACTCCGACCTGCTCCAGTCCCAGGTCCTGGCCGGCGCCCTCGATCTCGCCCTGATCGGCTACGCGGGGGAGGTCCCGCAGGGGCTGGAGGTCGGGGTGGTCCTGGACGATCCGATCGCCGCCGTCGTCCCCGTCGGGCACTCCCTGGACCGGACCGGGCTGACCATCGCCGACCTGCGCGGCGAGAAGATCCTCTGCCTCTCCCCGGGCACCGGGCTCCGCGCCGCCTACGACCGCTCCTGCGCCCAGCTGGGCCTGGACCCCCGCGTGGACATCGAGGCCAGCTCCCCGGCGGCCCTGCTCCGGCTGGCCGAGCGCGGCGCCGGGGTCGCGGTGCTCAGCGCCTCCTCCCTGGAGGGCGCCGGCCTGCGGGCCGTCCCGCTGACCGACGCCCGTACGACTGCCCGCCTCGGGCTGGTGGCCCGCCGCGATCAGCACTCCCCGGCGGTCCGCCTGCTCCGGGCCAAGCTCACGGCGGCCATGCGGCCCGCCTGATCGTCATACGACTCACTCCCCAACCAGAAGTGGATCGTCCAGCGCGGCTACCTCAAGCTCGCGGACACCCTCGCTGACGCGACGCGACGCGATCCGACCCGCCCCGACGCACCAGCTCCTGAGCCTGCCCGCCGACGACGACGGCGGGCAGGCTCAGGCCTTCCAGCGCAGGTCCCGCCCCGAGGCGGCCAACGCGCACTCCCACGCCGAGGCGTCCTCCGGCTCCGCGACCGGCTCCGCGAACCCCCCGTACTGGCGGAACAGTTCGGCGTTCTCCGCCACGATCTCGCCCACCAGCAGCGCGAGTTCCCCGTCCACCGCGATCTCCCGGCCGACCGCCCGCGCCACGTCCCAGCCGTGCAGCAGCAGTTCCAGGATCAGCATCCGGGCGATCCCCACCGCCGGGAACGGCGAACCGCCCAGGTCGACGTCCCCCTCCCAGGCGGCCGGCGCGCCCCAGGCCGCGACCGCCCGCTCCAACTGCGCCGCGTACGCCGGGCGCCAGTCGGCCTCGGCCGTGAAGTCCCGCGCGACCAGCGCGGCGGGCAGTTCGAGGCGACGGGCCCGGTGCTCCAGGCCGTGCGAGGTGTAGAGCACCCAGTGGTTGATCAGCGCCCGGGTGTCGAACTCCCCGCAGGGCGTCGGCGCGGCCAAGTCCACCTCCGCGGGGACGGCGGCGGCGACCTCGGCGGCGGCAGCGGCGGCACGGGCCAGCAGGGGGTGCAGGGGGTGAGCGTTCATGCCGCCATCCTGCGCCGGGCCGCACCGCCCGGTCTTGAAGAAACGCGACGACTACCCTGGCCGCCATGGACGACCCCGGCCCCGCCCCCGGCAGCGACTCCGCCCCCGGCACCGACCTCTGCCGCGGCGTGCTCCACCCAGCCCGGGCGGCCGAGCGGATCAGCGTGGAGCGGCTCGCGCCCGCGCCCGCCGTGGCGCGCTTCGTGGAGTTCTACTGGCTGGTCCGCTGGGACCTCACCGGCCGCCCGCCGTACGAGCAGAAGGTGCTCGCCCACCCGAACGTCCACCTGGTGTTCGAGGCCCCGCGGGCCCGGGTCTACGGGGTGGACCGCTCGCTCTTCGTCCGCCGCCTGGAAGGGGCCGGGCACGTGCTGGGCGTGAAGTTCCGCCCCGGCGCCTTCCGCCCCCTCACCGGGCACCCGGTGAGCGCCCTGGCCGACCGCTCCGTGCCCGCCGCCGACTACTTCGGCCCCGAGGCGGACCGGTGCAACGCCCTGCTCCTGGCCGAGCCGGGCGCCGGGCCCGCCGACGCCTTCCTCCTGTCGCGGCTGCCCGCGCCCGACCCGGTCGCCGAGGAGGTCGCCGCGATGGTCGAGCGGATCACCGGCTCCCCGGACCTGTGCCGGGTGGACGACCTGGCCCGCGAGCTGGGCCTGACCGTCCGCCGCCTCCAGCGGCTGTTCGCCGAGTACGTCGGCGCCTCCCCGAAGTGGGTGCTGCGCCGCGCCCGGCTCCACGAGGCCGCCGAACGCGCCGCGGCGGGCGGGGGATTGGACCTCGCCGCGCTCGCCGTCGAACTCGGCTACGCCGACCAAGCCCACCTCACCCGGGACTTCACCGCCACGGTCGGCATCCCCCCGGCCCGCTACGCGAGTTCGACCTGAACCAGGCCGCAGCCGTAGCCGTAGCCGTAGTCGTAGCCGCGACCGATGCCGTTCGACCACGCCCCTCCGGACGGCTACGCGCCGAGGAAGCGCTGTAGCTGGTCCAGCATGAAGTTGGCGCCGGTGTACCCGATCCCCTGGAACCACAGCTGGTCGTCCACCGGGAACGCCCGGTGCGCCTTGACCGCACCGAGCGCCTGCCACCCCGGGCTCGCCAGCGTCGCACCGACGCCCGCCGTGACCGGATCGCCGTACGTCGCGTACAGCAGCAGGTCGCCGTCCGCCTTGCCGAGCTGGTCCGGGGGGATCTCGAAGTCCGACTGGTCGACGTTCTGCGCGTCCGGCCGCCCCACCCCGGCGTCGGCGACCACGATCCCGGGGAAGCTCTGCCGCCCGAACAGCCGGATCCCGCCGCCCGCCACGAAGCGCACCAGGCTCACCCTGCTGCCCGACAGCTTCGCCGCCGACAGCGCCCCCGCCACCTGCCCGGCGTGCTTCTGGTACGCGGTGACGAAGGCCGCCGCGGGCGCCACCCGGCTCAACGCCTGGGCGTGCAGCTGGAAGTCCGCCTTCCACGGCGCCCCGGTGGTCTGGGTGAGCACGGTCGGGGCGATCTCCCGCAGCTGCTCGTACCGGTCGCCGTCGCGGGCCTGGTTGGAGAGGATCAGGTCCGGCCGCAGCGCGCGGACGGAGCCGAGGTCGGGCGCGCCGGCCGGGCCGACCAGCCGGATGCCCGCTGTGCGGGAGGCCGGCCAGTACCCGGGGAAGCGGGTGTCGGAGGCCGGGAGCGCGGCGCCGACCGGGGTGACGCCCAGCGTCAGCGCGGAGTCCAGCACGTCGGTGTCCAGCACGACCACCCGCAGCGGCGCGCCCGGCACCTGCACCGGCCCGGTCGCGGCGTTCACCGTCACCGGCGGCAGCGGGGTGGGGGAGGGCGAGCCGCTCGCCTCGAAGCCGTCCGTGGTCGGCGGCCGAGCGGTGTTCGACCCCGAGCCGGTGCACGCCGTGAGCGCGGCCCCGCCGAGGCCGGCGAGGAACGTACGGCGGGCGATCCGGGGCATCGGCGGGTCCTCGGGCGGTGGGGCTGCGGGGGCCCGTCGATTATGTCCGAAATAGCGTTGGAAAGGCCGTTACGCGTCCACGGCCGCCGCGGTTTCCGCCGTCGCCGCCCACGGAGCCCCCGGCACGACCAGCGGAGTGCCCGTCACCGGGTCCGGCACCACCACCGAGTCCAGCCCGAAAACCTCCCGCACCAGCTCCGCCGTCACCACCTCGCCGGGCGGGCCCTCGGCGACCACCCGGCCGTCCCGCATCGCCACCAGGTGGTCCGCGTACCGGGCGGCCTGGTTGAGGTCGTGCAGCACCGCGACGACCGTCCGGCCGCGCTCGACGTTCAGCCGCCGGACCAGGTCCAGCACCTCCACCTGGTGCGCGATGTCCAGGTAGGTGGTCGGCTCGTCCAACAGCAGGATGTCCGTGCCCTGGGCGAGCGCCATCGCGATCCAGGCCCGCTGGCGCTGACCGCCCGACAGCTCGTCCACACTGCGCTCGGCCAGCTCCGCCGTGGAGGTGCGCTCCAGCGCCTCGGCCACGGCCGCCTCGTCCTCCGCCGACCACTGCTGCCACCAGCTCTGGTGCGGCTGACGGCCGCGCGCGACCAGGTCCGCCACCGAGATGCCCTCCGGCGCGGTCGGCGACTGCGGCAGCAGGCCGAGCCGCTGGGCGATCCGCTTGGTCGGGATCCGCGCCAGCTCCTCGCCGTCCAGCAGCACCGCGCCGCGCACCGGCTTCAGCAGCCGGCCCAGGGCCCGCAGCAGCGTCGACTTGCCGCAGGCGTTCGGGCCGACGATCACCGTCACCCGCCCGTCCGGGATGCCCACGTCCAGGCCCTCGACGACCGTGCGCGCCTCGTAGGCCAGGGTGAGGCCCCGGGCCTCCAAGCGGTGAGCGGTCATCGGGAGCCTCCACGGCGGGATCGGATCAACAGCCACATCAGGTACGGCGCGCCGACCATGCCGGTCACCACGCCCACCGGCAGCTCGGTCGGGGCGAGCAGACGCCGGGCGATCAGGTCGGCCAGGACGACCACCAGCGCGCCGGTCAGCGCCGAGCACAGCAGCGGCACCTGCGCCGAGCGGGCCAGCCGCAGCGCGATCTGCGGGGCCATCAGCGCCACGAAGTCCACCGGCCCGGCGGCGCCCGCCGCACAGGAGGCCAGCACGATGCCCAGCAGCGCCATGCCCAGCCGGATCCGGTCCAGCCGCAGCCCGAGGCCGACGGCCGTCGCGTCGTCGAAGGAGATCGACCGCTGAGCGCGCGCCGCCCACAGCGCCACCGGCAGGGCCGCCAGCAGCACCCACGCCAGCCGGTCGGCCTGGTCGAAGCCGGCGCCGTTCAGACTGCCGGTCATCCACACCTTCGCGGCCTGCGCCTGGAAGCCGTCCCCCTTGGTGAGGAACACCGAGGTCAGCGAGGACAGCGCCACGCTGACCCCGATCCCGATCAGCACGAAGCGCTGGGCGTGCAGCCCCCGCCGCCAGGCCAGCGCGTACACCAGCAGCCCGGCCGCCAGCCCGCCGCCGACCGCCGCGTACGGCGCCTGCCCGGTCGAGCCGACCACCCCGTACGCCATCAGCCCGACCACGGTCACGGTCGCGCCCCAGGTCACACCCACCACGTCGGGGCTGGCCAGCGGATTGCGGGCCACCGTCTGGACCAGCGCCCCGGCCAGCCCGAGCGCCGCCCCGACCATCAGCCCGACCACCACGCGCGGCAGCCGGAACTCCCCGACCACCAGCTCGTCCGGACTCGGCTGCCCCAGCACCACCTTGACGACCTCACCCGGCGAGACGGTCGACTCGCCCAGGCACAGCGAGGCCACTACCGTCGCCGCCAGCACCGCCACCAGCCCCAGGGCGGCGAGCGCCGAGCGCCGGTGCAGCAGGAACGAGGCCCGCCCGGCCCGCACCACGGAGTACCCCCGCAGGGACACCGAACTCATGCGCCCACCTCGCTACGCTCGGCGGGGGCATTCGCCCACGCGCACCTCTCGACGGTTCGCTCGCTGCGCTCGCTCACGCGCCCACCTCGCCGCGCTCGGCGGGGCCACTCGCCCACGCGCACCCCTCGACGGTTCGCTCGCTGCGCTCGCTCACGCGCCCACCTCGCTACGCTCGGCGGGGGCATTCGCCCACACGCACCCCTCGACGGTTCGCTCGCCGCGCTCGCTCACGCCGCGACCACCTTCCGCCGGCGCACCAGCACCACCAGCACCGGCACCCCCACCAGCGCCGTCATCACACCCGCCGGGACCTCCGACGGCGGGAACAGCACCCGCCCCAGGGTGTCGGCGAGCAGCAGCAGGGCCGGGCCGAGGACGGCCGAGAAGGCGAGCACCCAGCGGTGGTCGGCGCCGGCCACCGCGCGGGCGGCGTGCGGCACGGCGAGGCCGATGAAGGCGATCGGACCGGCCGCCGCGACCGCCGAGCCGGTCAGCACGGTGGCGCCGAGCGCGCCGACCGCCCGGACCAGGCCGGTCTTCGCGCCCAGCCCCTTCGCGGTGTCCTCGCCCAGCGCCAGCGCGTCCAGCCCGCGCGCCACCGCCACCACCAGCACGGTGCCGACGGCCAGGAACGGCAGCAGCTGCCAGGCCACGTCCGCCGTCCGGCCGGACAGCGAGCCGACGTGCCAGAACCGGAACTGGTCCATGGTGGCCGCGTCGGTGGTCAGCACCAGGGTGTTCAGCGAGGCGATGAACGCGGACATCGCCGAGCCGGCCAGCGCCAGCTTGATCGGCGTGGCCCCGCCCCGGCCGCGCCCGGCCAGGCCGTACACCAGCACGGTGGCGATCACGGCGCCCGCGAAGCCGAACCAGACGTACCCGGTGAGGGTGGAGACCCCGAAGCCGGAGAGGGCGACCACCACGCCCGCCGCCGCGCCCTGCGAGACGCCGAGGATGCCCGGGTCCGCGATCGGATTGCGGGTCAGGCCCTGCATGACGGCCCCGGCCAGCCCGAGCGCCGCGCCGACGGCCAGCCCGACGACCGTCCGCGGCAGCCGCAGCTCGCGGATCACCACCGCGTCGGCGGAGCCGCCGCCGTGCAGCAGCGCGTCGACCGTCGCGGACAGCGGCACGGTACGGCTGCCGACCGCGAGGCTCAGCAGCACCGCGACGGCCAGCACGGCCAGCGCGACGGCGAGCCACAGTGTTCGGTGACGGGGTGTCCGCCGCTTGCCCGGTGGTGCGGTGGTGTCGGTCATGAGCCCTCTCCGCGGAAAACTCAGGTAAACCTAAGTTCCGTCTCGGAGGCGGGGCAAATCGCCTCGTCCGCCCCGGGGCCCGTTGGGTAGCCTGGCGGCATGCCCGCCACCTCACCCGCCCCGCTCACCGTCGGCTTCGACCTCGACATGACGCTGCTGGACACCAGGCCCGGCATCCGGGCCACCTACCAGGCACTCTCCGCCGAGACCGGCACCTACGTCGACGCCGACCTGGTGGTCACCCGGCTCGGCCCGCCGCTGCTGGACGAGATCCGCAACTGGTTCCCGGCGGACGAGACGGAGCGGGCCGCCGACCGCTACCGCGAGCTCTACCGCGACCACGCCTTCGCCCCGACCGTGGCACTGCCCGGCGCCCGCGCCGCCGTCGAGGCGGTCCGCGCCCACGGCGGCCGGGTCGCCGTGATCACCGGCAAGTACGAGCCCAACGCCCGCCTCCACCTGGAGCACGCCGGGCTGACCGTGGACGTCCTCGTCGGCGACCTCTGGGCGGAGACCAAGGGCGAGGCGCTGCGCGCGCACGGCGCGAGCATCTACGTCGGCGACCACCTCGGCGACATCGTGGGCGCCCGGCACGCGGAGGCCGTCGCGGTCGCCGTGGCCACCGGCCCGTACGGCGCGGACGAGCTGAGCGCCGCCGGGGCGGACGTGGTGCTGCCCGACCTCACCGGCTTCCCGGAGTGGCTCGACCGGCACCTCGGCTCGCGCTAGGACCGCTGGGGCTCCGCCCGGTCGCGCTGGGCCCGGGCGTTCAGGAACAGCCCGGTCAGCGCGGCCAGGAACCCGGCCGGCATCAGCATGCTCAGCCAGTACATGGCCGTCGGCAGCGGCGTCAGGTGCAGGAACAGCGGCACGAAGGTGACCAGGGTGGCGAGCGCGCCGATGCCGAAGACCACCGTCCCGGCCTTGACGTACACGTCGCCGGGGTCGGCGCTCTGGCTGCTCACGTCCGCTCACTCCCTGGGGTCGCGCCGGGCCGCCCAGGTCGGGGCCCGGTCCGCGGCCCCCAGTCTGGCAGAACGCCCGCCACGGCGGCCCACCGGAGCGACTCGGTCACGTTGCGCAGTTTCCCGGCAGCGATGCGTTTTGATCCCTGCTGGGCGGGGGTATGCACGGGGTGCCGAGGGGCGCTACCAGTGCGTCCCGTGTCCTCAGACCCGGGGGTGTGAGCCGATGGACCGCGCAGAACCGCGCCCCGGCCGTGCCAGTACCGGGTCGTCCGTGACCGTGAGATCCCCGCGCTCCCGCCGGCCCGCCCGGGCCTCGGAGCGCGGATCCATCGCGGAACGCTGATGAGGCAGTGACGGACCGTTAGTCTGCTCCTGGCAACGCGCTGACCGTGAGCGCCCACGGGCGCCGAGCCGAGGTCGGCCGTCTGATGTCCCACCCCACCCAGTGATCTCCGGCCAGAGCCGGGATCCCTCACACCCATTCGAGGACTGTTCGAGATGCCCACCGGCCAGGTCAAGTGGTTCAACGAGACGAAGGGCTTCGGCTTCCTGTCGCGCGACGACGGTGGCGACGTCTTCGTCCACACCAAGGCGCTGCCCGCCGGTGTCACCGTGCTGAAGCCGGGCCAGCGGGTCGAGTTCGGCGTGGTCGCCGGCCATCGCGGGGATCAGGCGATGTCCGTGCAACTGCTGGAGGCGCTGCCGTCGGTGGCCGCCGCCCAGCGCCGGAGCGCCGACGACATGGCGCCGATCGTCCAGGACCTGATCACCACCCTGGACGCGGTGCTGCCCGGCCTCCAGCGCGGGCGCTACCCGGCCAAGCCGACCGGCCAGAAGCTGGCCGGCCTGCTGCGCGCGGTGGCCGACCAGTTCGACGTCTGATCCCCCGGACGGCTCCTAGAACGCGAGCGCACCCGGGTCGAGCGGGGGCACCAGCCCCTCCGCGGCGGCCCGGGTGAGCAGCGCGCGGACGGCTTCGTAGCCCTCCTCGCCGAGGTCGGCGGTGAACTCGTTGACGTACAGCCCGATGTGCTGGTCGGCGACGGCCGGGTCCATCTCCTGGGCGTGCGCCAGCACGTACTCCCGGCTGGCCGCCGGATCCGCCCAGGCCTGCCGGACGGAGGCACGGATCGCCTCGGCGAGCTCGCGCAGCCGCTCGGCGCCCAGCGAGCGCCTGGCGACGATCGCGCCCAGCGGGATCGGCAGGCCGGTCTCCCGCTCCCAGGCCTCGCCCATGTCGGCCAGGCTGTGCAGGCCGTACCGCTGGTAGGTGAAGCGGGCCTCGTGGATGACCAGACCGGCGTCCACCCGGCCGTCCCGGACGGCGGGCATGATCTCGTGGAACGGCAGGACGACGATCTCGCCGAAGCCGCCCGGCACCGCCCGCGCCGCCCAGAGCCGGAACAGCAGGTAGGCGGTGGAGCGCTCGGACGGCACCGCGACGGTCTTCCCGGCGAGGTCCGCGGGGGAGTCCACGCCCGGCAGGGTGAGCACCAGCGGGCCGCAGCCGCGCCCGAGCGCGCCGCCGCAGGGCAGCAGGGCGTACTCCTCCAGGACCCAGGGCAGCGCGCCGTAGCTGATCTTCAGCACGTCCAGCTCGCCGCGCTCGGCCAGGCCGTTGGTCACGTCGATGTCGGCGAAGGTCACCTCGGGGGCGTCCGCCCCGGGGACGTCACCGTGCGCCCAGGCGTGGAACACGAAGGTGTCGTTCGGGCAGGGCGAGTACGCGATGCTCAGCCGTTCAGCCACGGCCGGCCTCCTCGATCAGTTCTCGGACGGGCAGTGCGGCGAAGGCCCGCTCCAGGGCGGCCAGCGCCTCGCCGATCCGCCAGGCGGCCCGGTCGCGCGGGCCCACCGGGTTGGACACGGTCCGCAGCTCGAAGGCCGGCACGCCGAAGCGGGCGGCGGCCTCGGCGACGCCGAAGCCCTCCATCGCCTCGGCCGCGGCGCCCGGGTGACGGGCGGCCAGGACGGCGGCCCGCTCGGCGCTGCCGGTGACGGTGGAGACGGTCAGCACCGGGCCGGTCACGGCCTGGACGGCACGGGCCGCCAGGGCCCGTGCGGCCAGCGCGACGACGGCCGGGGGAGGGGTGTGCCGGGCGGTGCCGAAGCCCAGCTCGGTGACGTCGGCGAAGCCCTCCGGGGTCTCGGCGCCGAGGTCGGCGGCCACGATCGCCCCGGCCAGCACGGTGGCGCCGACCGCCGCCCGCGGGGCGAAGCCGCCGGCGATCCCGGCCGAGGCCACCAGGCCGTACGGGTGGGCCGCCAGGGCGGTGGCGGTGGCGGCCGCGGCGGCGGCCGGGCCGACCCCGGCGGCCAGCACGTCCACCGGCAGGCCCGCCGACCGGTGCAGCACCCCGCCGGGCAGCGGCAGGTCGGCGGCGCCGCCGGGCAGGCCGCGCAGCACCGCCTCGGCCTCGGCGGGCACCGCGACGACGACGAGCAGCCGGGCCCGTTCGGGGCCCGGCTGCCCGGGGTGCGCGTCGGCGACGTGCGCGCTCATCGCGGGAGCGTCAGCTGCCCTGGGTGTTCATCCGGAAGTACCAGACGGCGATCGGGCTCTCCGACTTCTTGTCGATCTCGACCACGGTGACCACGGTCTTGCCGCTGGAGTTCAGCACCGTGCTGGCCGGCTGGGAGCCGGAGAAGGTCGGGCCCTGGGCGTACGAGAACAGGCTGGTCTGCCCGCCCTGGGCGCTCGCGCCGCCGTTGGTGGAGGCCCACCAGCCGGTCTTGGCCACGTTCGGGCTGACGCCGACGCCGACCCGGTCGCTCGTCCGCACGTCGGACTGCGGCAGGTTGCCGTTGGCCAGGGCCTCGTTGGCCTTGGTCCGGCACTGGTCCTGCTGGTCGTCGGTGAGCGGGCTGCCGCCGTTCCAGCACAGCGGGTCCGCGGCGATCGACGTGGTGCCGACCTGCAGGGTGGCCCGGTGGGAGTTGTGCTCGGTCTGTCCGGCGGCGATGGCCACGGAGGTGCCCACCGTGGCGGCGCCGACCACGACGACGGCCCCGAGGGCGGCGATGACACGGGTATTGAGGCTCATGCGTCAGAATCTACCGAACCCGGCCGATCACGCTACGCGGGGGTCGGCCGCCGCGTGTTGCCGCGGCACCCGGACCGGGCCGGTTCGGGACGGTTCCAGCGGGTTCGGGCCGGTTCAGGCCACCCGGGGCGCGGCCGGGTGACGCCGTAGACCCAGCCGCAGCAGCGAGTGGACCGTCCACAGCAGCACCAGGCCGACCACCGCGGCCGCGATCGACAGGCCCAGCACCCCGTTCAGCGGCAGCACGATGCCGACCCCGCCGCCCGCCACCCAGGCCAGCTGCATCAGCGTCTCCGAACGGGCGAACGCCGACGTCCGCACCGCCTCCGGGACGTCCCGCTGGATCAGCGCGTCCAGCGCCAGCTTGCCCAGCGAGGCCGCCATCCCGGACACCCCGGCGACCAGAATCACCGTCACCACGCCGTACCAGAGCGCGGCCGCCGCCGTCGCACCCGTCGCCAGCAGCAGCATCGCGGTGACCGTCGCCTCCGGGCCGCGGGTGCGCAGCCAGGAGCCCAGCACCGAACCCAGCGCGTTGCCCGTCCCGGCCGCCAGCGCCACCAGGCCCAGCGCCAGGGTCGGCCGCAGGCCGCCGATCGGGTCGGTGCGCAGCAGGAACGCCAGGAAGAACACCAGGAAACCGACCAGCCAGCGCATCCCCGCCATCGCCCGCAACGCCAGCACCACCGAGGGGCCGACGGTGCGCAGCGAGGCCTTGACCTTCGGCGGCTTGTGGTGGATCAGGTGGGAACCCCCGCCCTCGCCGGCCAGCTCGGCGTGCAGCACGGCCCGCTGCTCGCCCTTCGCCGAGTCGACCGTGTGCGGCAGGTGGAAGGCCATCAGGGTGCCGATCACGAACACCAGGAAGGCGCCGCGCAGCGGCCAGCCCGGCCCGATCAGGTGCAGCAGCCCGCCCACCGCGGCCGCCACCCCGGTGGCCAGCAGCCCGGCCAGGGTGACCCGGGAGTTCGCCTTCACCAGGGACAGCCGGCTCGGCAGCAGCCGGGGCACCACCACACTGCGCACCACCCCGTACGCCTTGGACGCCACCAGCACGCCCAGCGCCTCCGGGTAGAGCGCGATCCCGCCGCCGGCGATCACCCCGGCCATCGTCCAGGCCAGCACGGCCCGGGCCAGCATCGACATCGCCATGGCCGCCCGGCGGCCGTGCGGCAGCCGGTCCAGCAGCGGGCCGATCACCGGGGCGAGCAGGGCGAACGGGGCCATCGTGATCAGCAGGTAGAGGGCGACCCGGCCGCGGGCCTCGCCGGTGGGGACGGAGAAGAAGATGGTGGAGGCCAGCGCGATGGTGATCAGCATGTCGCCGAAGGAGTTCAGCGCGTGCAGCTCGATCAGCTTCGCCAGGCCCGACTCGCCCGCGCCCTCGGCCGAGGTGGCGCGGCGGATCCGGCGGCCGGTGCCGTGCACCAGTTTGCCGGTGCGCAGGCCGGCCGCGGAGGCGGTGCGGACCAGGATGTTGCGGTGCGGCTCGGGGGCCTCGTCCGCGGGGGCCGGGTCCTCCGGCAGGTCGTTCTCGGGCAGGTCGTCGGGCAGGTCGTCCGGCGGGGCGTCCAGCGGGTCGTCCTCGGGCGGAACGGGCTTCTCCAGGCTGACCGGGGCGGTTGCGGACGCCCCGCCGTCGTCCGCCGGCTGCGGTTCGCCCGCAGCGGGGACAGGAGGCTGCTGTCGCGGCACGGCGTCCGCCTCGTCGGGGTTGCCGGCCTGCGAGGGGCGCAGTGCGTGATGCGACGGGTCGTCGTCCGCCACATGCTCATCCTGCCCCAGATTCGCCCGGGGTGACCCGGGAATCGGCAGGGCCCGGCGCGGCCTCGGAACGGTCGGCTCCGCCCCGGACTGTGCCGGGGCGCCGACCGGCGGGTAGCCTGCCCCAAGGTCCGTCCGCCGTGGCGCCGGGGCGCCGGCAGGCCGGACGAGCGGCGCGGCCGGTACCCGACGCGGCCCCGGGTCGCGCAGAATGGACGAGGGACTACCGAGCCGCGACGAGAAGGCAACACGCCGTGGGCGACAGAAGAACTGGGAGAGAATCGACGCCGTGAGTGCTGCGATGCGAAGCCGTACCCCCGACCGGCTCTGTGCCGAGGCCGTCGAACTCGCCCGCCAGGCAGCCGAGGAGGCCGTCGGGCCCGAGGCCGTCGGGCCGCACCTGGGTGTGCAGGCGGACGCCGACCGCGTCGTCACCCACAGTTTCGAGTGCCTGGATGCGGCCTACCGCGGCTGGCACTGGGCGATCACCGTCGCCCGCGCCCCGCGGGCGAAGAACGTGACGCTGGACGAGGTCGTGCTGCTGCCCGGCGAGGACGCCGTGCTGGCGCCCGAGTGGGTGCCGTGGAGCGAGCGGCTGCGCCCGGGCGACATGGGCCCCGGCGACCTGCTGCCCACCGGGGCCGACGACGAGCGGCTGGAGCCCGGCTGGAGCGGCGATGACGAGCCCGCGCCGAACTCCGCGGTCGCCCTGGCCGCCGAGGAGGACGTGGTCGTCACCGACCCGCACGTCCAGCCCGCCCCGGCCCGCGCCCAGATCAACGCGGTCGCCGACGAGCTGGGCCTGGGCCGCAGCCGGGTGCTCTCCCGGCTCGGTCTGCACCTGGCCGCCGACCGCTGGGAGAAGGCGCACGGCCCGCAGACCCCGATGGCGCAGGCCGCGCCCGCCGCGTGCGGCAGCTGCGGTTTCCTGATCCCGATCGGCGGCTCGCTCGGACAGGCCTTCGGCGTGTGCGGCAACGAGTTCGGCCCGGCCGACGGCCAGATCGTCTCCTTCGCGTACGGCTGCGGCGGGCACTCCGAGGCGGCCGTCATCCCGGCCCCGCCGGCGCCGTCCGAGCTGATCCTGGACGAGCTGGTGGTCGAGCCGCTGCAGCTCCACCCGGACCGCGCCTCCGGCTCGGTCGAGCCGGACGCCCCGGCGGAGGAGCTCGGCCACTCCTGAGCCGGCGTCGCCCGCGGCCCGTCCCATCTGAACCGGTGGGGCGGGCCGCGGCGTTCCTCCTGGTAGGGGCGCCCGTTCGCCGTGGTGCCCCGGCTGGCCTGCCGTCCGCGGGGACCCCCAAGCTCGCGGAGGGCGGCAGGGCGGGCCGTCGGCCCGGCAGTGGGGTGCCGGGTCGGCGGGCCCGTCACCCCGTCAGCCCCCCGCCGCCGCCCGTCGCCTCCCCGCCGTCGCCTCCGCCCGCCGCCGCAGGTGCCGCTGGTGCCCCTGGGGCCTTCGGGGCCTGAGTGCCGGACCGGGCGCTCCGCGGAACCGGCCGCTGACGGGCCTTCGCCTGCGGATTCCCCGGCCGGGGACGGTCCGTCGATGCCCACCGGAGCGGTCCGTGGTCGGGAGCAGTCGGTGGGGCAGGGAAGAATGCCCCTACGACGTACAGGGCGGCGGAAGGCGGCAGGTCCCGTGGAACCTCGGATCATCGGCAGTGGCACGGACGAGCACCTCGCGGACCCGTTCGGGAGCGCCGCGCTGCGCCGACGGGTGCTGGACGCCTGGGCCGCCTCGCCCGCCCGGTTCCGGGAGGACGCCAACGCCGAGGAGGAACTGGCCCTCGGCGGCTACCGCGACCGCCTGGTGGTCGAGTTGGCGCAGAACGCGGCCGACGCGGCCCTCCGGGCCGGGCACGGCCCCGGACGGCTGCGGCTGACCCTCGCCGACGGCGTCCTCGCCGCCGCCAACACCGGCGCCCCGCTGGACGCGGTGGGCGTCGAGTCGCTGTCCACCCTGCGCGCCTCCTCCAAGCGCGGAGAGCAGCCCGCCGTCGGCCGGTTCGGCGTCGGCTTCGCCGCCGTCCTCGCCGTCACCGACGAGCCCGCCGTGCTCGGCGCCGCCGGCGGGGTCCGCTGGTCGCTGGGCGAGGCCCGCTCGCTCGCCGAGGCGCAGCCCGCGCTCGTCGACGAACTGCGCCGCCGGGACGGCCACGTGCCGCTGCTGCGGCTGCCGTTCGCGGCCGAGGGCCCGGCCCCCGTGGGCTACGACACCGTGGTGGTGCTGCCGCTGCGGGACGCCGCCGCCGAGGACCTGACCAGGCGTCTGCTGGCCGGGATCGACGACGCCCTGCTGCTCACCCTGCCGGGCCTGGCCGAGGTCGTGGTGGAGACCCCGGAGGGCACCCGGACGCTCACCCGCGGCGCCGCCGAGCCGCGCCCGGACGGCGTCACCGAGGTCACCGTCACCGACGACGAGGGCGGGCGGCTGCGGCGCACCCTCTGGCAGACCGCCGGCGCCTCCGGCCGCCTGGACGCCGAACTGCTCGCCGACCGGCCCACCGAGGAGCGCGCCCGCCCGTACTGGACGGTCACCTGGGCCGTCCCGGTGGAGGAGGACGGCACCCCGCAGCGGCCCGCCATCGCGCCGGTGCTGCACGCCCCCACCCCCAGCGACGAGCCGATCGGACTGCCCGCGCTGCTGATCGCCTCCTACCCGCTGGACTCCACCCGCCGGCACATCGCCCCCGGCGCGCTCACCGACTTCCTCACCGAACGCGCCGCCGACAGCTACACCGACCTGCTGCGCGCCCGCGGCGCGGACCTCGGCTCGCTGGGCCTCGTCCCCGGGCCGCTCGGGCAGGGCGCGCTGGACAACGCGCTGCGCGCCGCGGTGCTCTCCCGGCTCCCCGGCACGCCGTTCCTGCCGCACCCCGGCGGCACCGAGGAGGGCACGCCCGCGCTGCGGCCCCGGGACGCGACCCTGCTGGAGGGCGCGGACGGCTCGGTGGTCGAGGCGCTCGCGCCGATCTTCCCCGGGCTGCTGCCGGCCGGCCTGGAGCGCCGCACCGAGCTGCGGGTGCTCAACGTGCGCCGGGTGCCGCTGGCCGAGGTGGTGGACCAACTCGGCGGTCTGGACCGGGACCCGGCCTGGTGGCGCAACCTGTACGCGGCGCTCGGCGCGGCCGACCCGGAGGCCCTCGGCGCGCTGCCCGTGCCGCTCGCCGACGGGCGGACCGTCACCGGGCCCCGGCGGGTCCTGCTGCCCTCCGAGGACGCCGACTGGGCGGCCTTCCCCGGCTACCCCGAGTCGCTCGCCGGGGCCCTGGCCGCGCTCGACCTGCGGCTCGCCCACCCCGAGGCCGCCCACCCGCTGCTGGCCAAGCTGGGCGCCGGCACCGCCACCCCGGCCGGGGTGCTGGACACCCCCGAGGTGCGAGCCGCCGTCGCCCGCTCCTACGAGCTGGCCGACGACGACCTGGACGCCGCGCTGGAGCTGGCCGACGCCGTCCTGGCCCTGGTGAAGGCCGCCGAACCGGGCGTCGGCGAACACCCCTGGCTGGCCCGGCTGGCGCTGCTGGACGACGAGGGCGAGCCCGCCCGCGCCGGCGAACTGGTGCTGCCCGGCAGCCCGTTCGCCGCGCTCGCGCGCGAGGAGGACGCCGGCTGGGTGGACGACGAGCTGCTGGAGCGCTGGGGCCCCGAGGTGCTCGCGGCCGTCGGCGTGCTCGCCGACTTCGTGCTGGTGCGCGCCGAGGACGTGGTGCTCGACCCGGACGACCTGGAGCGGCTCGACCCCACCGCCCCCGCCGACCGGGCGGCCGGCGGCCACCCCACCGGGCTGCTGGACGAGGCGCCCGACGGGCTCGCCGAATGGGCCGAGGACGCCCTGGAGGCACTGAACGCCGACGAGGTCATCGGCGTGCCGCCGGTGGCCGCCGAACTGCTGGCCGTCCGGGACCTCGACCTGGTCGACGACGACGCCTGGCCCCAGGCGCTCGCCGCGCTCGCCCGCCCGCCGTACCGGGACGCCGTGGTCACCCCGGTGCGCACCCTGCTGCCGGACGGCACGTACACCGACCTGCCGCCGTACACCGCCTGGTGGCTGCGCGACCACCCGGTGCTGGGCGGCCGCGAGCCCGCCGGGCTGCGCGCCGCCGGGGCCGACCCGCTGCTGCGCGGCCTGTACGACGAGGCGCGCACCACCCTGGACGAGCAGTTCCTGCACGCGCTCGGGGTGCGCACCACGCTGTCCGCGCTGCTCGCCGAGGTGCACGGCCCGGACGAGGTGCTGGACCGGCTCACCGACCCGGCCGCCGAGGTCGGGCACCGCCAACTGCACGGCATCCACAGCGCGTTGGCCCGGGTCGACCGGGAGCGGATCGAACCGCTCGACGTGGTGCGGGCGCTGCCGCCGCTGGACCCGGCCACCGGCCGCCGCCCGGACCACACGGTGATCGTGGACGCCACCGAGGCGGTCGTCGCCGACGCCCCCGACCTGGTCCAACTGCTGCACCCGTACCCGCTGTTGCCGGTCGCCCCGGCGCTCGCCGCGGACCTCGCCGAGCGGCTGCACGTGTCGCTGGCCAGCGAGGTGGCCGGCGGGCGGGTGCTCTCCGAGGGCGTGCTGCACCGCGTCCCGGCGGTGGTGCGGGAGCTGCTGCCCGGCTGCCCGGTCGCCTACGAGGAGCACGAGGAGCTGCTGGTGGTCGGCCCGGACGGCGGCGAGGCCGCCGTCGACTGGCGCTGGGACCACGAGGCGGACGCCCCGGAACCGCCGTACGATCCGGAGCTGGCCGAAGCCGACGACGAGGACGACGAGTTCGAGGTCCCGCCGGTGCCCGGACTGCTGCACGCGGCCACCCCGGAGGGCCTGGCGGCCGGGCTCGCCTGGTCGGTCGGGCAATGGCACCGGCGCTTCGAGGTGCTGGCCGCGCTCAGCGAGCCGGACCGGGCCTACGAGCTGTCCGCGGCCCGGGACTTCGAGGGCTAAGGCCTGTCGGGTCGGCCCGACCGGCCGGACAGGGCCTCACCGCCGCGCGGCTTGAGCCGCAGGTAGACGGTGGTGGTGACGGTCAGCCAGACCGCGCCGAGCGTCACCATCGCCGCCGTCTTCAGGGTGGGCGTCGGCCTGGCGGCCAGACCGACGCCCACCATCGCCAGCGCCGTCAGCCCGGCCGCCAGCAGCCCGCCCAGGAAGGCGATGAACGCCTCCAATTCCCCACCCTTGCGCGCCATTCGGCACCCCCTCTCGGGGGCCATGCTAGGGCGTGTCTTTCGGATCACGACGACCGCTTGGCGTGATCCGAAAGACACGCCCTAAGCGCAGGGGCCGTTCGCTCACTCCATGCCGCGGCGCTTCATCCAGGCCCAGCCGACCTCCAGCACCACGCCGCAGACCAGGGCGATGGCCACGCCCGTCCACGGGTCGCGTCGGCCGACCAGGGAGAGCTCGAAGAAGTCCGACAGCCACGGCACCGTCAGCACCAGCGCGAAGGCGAAGCACATGGTGCCGATCAGCAGCAGCCGCCACCAGTTGTACGGGCGGGCGACGATGGCGAGCACCCAGATGGCGATCAGGAAGAGCGTCAGGGTGGCCACGCTGGTGTCGGCCTTGAGGTCGGTGGCGTGGTCGGAGCGGGCCAGCGAGTAGGCGACGAAGGTGCCGGTGCCGGCGATGACGCCGCCGGGCACGGCCAGCCGCAGCACCCGCTTCACGAAGCCGGTGCGGGCCCGCTCGTTGTTGGGGGCGAGGGCGAGGAAGAAGGCCGGCACGCCGATGGTGAGGGTGGACAGCACGGTGGAGTGCCGGGGCAGGAACGGGTACGGCGAGTGGGTGAAGATCACCAGCAGCGCCAGCAGGACGGAGTAGACCGTCTTGACCAGGAACAGCCCGGCCACCCGCTCGATGTTGCCGATCACCCGGCGGCCTTCGGCCACCACCGAGGGCAGGGTCGCGAAGGAGTCGTTCAGCAGCACGATCTGGGCGACCGCCTTGGTGGCGTCCGAGCCGGTGCCCATCGCCACGCCGATGTCGGCGTCCTTGAGTGCCAGCACGTCGTTGACGCCGTCGCCGGTCATCGCCACGGTGTGGCCGCGCGACTGCAGCGCCCCGACCAGCTGGCGCTTCTGCTGCGGGGTGACCCGGCCGAAGACGCTGGTCCGGTCGGCGGTCTCGGCGAGCTGCTCGGGGTCCTGCGGCAGGGTGCGGGCGTCCAGCGGGCGGTCCGCGCCGGGCAGCCCGAGATGGCCGGCCACCGCGCCGACCGAGACGGCCGCGTCGCCGGAGATCACCTTGGCCCGGACGTTCTGCCCCTCGAAGTAGCGCAGGGTCTCGGCGGCGTCCGCGCGCAGCCGCTGCTGGAGCACCACCAGGGCCAGCGGGGTGAGGCCGGCCGCCGGGTCGGGGGAGTCCAGCGGGACGGGTGTGCGGCCGAGCAGCAGCACCCGCAGGCCCCGGGAGCCGAGCTCGTCCACCTCGGCGAGCGCCGGGTGCCCGGCGGGCAGCAGCACGTCCGGGGCGCCGAGCAGCCAGCTGGCCTCGCCGCCCTGGGGCTCCAGCAGCTGGACGCCGCTCCACTTGCGGGCGGAGGAGAAGGGCATCGCCTCGATCACCCGCCAGCCGTCGCCGCCCGGGCCGGCGCCGTCGCCGCGCCCGTACGCGTCGATGACGGCCTGCATGGACGGGTTGGGGCGGGCGTCGGCCCCGGCCATCACGGCGAGCGCGTGCTGGATCGTGTCCTTGTCGACCGGGGCGGACTCGCCGTCGGAGAGCACCCGCAGGTCGATGACGTCCATGCCGCCCTCGGTGAGGGTGCCGGTCTTGTCCAGGCAGACGGTGTCCACCCGGGCCAGGCCCTCGATCGCGGGCAGCTCCTGGACCAGGCACTGCCGGCGGCCCAGCCGGATCACCCCGATCGCGAAGGCGACCGAGGTCAGCAGCACCAGGCCCTCGGGGACCATCGGCACGATGCCGGCCACCATCCGGCGCACGGCCTCGCGCCAGTCGCGGCCCTCCACGGCCAGCTGGCTGATGATCAGGCCGATCGCGGTGGGGATCAGCAGGTAGGTGATGAACCGCAGGATGCTGTTGATGCCGCTGCGCAGCTCCGACTTCACCAGGGTGAACTTGCTGGCCTCCTCGGCCAGCTGCGCCGCGTAGGCCTCCCGGCCGACCCTGGTGGCGGTGAACGCGCCGGCGCCGGCCACCACGAAGCTGCCGGACATCACCTGGTCGCCGGGCTGCTTGAGGACGGGGTCGGGCTCGCCGGTGAGCAGCGACTCGTCGATCTCCAGGCCGTCCGCCTCGGTGACCTCGCCGTCCACGATCACCTTGTCGCCGATGCCGAGCAGCACGGTGTCGTCGAGGACGATCTCGGAGACCGGGACCTGCTGGACGGCGCCGTCCCGGCGGACCTGCGGCCTGGTCTCGCCGATCAGGGCCAGGCTGTCCAGGGTCTTCTTGGCGCGCAGCTCCTGGATGATGCCGATCGCCGTGTTGGCCACGATGACCAGGCCGAACAGGCCGTCCTGGAGGGGCCCGACGATCAGGATGATCCCGAACATGACGCCGATGATGGCGTTGAACCGGGTGAAGACGTTGGCCCGGACGATCTCCTTGGCGGACCGGCTGGACCGCACCGGGACGTCGTTGACCCGTCCGTCCGCCACCCGCTCGGCGACCTCCGCGGTGGTCAGGCCACCGCGCCGTCCGGGCAGCAGGCCGAGCGGGTGCGCTCCGTCCGGGCGGCCTCCGTCGGTCGGCTGCTCTTCCGCGGGCTGGGCAGGCTGCGTCATGGCACCGACTCTACGGGTGCCTTATGTCCGGTGCGTGCTACTAAAGGACTATTCAGTCCGACTGGGTGGACGGGCTCTGGCCGCCGTCCCCGGAGGTGTCCCGCGCGGCCTCGGCGGCACGGCTGCGGGCGATCGCGTCCCGCCGGGCGCGGCAGTACCAGAGGCCGATCAGGCCGAGCAGGCCGCCGGAGAGGCAGATCCACGGCCAGGTGCCGTGGCCGTGGTCGGAGAGGGTGCCCTGGAAGGGGAGCAGGGCGAGGAAGGCGACGAACCACAGCACCGTGCCGCCGCCGACGATGGCGACGTCATTGGCCTCCAGCGGAGGGGGCGAGGGGTGCAGCGGCGTCTTGGGCATGGGGCCTAGCGTACGGTGCGCGGGGGGCTCGGGGGGTGTGGCGGGTGCCCGGCCGGCGGCCTCCGGCGGCCCTCGGTGCTCTACGCGCGAAGATAGCGCGTGTGCGATCCGGAAACCATACTTAAAGGTCTACGCCCGGCCACCGTCGTCCCGGGTGGAACCCTCCTCCTCAGCTCCCCCACAGAGGACGCCCGCATGCCTGTGGTCCAGTCGGCCACCGAGTCGCCCGAACCCGCCTCCAGCGCGCCCACGCCCCCCTCCGGCGCCCTGGACCGCTACTTCAAGATCAGTGAGCGCGGCTCCACCCTGCCGCGCGAGATCCGCGGCGGTGTCGCCACCTTCTTCACCATGGCGTACATCCTGGTGCTGAACCCGATCATCCTGGCCAGCGCCACGGACATGACCGGGGCTCACCTGGACAGCGCCCAGCTGGTCACCGCCACCGCCCTCACCGCGGGCCTCACCACCCTGCTGATGGGCGTGGTCGGCAATGTGCCGATCGGCCTGGCCGCCGGCCTCGGCGTCAACACCATCGTGGCGCTGCAGCTCGCACCCAAGATGACCTGGCCGGACGCCATGGGCATGGTGGTGCTGGCCGGCTTCGCGATCATGCTGCTGGTCGCCACCGGCCTGCGCGAGCGGGTCATGAACGCCGTCCCGCTCGGCCTGCGCAAGGCCATCGCGATCGGCATCGGCCTGTTCATCACCCTCGTCGGCCTGGTCGACTCCGGCTTCGTCAGCCGCATCCCGGACGCCGCCCACACCACCGTCCCGCTGCAGCTCGGCGGCAACGGCCACCTGCTCGGCTTCCCGGTGCTGGTCTTCGTGGTCGGCCTGCTGCTGACCCTGATCCTGGTCAGCCGCAAGGTGCCCGGCGCAATCCTGATCAGCATCGCCGTCTCCACCGTGCTGGCCGTGGTGATCGACAAGTTCGCCGACGTCCCGGCGCTCAAGTGGGGCCTCACCGTCCCCACCTGGCCCGGCAACCCGGTGGCCGCCCCGGACTTCGGCCTGGTCGGCAAGGTCAGCCTGTTCGGCGGCTTCGAGAAGGTCGGCGTGCTGACCGGCGTGCTGTTCGTCTTCACCGTGCTGATGTCCTGCTTCTTCGACGCGATGGGCACCATCCTCGGCGTCGCCGACGAGGCCCACCTGCTCGACGAGAAGGGCGACCTGCCGGGCATCAACAGGATCCTGATGGTCGACGGCATCGCCACCGCGGCCGGCGGCGCCGCCTCCGCCTCCGCCAACACCTGCTTCGTCGAGTCCACCGCGGGCGTCGGCGAGGGCGCCCGCACCGGCTTCGCCTCGATCGTCACCGGCCTGCTCTTTGTGGTGGCGCTCTTCCTCACGCCGCTGGCCACCATGGTCCCGGCCCAGGCCGCCACCCCGGCCCTGGTCACGGTCGGCTTCCTGATCCTGGCCAACTCGATCAAGGAGATCGACTGGGCGGACTACACCATCGCGATCCCGGCCTTCCTGACCATCGTGATGATGCCGTTCACCTACTCGATCACCAACGGCATCGGCTTCGGCTTCATCGCCTTCTGCGTCCTGCGCCTGGCCGCCGGCCGCGGCCGTGGCGTGCCGGCCCCGATGTACGTGGTGGCGGCGGTGTTCGCCTTCTACTACCTGATGCCGGCCTTCGGCCTGCTCTGACGCCGTACGGCCCTCGACGGCCCCGCCCTCCGGAACCGGAGGGCGGGGCCGTCGGCGTCCGGGGCGGCGTTCTCCCGGGCCGCCGGCGTTCCGGTCGGGGCCCGGGCCGGCGTCCAGCAGGCGGGCGATCAGGGTGCGGTGGTCCTCGACGGCGTAGTCCGGGGCGGCGCCCCAGAACGCGGCCTGGCGGTGCGGGTCGGCGCAGTCGATGACGAGCTTCCAGTGCAGTGGCATGCGACCGGGTGTACCGGCCCCGGCTCGGGGGCAATCACCGGCGATCGGAAGGTGTCAAAAAGGTGACTGTGTAGGGCAGTTGGCGGCGGGCATACTGCCTGGACGGAGACGGGGAGGGGACTCGACCGATGGTGCAACAGGATCCGCCCGGGGGAGTCGAGGCGCGACTGCTGCCGGAGTTGTTCTGGCGGGCGGACAAGGCCTCGCTGGACGGACAGCGCGAGACGCTCCGCTGGCACCGCGGGCTGATCGCCATGCTGGTGGTCGCCGCGCTGATCGGCTCGCTCCCGGGCCCGGACCACAAGGGCGACAGCGATATCAAGCCACTGTTCTCGGTGGCCGCCTTCCTGATCGCCGGCTACTTCTGGTCCCGGCTGCGCCGCAGCAACCCGCAGGGCCGGTGGTACGAGGCGCGGGCGGCGGCCGAGTCGGTCAAGACGCTGGCCTGGAAGTACAGCGTCCGGGCCAGCCCGTTCGGTGGCGACGCCGACTCGCCGGACGCCGACCGCGGCTACCTGCTCCAGGTCGAGGACGTGCTGCGGGCCTTCGAGGACCCGGAGATCGTGCCGCCCGGCAGCGTCCCGGAGATCACCGAGGAGATGCGCCGCGCCCGGGCCGACAGCCTCGCCGCCCGGCGCACCCTCTACCTGCGCACCCGGGTCGAGAGCCAGCGCACCTGGTACCGCTCCCGGGCCGATTCCTGCGAGTCCCAGGCGGTCTCCTGGGGGCTCGGCATCGCGACGCTGATCATCATCGGCGCGGCGGCGGCCATCGCCCAGGCCACCGGCGCCCTGGAGGTGCACATCTTCGGCGCCAGCTCGGCCGCGGCCGCCGCGATCATCGCCTGGACCCAGCTCAAGCAGCTGCGCCCGCTGGCCGCCGCCTACCAGCTGGCCGCGCGCGAACTGGAGAACGTCGGCAACCAGCTCTCCGACCTCGACCTCAAGACGCCGGACGCCGAGGAGCGCTGGGCCCGGCTGGCCGCCGAGGCCGAGGACGCGGTCTCCCGCGAGCACACCACCTGGCGGGCCCGCCGGGCCTTCCCCCGGTAGCACCCGGGGCCGGTCGCGGGCCGGTCGCGGGCCGGTCGCGGGCCGGGTCATGGTCCTGGCGCCGGGTGTCCGGCGCCAGGCCGACTCCGGGGAGGGGCTGGGGAGATCCGGCGAAGCGGGGCCACGCCGGGGCCACAGGTGTGCGGGGTGCGTGAGAGTAGAGCGCCGAGCCACGGAACGTGACCATTGCGTGTCCATGCCGTGGTTTCATCGCCTCCGCGCGACCCGCAGTCCCTGCCCGGAGGCCCCCTGTGCGCATTCTCCTGATCGCCACCGCGTTCAACAGCCTGACCCAGCGCGTCCACACCGAGCTGCGCGAGCGCGGCCACCAGGTCGCCGTCCAACTCGCCCTCGGCGACGAACAGATGAGGGAGGCGGTGGCCCGGGTCGACCCGGAGCTGATCGTCTGCCCGATGCTCACCAGGGCCGTCCCCGCGGACATCTGGTCCACCCGGACGGTCTTGATCGTGCACCCCGGCCCGAAGGGCGACCGCGGCCCCTCCTCGCTCGACTGGGCGATCACCGAGGACGCCCGGCGCTGGGGCGTCACCGTGCTGCAGGCCGTCGAGGAGATGGACGCCGGCGACATCTGGGCGTCCGTCGAGTTCGCCGTCCCCGAGTGCGGCAAGAGCGAGCTGTACCGGGGCGAGGTCGCGGACGCCGCCGCCGAGGCCGTCCTGCTGGCCGTCCAGCGCTACGAGGGCGGGCTGTTCACCCCCGAGCCGCTGGACTACACCCGCCCCGACGTGCGCGGCGAACTGCGGCCGTTCCTGCGCCAGGAGGCGCGCCGGATCGACTGGCAGCAGGACGACACCGCCACCGTGCTGCGCAAGCTGCGCGCCGCCGACTCCCAGCCCGGCGTGCTCGACGAGCTGTACGGACGCGAGTTCTTCCTGCACGGCGGCCACCCCGAGGACCAGCTGCGCGGCCCGGAGCCCGGCGCCGTCCTCGCCACCCGGGACGGCGCGATCTGCCGGGCCACCGTGGACGGCGCGGTCTGGATCCCCCAGCTGCGCCCGCGCCGTACCCCCGGCGGGCCGGTCACCTTCAAGCTGCCGGCCGCGACGGTGCTCGCCGACGAGCTGCACCGGGTCCGCGAGGTGCCGGTGAGCCCGGCGGACGCGGCCCGCCGCACCACCTGGTCGGAGCTGCGCTACCACGAGGACGGCGAGGTCGGCTTCCTCGAGTTCGCCTACGCGGGCGGGGCGATGGGCACCGAGCAGTGCCGCCGGCTGCTGGCCGCCTACCGGGAGGCCGCCGCCCGGCCCACCTCGGTGCTGGTGCTGGGCGCGCCCCGGGACTTCTACTCCAACGGGATCCACCTCAACGTCATCGAGGGCGCGGCCTTCCCGGCGCTGGAGTCCTGGGAGAACATCAACGCGATGGACGACCTGGTCGAGGCCGTCCTGACCACCGACGACAAGCTGACCGTCGCCGCCCTGGCCGGGAACGCGGCGGCCGGCGGCCTGATGCTGGCGCTGGCCGCCGACGAGGTGTGGTGCCGGGAGTCGGCGGTGCTCAACCCGCACTACCGGCTGATGGGCCTGTACGGCTCCGAGTACTGGACGTACACCCTGCCCGCCCGGGTCGGCGCCGAGCAGGCCGAGCGGCTCACCACCGAGGCGCTGCCGGTCGGGGCCGAACACGCCCGCCGGATCGGCCTGGTGGACCGTACGGCCGGCGGGGACGCGGCCGGGTTCCGGCGCTGGGTGGCCCGGGAGGCTGCCGCGCTGGCGGACGCGCCGGAGCTCACCGGGCGGCTGGTGGACAAGAAGCGGCGCCGCGCCGAGGACGAGGAGGCCAAACCGCTGGCCGAGTACCGGGCCGAGGAACTGCGCCGGATGCACGCCAACTTCTACCGGGCGGGCGAGCCGTACCACGCGTTGCGGCGGGACTTCGTGCGCAAGGCCTGCCCGGTGGCCACACCGGAGCACCTGACCGGGCTGCTCGGCCGGCCCTGAGTGCCCGCGCGGACGTCCGGCCGGGGTGGGGGACCCGGCCGGACGTCGGTCCTTCCGGCGCTGGGCTTCAGCGCCGGTTCGGGGCGGTCCGGCGCAGTGCGGTGCCGCTCGGGGCGGTGCCGTTCAGCGCCGGGCGCCCGAGCCGGTCATGGAGCGTCGCTGCTGCGGGGGGACGCGCGGCGGCCGGGGCGGCAGCGGGGCCGCCGGGCCGGCCAGCAGGGGCTGGGTGGAGGGCTTGCTCGGTGAGACGGCGAAGGCCAGTGAGCCGAAGAAGACGTAGCAGCCCAGTCCGACGCCGAGCGGGAAGATGAACTGCAGCGCCATCACGCCGCTTTCGGTGGAGCGCGAGAAGTCCAGCTGGACGGAGAGCGCCGCCATGCCGGTGTAGTGCATCGCGCAGACGGCCACGCCCATCACGGGCGCCGCGGCCAGCACGGCGAGGGTGCCCCGGATGTTGAGCGCGGCCCAGAGCGCGGCCGTGGCCGCGAACACCGCGATGCCGACCGACAGCCAGACCGTGACGTGGTCGTAGCCGAGGTGGCCGGGCAGGACCATCGCGGCCATGCCCAGGTAGTGCATCGCGGCGACCCCGAGTCCGGTGGTCAGCCCGCCGATCAGCAGGGACAGCACGGGCCGGCGGCGCCAGTACCCGACGGTGAACAGTCCGACGCCCACCACGGCGACGGCGACCAGCAGGCTGAGCACGGTCAGCCCCGGCTGGTAGGTGATCTCGACGCCGCTGACCGAGAAGCCGAGCATCGCGATGAAGTGCATGGACCAGATGCCGGCCCCGAGCGAGGTCGACGCGAACAGCAGCCAGATCACCCGGCTGCGGCCGGTGGAGACGAGTGCCCAGCGGGCGCTGCGCAGGGCGACGAAGGCGCCGAGGCAGGCGACGAAGTACGAGACCGCTGGTGTCACCCAGCCGTGGTCGGCGTGATGGATCGCACCCAATTGAACTCCCTGGACGAGGGGTTGAGGGCGCCAGGGCTCGGGCGGACCCGGCAGGCCGGGTCGCCGGGGAGAAGTGGGGGAAGGGGCACGGAACGGGTGCCATCGAGAGGAGACCTGGCGTGTGCTGCCCCTGACAACGGGGACAGTAACGACTGCCGGGCAGTCGCACAATGTTCGGGTTTTTCGTGAACTCCCAGGTCAGAGCGGACCTTTACGCTGCCTGCAAGATCTCGGCACCAAGCCCTGACATCGCCTGCGCACGACCCCCGGGCCCCGCCGCCTGCCGCCGCCCCCTGCTGCGCCTACTGCCCGACGGCCTGGTCCAGCGGGGCCAGTCCGAACGGGTGGCCGGCCGGGTCGATCAGCACCCGGAGCGTGCGGCCGTGCTGGTAGCTGGGCTCGGTCGCGCCGAGCGCGAGCGCCTTCGCGGTGGACTCCTCCAGGTCATCGACGTAGAAGTCCAGGTGGAAGTGCTTGCTGCCGTCCGGCTCGGTCCACGGCTCCGGCCGGTAGCCGGTGACCCGCCCGAAGCCCAGCGGGCTGCCGCCCTCCGGGTTGTCCAGGATCGCGAAGTGCTCGTCCACGTGCCGGGTCTCCCAGCCGAGCAGCTCGCCGTAGAAGGAGGCCAGTGCGATCGGGTCGGCGCAGTCGATGGTGACCATGGCGAGCCGGGCGAAGCCGGTGTCGTCCGGCGCGGACTGCGGGTCCGGCAGGGTCTGCGCGGGCCGGACGGCCGGTGCGGACCGGACGGCCGGCGGCGACTGTACGGACGGTTCGGAGGCGAGGTCGGACATCACTGGTCGGCCCTTCCGGAGTCGGGAACGATCACCCATCACCAATATGGCACCGGGCCGATCCTCCGGCACGGTGGGAACCCGTTTTTCCTTAGCGAGAGTAATGACGTAAGCTAAAGAGATGCCCGAGATGTCCGAGCAGGACCTCGCAGCGATCTCACAGCTGCGGTCGTCCACGATGCGCCTCTCCCGACGACTCAAACACCAACGGGTGGAGGAGTCACTGAGTCCCACCGAGATGGGAGTGCTGGGCACCCTCGCCCGGTGCGGGAAGGCGACGCCGGGTGAGCTCGCCCGGAAGGAGCACGTGCAGCCGCCTTCGATGACCAGGATCGTCGCGATGCTGGAGGAGAAGGGGCTGGTGCGGCGCGAACCGCACCCCGAGGACCGCCGCCAGGTGGTCGTCAGCAGCACCGAGCAGGCCGAGACGATCCTCACGGAGAGTCGCCGGCGCCGAAACGTCTGGCTCGCCGAGCTCGCCCAGGGGCTCGACGATGAGGAGTGGGCCGTCCTGCGGGAGGCCGCACCCGTGCTCTACAAGCTCGCACACCTCTAGGCACACCGAACCCGGCCGGCCGCCGGGAGGAGAAGGAGTCAGCATCACCGCAGGACCGACCACCGAAACCAGCAGCGCGACGGCCCCCGCCAGGGCCGTCGCGCCACGAGGGGAGACCACCGTGACACCGCCGGCCGCAGCCAGCGCCGCCGCCATCCGTACCGACGACCCGACCAGCGACCCCGCCGCGGACAACACCGCGGCCGCCGACGCCCAGGCCCCCGCCCCCAGCGGACTGCCCGGCAACGGCGACGACGACCCCGACGAACGCACCGCGGCGCATCCCGCCGCTCAGGGCCGAGCCCATTCGTCCCGCCCGTCGCCCACCACCACCCTTCTGGCGACGAGCTCCGCTCGGCCCCTCTCATCTCCCACCGGTTCGGTTCCGGTTCCCACGACTTCGGTTCCGGCTCCCACGGCTTCGGTGCCGTCTCCCGCGGCTTCGGCCGCATCGCCGACCGGCGCCGAGTTCACCCGGCCCCGGGGGATGTTCTCCTCGCTGCGCGTACGCAACTACCGCTACTACTTCGTCGGCCAGGTGGTGTCCAACACCGGCACCTGGATGCAGCGGATCGCCCAGGACTGGCTGGTCCTCAGCCTCACCGGCAGCCCGCTCGCGGTCGGCATCACCACCGCCATGCAGTTCCTGCCGATGCTGCTGCTCGGCCTGTTCGGCGGCGTGCTCGCCGACCGGATGCCCAAGCGCCGGCTGCTGATCTACACCCAGGGCGCCATGGGCCTGCTCGCCGCGGGCCTGGCCGTCCTGACCGTCGGCGGCGTGGTGACGCCGTACTACGTGTACGCCTTCGCCCTGCTGCTCGGCCTGGTCACCGTGGTCGACAACCCGACCCGGCAGGCCTTCGTGTCCGAGATGGTCGGGCCCAAGGACCTCGCCAACGCCGTCAGCCTGAACGCCGCCAACTTCCAGACCGCCCGGCTGGTCGGCCCCGCCGTCGCGGGCCTGCTGATCGCCGCGGTCGGCAGCGGCTGGGCGTTCGCCGTCAACGCGCTGTCCTTCGCCGCCGTGATCGGCGGGCTGCTCGCGATGCGGGAGTCCGAGCTGCGCCCGACCGAGCCGATCGCCCGCGAGAAGGGCCAGCTGCGCGAGGGCCTGCGGTACGTGAAGGAGCGGCCCGAGCTGCTCTGGCCGATGGTGATGGCCGGGTTCATCGGCACCTTCGGGTTCAACTTCCCGACGCTGCTGTCCGGCTTCGCGCACGACACCTTCAAGGTGGGCGCCGGGCAGTACGGCCTGCTGAACACCGCGATGGCGGTCGGCTCGCTGGCCGGCGCACTGCTCGCCGCCCGCCGGGGCGCGCCCCGGCTGCGCCGGCTGGTCGCCGCGGCGCTGGCCTTCGGCACCCTGGAGGTCGTCGCGGCCTTCGCGCCCGACTACTGGACCTTCGCGCTGCTGCTGACGCTGATCGGGGTGTTCGGGCTGAGCTTCAACACCTCGGTCAACTCCATGCTGCAGCTGGGCACCGACCCCGAGATGCGCGGCCGGGTGATGGGCCTGCTGGTGCTGGTCTTCACCGGCGGCACGCCGATCGGCGCCCCGGTCGTCGGCTGGGTCACCGCCTCGTACGGGCCCCGGCTCGGCCTGCTGGCCTGCGGCCTGGTGTCCGCGCTGGCGGCCGGCGCGGTCGGCCTGGTGCTGGCCCGCAGCGCCGACCTGCGGGTGCGGTTCGACCTCCACCCGGGCCGCGGCGGGCGGGTGGTGGCCTTCGTGCCGCGCACCGCTCCGGCGCTCAAGTCCGAGCTGGCCGCCGCCTGCTGATGTGTGGTCAGAGAATCCCGGAAGATGATTCCGGGGTTCTCTGACGCTCCGTCAGAGCCGGATCTCCAGCACCTGGCCGGGCCAGAGGCCGGACGGCTGCTCGACCTCGAAGCCCACGGTCTCGGTGAAGCCGAGCGCCCGGTACAGGCCGACCAGCTTGCGGTCGTTGCCGGCGTAGCAGTCCACCCGCAGCAGGCCGATGCCGCGCCGGCGGGCCTCCTCGATCGCGTCGGCGATCAGCGCGGCGCCGATGCCCGAGCCCTTGCGGCTGCGGTCGGTGACCAGGCTGCGCACGTACAGCTCGCGTTCATCTGCGGCGGGGATCCACTTGCCGCGGTCCTCGTTGAGCACGCAGCAGCCGATCGTACGGCCGTCCTCGTCCACCGCGAGGCGGATCAGGAAGGGCTCCTCGGCGTACGAGGCGACCTGGTCGACCCGGGCCGGGTTGGTGCTGAAGGGCTGGTCGCCCCATTGGCCGGTGCGCTCCTGGGCGGCCAGCCAGGAGACGGCGCCGTCGAGCAGGGACAGGATGTCGGGGACGTCCGCGGGACCCCCGTTGCGGATCTTCATGGAAATCCGTTCTACACCGAACGGCCGAGCAGGGGAAGATCGGACCATGAGGCTGTTCGTGGCTGTCCTGCCGCCCGCCGAGGCACTACAGGGGCTCTGCGCCGCCGTCGAGCCGGTGCGCGCCCTGCCCGGGGCGGACCGGCTGCGCTGGACCGCCGTCGAGGGCTGGCACCTGACCCTGGCCTTCCTCGGCCAGGTGCCCGCCGAGCGGCTGCCGGAGCTGGAGGCCGCCCTGGCGGCCGTGGCCGCCGTGCACCCGGCGCACCGGCTGCGGATCGCCGGCTCCGGCCGGTTCGGCGAGCGGGTGCTCTGGGCCGGGGTCGAGGGGCGGACCAGGGAGCTGCGCCGGCTCGCCGAGGACGTCATCGAGGCCGTCGCCGAGGTCGGCGGGGAGCCCGACGCCGTCGCCTTCCACCCCCACCTCACGCTGGCCCGGGCCGGCTCCCCGCGCGGCCACCGGCGGGCCGTCCAGCGGGTCGCCGCGGCCGGGCTGGACGCCCTGGCGGCGGCGCTGGCGCCCTACCGGGGGCCGGAGTGGGAGGCCGCCGAGCTGCACCTGATGAAGAGCGACCTGGACGGGGGCTTCGCCCACTACGAGTCGCTGCGCTCCTGGGCGCTGGCGGACTAGGGCGGGTCTGGGTCCGAAGGAGGGGGGCTCGGGGCCGAGGGCCTCGGGTTCGTCCGGGTGTGAGCCACAGGTACGCTCGATGACCGTGGACCCCAAGACTCGAATGCGCATCGTCTCCGGCACCCTGGTGCTGCTGCTGGTCGTCGTACTGATCAGCTCGCTGGCCGGCAAGTAGCGGGCAGCCGGTAGCCCGGCCCCCGGCCGGTCGGCACGCCGGCCCCGGCAGGTCAGCCCAGGAACGTCGGCCCCGGACACGGCTGAGGGCCACCGCCCGCAGGCGGTGGCCCTCAGCCGTGTCCTCGGAGGCTCAGCCCCCTCAGCCGTGTCCTCGGAGGCTCAGCCCCCTCAGCCGTGTCCTCGGAGGCTCAGCCGGCCAGCTGCTCCACCACGTAGTCGATGCAGTGGGTGAGCGCCTCGACGTCCGCCGGGTCGATCGCCGGGAACATCGCGATGCGCAGCTGGTTGCGGCCCAGCTTGCGGTACGGCTCGGTGTCCACGATGCCGTTGGCACGCAGTGCCTTGGCGACCGCGGCGGCGTCCACCGACTCGTCGAAGTCGATGGTGCCGACCACCTGGGAGCGCTCGGCCGGGTTCGCCACGAACGGGGTCGCGTAGGGGGACTTCTCCGCCCAGGCGTACAGCCGGGACGAGGAATCAGCAGTACGGGCGACGGCCCAGTCCAGCCCGCCGTTGCCGTTCATCCACTCCAGCTGGTCGGCCAGCAGGAACAGCGTGGAGAGCGCCGGGGTGTTGTACGTCTGGTCCTTCGACGAGTTGTCGATGGCCGTCGGCAGCGAGAAGAACGGCGGGACGTAGCGGCCGGAGCCGGCGATCTCGGCGGCGCGCTCCAGGGCGGCCGGGGAGAAGGTGGCCAGCCACAGGCCGCCCTCGGAGGCGAAGGACTTCTGCGGGGCGAAGTAGTAGACGTCGGTCTCGGTGATGTCGACCGGCAGGCCGCCGGCGCCCGAGGTGGCGTCCACCAGCACCAGCGAGCCGTCGTCCGCACCCGCCGGGCGCTTGATCGGCATCGCGACGCCGGTCGAGGTCTCGTTGTGGGTGAGGCCGTAGACGTCCACGCCCGCCTCGGCGACCGGCAGCGGGTGGGTGCCCGGGGCGGTCTTGATCACCGTCGGCTCGGCCAGCCAGGGGGCGGCCTTGACCGAGGAGGCGAACTTCGAGGAGAACTCGCCGAAGTCCAGGTGCTGGGACTTCTCCCGCACCAGGCCGAAGGCGGCGATGTCCCAGAAGGCGGTGGAGCCGCCGTTGCCGAGGACGACTTCGTAGCCCTCCGGCAGCGAGAAGAGGCTGCTCACGCCCTCGCGCACGCGCTTGACCACGTTCTTGACCGGGGCCTGGCGGTGGGAGGTGCCGAGCAGGGAGGTCTGGGTGGCGGCGAGGGCACTCAGGGCCTCGGGGCGCACCTTGGACGGTCCGCAGCCGAAACGGCCGTCTGCGGGCTTGATGTCAGCGGGGATCTGGATCTGAGCCACGCGCGCAGCCTACTGGCTGGGGGCCGTGCGGGGGTACGGTCGTCCGCCCGCTGAGATTGTGATGTTGACTGCTCATCGGCATGCGAACAGCGGGCCCGGCCGGAGCCGGACCCGCTGGTCAGGGGTGGTGCGGAGCCGGCTCGGCGGCGGCCGAGCGGAGCTCAGTGGGCGCTCGTTCGGGCGCTCGGCGAGAGCTCGACGAGAGCTCGGCGGGCGCTCGGCGGGCGCTCGTCGGGAGCTCAGTGGGAGCTCAGTGGGCGATGGCGTCCCAGCCCTCGACGGCCTCGGGGCGGCGCGGGCCGGGGCCGATGTAGCGCGCGGAGGGGCGCACGAGGCGACCGGTGCGCTTCTGCTCCAGGATGTGCGCCGACCAGCCCGCGGTGCGCGCACAGGTGAACATCGAGGTGAACATGTGCGCCGGGACCTCGGCGAAGTCCAGCATGATCGCGGCCCAGAACTCGACGTTGGTGGCGAGCACGCGGTCCGGGCGACGGTTGTGCAGCTCCTCCAGCGCGGCCTTCTCCAGCGCCTCGGCGACCTCGAAGCGCGGGGCGCCGAGCTCCTTGGCGGTGCGGCGCAGCACGCGGGCGCGCGGGTCCTCGGCGCGGTAGACGCGGTGGCCGAAGCCCATCAGCCGCTCGCCCTTGTCCAGCGCGTTCTTGACCCAGGTGGTGGCGTCGCCGGTGCGCTCGATCTCCTCGATCATGCCGAGCACCCGGGACGGGGCGCCGCCGTGCAGCGGGCCGGACATCGCGCCGACCGCGCCGGAGAGCGCGGCCGCGACGTCGGCGCCGGTGGAGGCGATGACCCGGGCGGTGAAGGTGGAGGCGTTCATGCCGTGCTCGGCGGCGGAGGTCCAGTAGGCGTCGACGGCCTTGACGTGCTTCGGGTCCGGCTCGCCGCGCCAGCGGATCATGAACCGCTCGACGACCGTCTCGGCCTTGTCGATCTCGCTCTGCGGGACCATCGGCAGGCCCTGGCCGCGGGCGGACTGGGCGACGTAGGACAGCGCCATCACGGCGGCGCGGGCGAGGTCGTCGCGGGCCTGCTCGGCGGAGATGTCGAGCAGCGGCTTCAGGCCCCAGACCGGGGCGAGCATGGCGAGCGCGGACTGGACGTCGACCCGGATGTCGCCGGAGTGCACCGGGATGGGGAACGGCTCGGCGGCCGGCAGGCCGGGGTTGAACTTGCCGTCCACGAGCAGGCCCCACACGTGGCCGAAGGAGACGTGGCCGACCAGGTCGTCGATGTCGACACCGCGGTACCGCAGGGCGCCGCCTTCACGGTCGGGTTCGGCGATTTCGCTCTCGAACGCGACGACTCCCTCAAGCCCGGGTACGAAGTCGGACATGCGACGGCTCCTTCAGTTCTGGGATCGGCGCTCCGCCGTGGTGGGGGCGGTTCGCCAGTGACCGAATCGTGGTTGGCACTCGGTGCCAGAGTGACAGGCACGGGGTGCATTGCGCCATACACCACCGCGGTGATGTTTCCCGTGGGGACCACTTGACTTTCCCGCCGAGGGTCGGTCGTGCCCGGGGGGCCCCTGGAACCAAACGCCAAGTTCCGGACAATTCCCCGTACGGCGGGCGGCCAAGCGGTGGCGAGTCACCATATCTCCGGCCGGGGTTTGTCCGGAGGTAGCGGTGCCGGTTGCTTGTCGTACGGGATGATGTTGGCGTGCAGACCCCGGAACGCGCCCAGTCGACGCCCCCGAGCCCCGCCACCCGGACCCCGGCCGGCGAGGACCGCCCCGGCCCGGACCTCACCGTGATGCGCAAGCACTACGTCCACGAGGGCCTGGCCGAGGAGCAGCTCGCACCCGAGCCGATCGGCCAGTTCACCCGCTGGTTCCACGAGGCCGACGAGGCCGGGGTGGTGGAGGCCAACGCCATGGTGCTCTCCACCGCCGACGCCCAGGGCCGGCCCAGCTCGCGCACCGTCCTGCTCAAGAGCTACGACGTGCGCGGCTTCGTGTTCTTCACCAACTACGGCTCCCGCAAGGGCTCCGAGCTCGCCGCCAACCCCTACGCCGGACTGCTCTTCCCGTGGATCGCGCTGGCCCGCCAGGTGATCGTCCAGGGCCGGGTCGAGAAGGTCGGCCGGGACGAGACCGCCGCCTACTTCCGCACCCGCCCGCACGGCTCCCAACTCGGCGCCTGGGCCAGCGAACAGTCCAGCCCGGTCAGCGACCGCGCCGTCCTCGAACAGCGCTACGCCGACCTCGAACGCCGCTACCCCGAGGGCGAGGGCGTCCCCGTCCCGCCGTTCTGGGGCGGCTACCGGGTCGTCCCGGAGAGCGTCGAGTTCTGGCAGGGGCGCGAGAACCGCCTGCACGACCGCCTCCGCTACCTCGCCGACCCGGCCGGCTCCACGGGGTGGCGGGTGGAGCGCCTCTGCCCGTGACGTCCGGCCCGGGGTGCCATCTTCGGAGTTGCCCCCCGATTCCGGCCGTCCCGCCGGTACGGTGGTCCGGGTCGACGGATCAGGGGCTGTGGCCGGGGGTGCCGTGGAGCCGTTCTTCTTCTTCAGCTACGCGCACCGGGACCAGGTGTCCGGCGGTAGCTTCGTGGACCAGTTCTTCAGCGACCTCAAGGACGAACTGGCCTGCCTGGAACCGGCCGCCGGCCCGGACGGACTCGGCTACCGGGACACCGAGCGGCTGCGGCTCGGCGACGACTGGGAGCGGCAGCTCTCCGGGACGGTCGCCACCTGCCGCACCCTGGTCGCGCTGTACTCCCGGGCGTACTTCGCCAGCGCGTACTGCGGCAAGGAATGGATGGCGTTCAACGAACGAGTCGTCAGACACCGGGAGTTGACCGGCGCCGCGGTGCCTGCCCTGATCCCGGTGCTCTGGGAGCCGCTGCCCGCCGAACTGCCGGCCGAGGTGCTGCGGATCCAGTACGTCCAGCACGACCTCGGCGAGGCCTACGCCGCCGGCGGGTTACGGGCCCTGCTGCGGGCCGATCCGAGGGGGCTGGACTACCTCCGGGTGGTCAAGGTGATCGCGGAGCGGGTGCGGGAGGCGGCCGCCCAGTGTCTCGGCGAGTTGCCGTCCCTGGATCTCGGCCGGGTGGACGGCTGGCCCCCGACGCCCGATGCGGACCCGCCGTCGGCCAGGCCCGGACTGGTCCGGCTGTTCGTGGCGGCCGGCCGGGCGGGCCCGGGCGACGCATCACCGGCGGAGCCCGCGGGTGGCGGGCGGTACGGCCCGCAGCCCTGGGACTGGGCGCCCTACCACCCGCCGACGGTGCCCTCCCTGGTGGCCCAGGCCCAGCGGGTGGTCACCAGGGCCGGGCACATCACGACCATGGACGAGGTCGGCCCCGGGCTGATCCGGGACCTCGACCGGGCCCGGGAGGGCAACCAGGTCAGCGTGCTGTTGGTGGACCCGTGGTCGGCGGGGCGCGAGCCGTACCGGCAGGCACTGCGCGAGTACGACGACCAGAACCACCCGGTCACCGGGGTCCTGGTGCCGGTCGGGACGGACGACCCGCCGGAAGGGCCGGCCCGCGCGCAACTCTGGGACGGGGTGCGCGCGGTGTTCCCGCGCAACTGGTTGCACCGCTCCGGGCCGGAACCACTCTTCCGGGTGAAGGTGACCCGGGAGCGCTTCGAGAGCGAACTCCTGCGAGCCGTGACGGTCGCCCAGAACCGCCTGCTGGACGACGAGTTCGACGAAGAAGACCCGTACGCCGTGCGCGCCTCCTTCGGGCTCGAACCGGGCGTGCCGATGCTGCCCGGGCTCGCCGTCCCGGCCGGGCCGGCCCCCGGGGCACGGTTGCCGAGCCAGGCGACCGGTCCGTCCAGGCCGGTCGTCACTCCACCGGGACCCGCCGTCGATCCGTCACCCGTCGCCGACCAGTCGAGCCGAGGAGAGCCGTAGCCATGAGCGCCGAGCAGACCCAGCCGACGTCCGTCGAGGTCGCCGCCCCGCCCGCGACCGGCTCGATCGTGACCTTCTACTCCTTCAAGGGCGGCACCGGCCGGACCATGGCCCTGGCCAACCTCGGCTGGATCCTGGCCAGTCAGGGCCTGCGCGTCCTTGTGGTGGACTGGGACCTCGAAGCCCCCGGCCTGCACCGCTACTACCACCCGCTGCTGATCGACCCCGAACTGCGCAGCACACCCGGCCTGATCGACCTGCTCCGCGCCTACGTCGACCAGGCGCTGCCGCGCGCCACCGAGGCACCGGGTCTCGGTCCGCGCGAGTGGCTCGACGCGCCGGGCCGGCTCGACGAGCACCTGTGCGGCCTGGCCCTCGACCTGCCGGCCGGTGGCCGCCTCGACCTGATGCCCGCCGGGCGCCAGGACAGCGCCTACTCGGCCGCCGTCACCAGCTTCAACTGGCGCAGCTTCTACACCCGGAGCGACATCCGCGGGGCCGAGTTCCTGACCGCGCTGCGCGAGCGGTGGACCACCTCGTACGACTACGTGCTGATCGACAGCAGGACCGGGGTCAGCGACACCTCGGGCATCTGCACCGTGCTGCTGCCCGACACCGTGGTCGACTGCTTCACCCTGAGCGCCCAGAGCATCCGCGGCGGCGTCGACGCCGCGCACGCCATCGCCGACGCGGACGTGCGGGACATCCGGGTGTTCCCGGTGCCGATGCGGGTCGAGGAGACAGAACGGGCCGGCCTCGCCGCCGGGCGGGACCTCGTCCGGGACGCCTTCGCCCCCTACCTGGACCGCTGGCTCGGCAGCGAACGCGCCGACGCGTACTGGCATGACGTGGAGGTGCCGTACAAGCCCTTCTACGCCTACGAGGAGGTGCCCGCCACCGTCGCCGACCGGCCCAGCCAGCACCGGAGCCTGCTCGGCGCGTACGAGCGGCTGGCGGCCTGGCTCACCGACGGCCGGGTGCGGGAACTGCGTCCCGTCCCGGACCGGGTCCGCCGTCGGCTGTACGCGGCCTACCTGCGGCCGGGTCGGACCAGGTCCCGTCAGCTGTACGTGAGTTACGCCCCGGGAGACCGGATGTGGGCGGAGTGGGCCGCCGCAGTGCTGACCGGGTTCGGCTACCTGGCCACGCTGCACAGCGCGGCCGCCCCGGCGGACGCCGGCGGTGCGCTGCCGGAGGCCGACGGGCCGCTGGAGGGAGACGGGCGAATGCTGGCGCTGTTGTCGCCCGAGTACCTGGCACTGCCGCGCGCGGCCGAGCTGTGGCGTCGGTTCGGTGAGGGCCGGGACGGCGCGGTCGCGGCGGTGTCGGTGGCCGCCGGACCGCTGCCGGAACCGTTCGGCGGGCGGTCGGTGCCCGAACTGGCGGGCCGCCAGGCCGAGTCCGCGGAGTCCGCGCTGTTCGAGCTACTGGGGCCGCCGCCCGGCGCGGGTCGCTGGGTCGAGGTCGAGGAGACGCCCGCGCGGCCCGCCCGCCACCCGGACGGCCGCCCGTCGGTGCAGTCGCTGCCACCGCGCGACCCCGCGTTCACCGGCCGCGGCCGGCTGCTCGACCGGCTGCGCGACCGCTTCACCGGACCGTCCGGCCCGGTACCGGTCCAGGTGCTCTACGGCATGGGCGGGGTCGGCAAGTCGCAGACCGCCGCCGAGTACGCCCACCGCTTCGCCGCCGGGTACGAGGTGTCCTGGTGGATCCGGGCCGCGGAGCCGGCCGACGTCCCCCGGCAACTCGCCGAACTGGCCGCGGCCCTCGGGCTGCCCGCCGACGAGGATGTCCGGCGCGCCGCCCGCGCGCTGCTCCGCGCCCTGGAGCAGGGGCAGCCGTACGGGCGCTGGCTGCTGGTCTACGACAACGCCGAGGACTCGGAGGCGCTGGCGCCCTGGCTCCCCGCCGGAACGGCCGACGGACACGTCCTGGTGACCTCGCGCGACCGACGCTGGGCCCGGCACCCCGGCCGGGCCGAGGTCGACGTGTTCGACCGGGCGGAGAGCGTGCGGCTGTTGCGGCGGTTCAACCCCGCGATGCCGTCCGACGAGGCCGAGTCGATCGCGGACCGGCTCGGCGACCTGCCGCTCGCCGTCGACCAGGCCGCGCGCTGGCTGCAGGAGACCCCGATGCCGGCCGCCACCTACCTGCAACTGCTGGACGAGGCGCTCACCGAGGTGCTGGACCGGCCCGTTCCGGGCGACGGCCCGGCCGCCATCGCCGCCACCGCCCGGATCGTCGGCGCGGACCTGCGGCGGATCAACGCCCCGGCGGTGCGGCTGCTGGAACTCTGCGGTTTCCTCGGGCCGGACGCCATCCCGATCGAGGTGTTCTACAGCGAGCCGGCCGTCCGGATGATCCGGCCGCCGCAGGACCAGGACGGCCGGCTGGCGGTCGGGGAGATCCTGCGCACCGTGAACCAGTACGGCCTGGTCCGCTACGACGCCGAGGGCGGCGGGACGCTCGGGGTGCACCGGATCCTCCAGGCGCTGCTGCGCGACCAGGTGCCCGAGGCCGACCGTCCGTCCGTCCGGGCCGCCGTGCACGAGGCCCTGGCGCTGGTCGGCTCCGGCGATCCGGACCGGGTGGAGGACTGGCCCCGGTTCGCGGCGCTGCTGCCGCACCTGGGGCCGTCCGGCGCGGTGGGGAGCGCTGATCCGCTGGTGCGGCGGTGGATCGCCGCGTCGGTCCGCTACCTGCGGCACCGGGGTCTGCTGGAGGCCGCCGGTGAGCTGGCCGGGAAGGCACTGGCGGCCTGGGACCCGGAGGACCTGGCGGCGCTCCTGCTGCGGGTCGAACTCGGCAACGTGCTGCGGCTGCGGGGGGCGGCGCAGGAGGCGTACCGGACCGACCGGGAGGTGTGGGAACGGCTGACCGAGATGTTCGGCCCGGAGCATCCGCACACCATCGTCGCGGCCTCGGGGCTCGGCGGCGACCTGCGCCAACTCGGCCGCTACACCGAGGCGCAGGAACTCGACCGGCGCACCCTCGCGGCCGCCGAGCTGGTCCTCGGCGTGGACCACCCGCGCACCACGATGATGGTCAACAACCTGGCCCTGTCCGACTTCCTGGCTGGCGACCTGGAGGCCGCCGTCACCCGGCACGCCGAGGCGCTGGGCCGCCAGCGCGCACTGCTCGGCGAGGACAGCCCGTTCACCCTCTCCTCGGTGGTCAACCACGCCCGCGGCCTGTGCGAGCTCGGCCGGTACGAGGAGGCGCGGGCCCGGCTGGCGGAGGCGGTGGAGCGCTACCGCGGTCGGTACGGCCAGGACCACGACGGCACCCTGAAGGCCCTGCGTCACCTCGGCGGCGCCCTGCGGCGGCTCGGCCGGTACGAGGAGGCCCGGGCCGCTGACGAGGAGGCGTACCGCCGGCTGCTGGCCCGGCACGGTGCCGACCACCCGGAGACCGCCGCCGCCGCCGGGAACCTCGCCGCCGACCTGGCCGCACTGGGCGGGACCGAGCGGGCGGTGGAACTGGCCCGGGCCGCGTTCGAATACCACCGCGGTCACCTCGGCGAGGAGCACCCGACCACCCTGCTGGCCGCCGGGAACCTCGCGGTGTTGCTGCTGCGGGACGGGCGCACCGAAGAGGCGGCGGCACTGTCCGGGCGGGTGCTCGCCGGGCTGCGGGAGCGGCTGGGGGAGCGGCACCGCTACGTCGGGGCCGCGCTCGTGAACCACGCCAACTCGCTGTGGGCGTCCGGCGATCCGGACGGTGCGCGGGAGCTGGACGAGCGGGCGGTGGCGGTGCTCGTCGACGCGCTGGGGCCGGAGCACCCCGACACCCGGGCGGCGCTGGGCAACCTGGCGGACGGAGGCGTCGGGGCCGGCCGGGCGGACCTCATCGTGGAAGCACCACCAGTGTGAGCGGACCCCGGGCAGGTGCGCGGCCAGTGCGCCGGTCAGGTGCTGATGCGCGACCGCCGAATGGATGAACTTTTGGCGAGACTTCGCAGTACGGAGAGGGTAACGGGCAGTTAGGGCTGTGCAAGGACACTCCGCAGCTTGCGTGCGACCAGTACCCTTGCGATCAAGCCGAGGTATATACCCGGCCGTGCTTCTCTCTAACCCCCCTCGCGGAAGAGAATCGAACATGACACTCGCACTGGACACCATGCCACGCACAGAACTGACGGAGCCTCAGGTCGCCCCGGCCGACGAGCGTCCGTCACTCGCCGACCTCGCCCAGCTCGGCGCCGAGGAACTCTCGGCCAGGATCCGGCGAGCCCTCCCGGATGCCGGGGTCGGCGCAGTGCCGATCGCGGCCTTCAACTCCTCCATCTGATCGGCTGATTCGCCGTCGACCCCGCGGGATCCGATCGATCATGACGCCAACTCCGCGACCCTTCACCCAGTTCGTGGTGAAGGTCCACAGCCGGTGTGATCTCGCCTGCGATCACTGCTACGTGTACGAGCACGCCGACACCAGCTGGCGACGACGCCCCAAGGTCGTCGGCGAGGACGTCCTGAGCACCATCGCCGAGCGGATCGGCGAGCACGCCGCGGCCCACCGGCTGCCTGCTGTCCGGGTCGTCCTGCACGGGGGAGAGCCCCTGCTAGCCGGCCCGGACCGTCTGCGCCACGCCGCCGAGGCGCTCCGGGCGGCGCTGCCGCCCGGTTGCGCAATCGACCTGCGCATCCACACCAATGGTGTCCAACTCTCCGACGCCTTCTGCGACTTGTTCGCCGAGCTGGGCATCCGCGTGGGGATCTCCCTGGACGGCGACCGGATCGCCAACGACCGCCACCGCCGGTTCGCCGACGGACGTAGCAGCCATCCGCTGGTGCTGAAGGCCGTTGAGCGGCTGCGTCGCCCCGAGTACCGGCCGCTGTACGCAGGGCTGTTGTGCACCATCGACATCGAGAACGACCCGGCCGCGGTCTACCGGGCGCTGGCCGAGCTGGAGCCTCCGGCCGTCGACTTCCTGCTGCCGCACGCCACCTGGGAGGATCCACCGAAGAGGATCCAGGGTGGTGGCGACACCCCGTACGCCGACTGGCTGTTGACGGTCCACGCGCTCTGGGAGGCGGACGGGCGCCCATTCGCCGCCCGGACCTTCGAATCCGTCCACCGGACGTTGCACGGACTGTCCAGCCTCACCGAGTCGCTCGGCCTGGAGCCCAGCGATCTCGTCGTGCTGGAGACGGACGGCAGCTTCGAGATGGCCGACAGCCTGAAGACGGCCTACGACGGCGCGCCCGAGACCGGGCTCGACGTCTACTCGCACAGCCTGGACGAGGTGGCACTGCACCCCGGGATCGTTGCCCGGCAACTGGGACTGGCCGGGTTGAGCGAGGCCTGCCGGGCGTGCCCCGTGGTCCGCAGTTGCGGCGGTGGACTGTACGCCCACCGGTACCGGGCCGGTACCGGTTTCGACAATCCCTCCGTCTACTGCGGTGACCTCATGAAGCTGATCAACGAACTCACCGACCACTCCCGCCCGGCCGTTCCCGCCCAGAGCGGGGCGCCCGTGCTCCCGGCGGCGCTCGACGAGCGGCAACTCGACGAACTGGCCCGGGGGTACGGCGGCGCCGACACCGTCGCGGCGCTCGGGAAGGCCCAACTCTCGCTCACCCGGGCCATGTTGGCCGCCGCCTGGGATGCCTCCGGGCAGGGGCGGGCGGCGGCCTGGGGGTTGTTGTCCGAGCTGGACGGGGTGGCGCCCGGGGCGGTGGACGCGGTGCTGGCGCACCCGTACGCGAGGGCGTGGGCCGCGCGGCGGATCGCCGGGGACCTGACGGTGGGGCTGGGGCCGTTGGCGGCGCTGGCGGCCGCGGCGGCGGTGCGGGCCGGGCGGGGGGACGCGGTGCCGGTGCCGGTGCGGGGCGGGTGGCTGCACCTGCCGACGCTGGGGCGGGTCGCGGTGGCGGACGGGGAGGCGGTGGTCACCGGGCGGCCGGGCGGCTTCGAGGTGCGGGCCGCCGACGGGTCGGTGACCACGGTGCTGGACCAGCCGCTACGGCGGATCCGGCTGGCCGGGGGCTGGACGGTCGCCCTGGAGGACCTCGACCCGCTGCGGGACAGCCATGACCACCCGGTGGCCGAGCGGCTGTCGGAGGCCGAACTGCTGGGCTGGACGGGCGCGTTGCGCGAGGCCTGGGAGCTGCTCGGGCGGGACCTTCCGGCGTACGCGGAAGGCATCCGGGCCGGGCTGGCCACGGTGACCCCGCTGCGGCCGGGCCCGGCCGGGCGGGACGTCAGTTCGGCGGCCCGGCAGGCGTACGGCGCGGTGGGCATCGCCCGGCCCGCGACGGCGCCGACGCTGGCGCTGCTGCTCGCGCACGAGTTCCAGCACGTGAAGCTCGGGGCGGTGCTCGACCTGTACGACCTCTACGACCGGGCCGACGACCGGCTGTACTTCGCCCCCTGGCGGCCCGACCCGCGCCCGCTGGAGGGCCTGCTCCAGGGCACGTACGCGCACCTGGCCGTCACCGAGTACTGGGGCACCCGGACGGCCGCGTACGACGGCCTGGCCGGGGAGGCCGCCGAGCGGGCGCGGGCGCAGTTCGCGCTCTGGCGGCGGTACACGGCGGAGGCGGTCGAACGGCTGGGTGAGTCGGGGGCGTTGACCGGCCTGGGGGTGCGTTTCGCGCAGGGGATGGGGGAAAGTGTCACCCCGTGGCTCGACGTGCCGCTGCCGGCGGCGGCGGAGCGGGCGGCCGAACGGGCGCGTGCGGAGCGTACGGCCGGTGCGGAGCGCGTGGAGCGGATGGTCGAGGCCTGAGGTGGAGGAGGGGATCGCGGTGATCTCTGTCGCCGATCTGGTGGACGGGTTCGCCGGGCTCGGGGTCCGGGCGGGCATGGTGCTGCACGTCCAGGCGTCGCTGCGGGCGCTCGGGCCGGTCGAGGGCGGGGCGGCGGGCGTGGTCGACGCGCTGCTCGAAGTCCTGGGCGAGGAGGGGACGTTGGTGGCGTTCACCGGGACGCCCGAGAACTCCTCGACCTCCCGGATCTACCAGGCGGCGGTGGCGGGGCTCTCGGCGGCGGAGGCCGAGGAGTACCGGGCGCGGATGCCGCGCTTCGACCCGGCGACCACCCCGGCCTCCCCGACCCTGGGCGCGCTCTCCGAGGCCGTCCGTACCCGGCCCGGCGCCCTGCGCAGCGGACACCCGCAGACCTCGTGGGCGGCGGTCGGCCCGCGGGCGGGGGAGATCACCGACCGGCACCCGCTCACCTCCCACCTCGGCCCGGACTCCCCGCTCGGGCGGCTGTACGAACTGGACGCCCGGGTGCTGATGCTCGGCGTCGAGATGGCCCGCTTCACCGCCTTCCACCTCGCCGACCTGCGCCAGCCCGGGGTGCGGGAGCGGGAGTACCGCTGCGTCACCCCGGAGGGCTGGATCGCCTTCCAGGCGGCCGAGTTGGACGACCTGCACTTCGGTGCGCTGGGCGCCCGGGTGCTGGCCGAGGCCGAGGGGGTCGGCGTCGGGCGGATCGGCGGCGCCGACTGCCGGCTCGTCCCGGTCCGGGAGGCCGTCGACCTCGCCGACCGGCTGCTGCGGACCGGCGCCGGGGCGTGAGCGCGGTGCATGAGCCCCGCACCTGAGCCCGTCGCCGGACCCGTCGCCGGACCCGTCGCCGGACCCGCCGCCGGACCCGCCGCCGGCCCTGCCGGGTTCCCGTCCTTTCCGGCGACCCCGGGGTGTCGCTGCGCCCGCACCCTTCCCCGCCGGGTGACCATCGCGCCCAGAAGCGGCGCCGCCCGGCGCCCGGGACGGGAGAGGTGCGGGAATGCGAGGACCGAGGGCCGGTCGGGCCGCCGTGGCGGCGGTGCTGCTGGCGGCGGGCGCACTGGTGGGGCCGCCGGGCGGTGTGGCGGCGGTCGGGGCGTTCGCCCCCGACTTCGCCCCCGACTTCGCCCCCGACTTCGCCCCCGACTTCGCCCCCAACGGGGGGTTCGCCCCCACGACGGACCATCCGGTGGGGCACAACCCGCGCGCGGCCGCGGTGGGCGACTTCACCGGCAGCGGCCGGAGCGACCTGGCGGTGGCGAACGCCGCCGACGGGACGGTGTCGATCCTGCTGAACGACGGCCACGGCGGCTTCGCCCCGCAGCGGACCTTCCCGGCCGGGCCCGGCCCGACCGCGATCGCGACGGGCGACCTCCGGGGCATCGGCGTGCAGGACCTGGTGGTCGCCGACCAGGACGCCAGCGGGGTCTCGGTGCTGCTGGGCAACGGGGACGGCACCTTCCAGCCGCCCCGCCCCTTCGCCACCGGCTCGCACCCGGACGCGGTCGCCCTCGGCGACTTCCGGGGCACCGGGACACTGGACCTGGCGGTGGCCGACCTGGGTGACTCCGGCGACGGCAGCGTCTCGGTGCTGCTGGGCAACGGGGACGGCACCTTCCGGGCGCCGCGCGACTACCCGACCGGCGACAACTCCAACCCGGCCTCGATCGCCCTTGCCGACCTCGGCGGCAGCGGCCACCTCGACCTGGTGGTCGCCCTGGACGGGGTCAGCAAGGTGGCGGTCTTCCCGGGCAACGGCGACGGCACGCTGGGCGCCCGGACGGACTACCGGGTCGGGGGCGTCCCGGTCTCGGTGGCCGTCGGCGACCTGCGCGGGGACGGCCTGCTCGACCTGGTGCTCGCCGACTCGGAGCACGCCGCCCTGGTCCTGCTGGGCAACGGGGACGGTACCTTCCAGCCGGTGCACGCCTACCCGGCGGGCAGCGCGCCGGTCTCGGTCGCGGTGGGCGACTTCACCGGCCGCGGCACGTCCGACCTGGCCCTGGCGACCGGCGACAACTCGGTGGCGCTGCTGCGGGGCAAGGGCGACGGCAGCTTCCGGGCGCCGGAGTTCCTGGCGACCGGGTCCGGCGACTACTCCACCCCGGACGCGGTGGTGGCCGGGCGGTTCACCCGTCACGGGGGGCTGGACCTGGCGGTCACCAACGCCCAGGACGACACGGTCTCGGTGCTGCTGAACGAGCGCCGCTGCCCGTGGCCGTGGGGCTGCGCTGGGCGCGGGTAGCGCCCGGCTGCCCGCCGCAGCGGCTCCGGCATAGCGTTCACCCTCATTCCATTGCAACGCATGGAGTGAGGGTCGTTGCATTCCCGGCAGGGCCGTTGCAATGATTGCACGTCACTGACCTGTAGTTATGGCGATTTCGCGCAACAAGATAGTTGCCGAGAGTTGGAACGCAACGTAGCGTTTCCTTCATCAGAAAGCGGCGGGGCCAAAGGGTCCCGACGCCGAGGAGAAGGAGAGCACGATGCAGAAGTTCGCCACCCCCGCCCCGGTCTCGGCCGTCCTGGACGTCCCCGCCGGCCGCATCCGGTTCATCGCCGCCGACCGGGCCGACACCGTCGTCGAGGTCCGGCCCGCCGACGGCACCAAGAGCCGCGACGTGAAGGCCGCGGAGCGGGTCGAGGTCGCCTACGCCGACGGCGTGCTCCGGGTGGTGACCCCGGAGGCCAAGCACCGCCTCCTCGGCAACTCCGGCTCCGTCGAGGTCACCGTCCAGCTCCCGGCCGGCTCCCGGATCGACGCCACGGCCGCGCTCGCCGAGTTCCGCGGCGTCGGCCGCCTCGGCGACGTCACCCTCAAGGTCGCTCAGGGCACCGTCAAGCTCGACGAGACCGCCGGCGCCCGCCTCGCCCTCCAGGACGGGGACATCGCCGTCGGCCGGCTCGGCGGCCCCGCCGAGATCCACACCCAGAAGGGCGACCTGCGGATCGCCGAGGCCGTAGGCGGCGCCGTCACCCTGCGCACCGAGTACGGGCAGATCGCGGTCGGGGCCGCCCGCGGGGTCTCCGCCGCCCTGGACGCCGGCACCGGCCACGGCCGGATCCACAACGCCCTGAAGAACACCGACGGCACCCCCGACCTGACCATCCACGCCACCACCGCCTACGGCGACATCACCGCCCACAGCCTCTGAGTCCCCCGGCGCAGCCCACCAAAGCCCGCCCTGCCACAGCCCGCCCCACCGCAGCCCACCATGCCCCGCCACGACCCGTGAAGAAGGAACGACCATGAACAGCACCGAGCAGAGCACCGCGCAGGACCGCCCCGAACTGCGGAAGGCCGTCCAGGACTTCGTCGACGCCGGCTTCGCCGGGATACAGCTGCGGGTGCGCGACGAGCGCGGCGAATGGGTCGGCAGCGCCGGGGTGCACAAGCTGGGTGAGAGCGCGAAGCCGTCCACCGAAGGGCAGTTCTGGGTCGGCAGCACCACCAAGACCTTCGTCGCCGCCCTGCTGCTGCACCTCGTCGCCGACGGCGCGATCGGTCTGGACACCCCGGTCGCCGGGCACCTGCGCCGGTTCGGCCTGGACGAGCGGATCACCGTGCGGATGCTGCTCCAGCACACCAGCGGCGTCTACAACTGCACCGGCGAACTGGAAAACGGGGAGTTCGTGCCCGGGCTGCCCTCGATCGGCAAGGCGTGGGTGGACAACCGGTTCCACAGCTACCAGCCGGACGAGCTGGTGCGGTTCGCGCTGGCGAAGCCGGCCCGGTTCGAGCCGGGGGCGGACCAGAGCTACTCCAACACCAACTACACGCTGGCCGTGCTGCTGGTCGAGGCGCTCACCGGGCACTCGTACGCCGAGGAGATGCAGCGGCGGATCCTGCGGCCGCTCGGGCTGGCGGACACCGTGGTGCCGGGCGACCTGTCGGAGCTCCCGGGCCCGCATGCCCACGGCTACTGCCGCTACCAGGACGGCGAGGAGTGGAAGGTGGTCGACGTCTCCCGCCAGAACCTCTCGTTGCTGTGCGGCTCCGGCGACATGATCTCCACCACCCGGGACCTCCAGGTGTTCTTCGCCGCCCTGCTCGGCGGCCGGCTGCTGCCGGGCGAGCTGCTGGACGCGATGCGGACGCCGCACGGGATGCTCGGCTACGGGCTGGGCCTGTTCATCCAGGAGTTGGGCCCGGAGAACGGCGACGTCACCATCGTCCACCACAACGGCGGCGCCCCCGGCGGCTACGGCGCCCTGATGATCGCCACCCCGGACGGCAGTCGGATCCTGACCGCCGGACTGACCACCGGCGATTCCGATGCGGACCCGGCGCAGACCTTCCCTCAGGCCCTGGACCGGCTGATCAAGGCCGTCTTCTGCGGCTGAGCGCCCGGCTCGTTCGCCCGTCGCCGCTTCGGCCCCGCCGAAGCGGCGACGGTGCTTCGAGCCCGCTGGTGGTTGAAAAAGACAGCACACTTTGCCCGAACACTTTGCCCGACCACCGGCACGGGTGACTGATCGACGTGCCGGGAATCGGGCCGATCCCCAGGAAGCGCCAGTGACGGTCACGCCGCCTGCCGATGGCGCTGAACCGCCGAGTGCCCTCACCGGCCTGTACCGAGCGATGAGGCCCCGAGTGGCGAACGGCCCTGGCCACCCGCCGGCGGAAGATGTCGAGACGGTCATCGCGTTCGCGTTCCGGGCGCCGTCGCTGTGGCTGCTCGAGTTCGGTGGCCGTGTCGCCGTTCGTGAGACCGATCACGCTCCGTGGGAGGCGCCGTCCGGGGCGGGCTGCGGCGATCCCGACACCGGGTTCGTCGTGGTGGACCTCGACAACGAGCCGTCGCCGGGGGCGCCGACGGCGGCCCAACTGGTGCGCCAGCCCCTGGACGAGCCGCCGTACCTCAACGGGTGGGCCAGGAACCCGGGGTACCACCGCCAGCGGTGGCGTGACGCCCGCTGGCAGTGGACCCTCGTGCTCTCCGACCACCCGTTGACGGTGGAGCAGTTGGCGCGGGTTCGGGAGGAACTGGCGGAGCAGCACTAGATCAACAAGCAGAGGGGCAGGGTGGCCGGGCCGCAGCCGGAGTCACCGGATCAGGAGACGCGCTGCAGCTGCCAGGCGTTGTTGTTGAAGCTCGGGTTCGACCAGGCGACGCAGCTGCTGCTGTAGTACGAGCTGGTCTGGACCCAGCCCGCGGGCGGGTAGGTGGTGCCGCAGGCCTGGACCACGGTGCCGACGGGAAGTCCGGTGAGCTGCTTTATCTGCTTGATGTTCGGGCTGAAGCTCTGCGTGCCGCAACTGCTGCTGTAACCCCAACTCACGTCGACGTAGCCGGTCGGAGTGAGCGTGCTTCCGCACACGGTCGTGACGTCGCCCGGGGCGGCCTGAGCGGGCGCTGCGGTCAGGGCGAGCATGGCAGCGGTGCCGGCGATGGCCATACAGGTGGTGCGGAGGCGAATCATGGGTGATGGCTCCTTCGATCGGGGGTGGCCCGTCAGGCCGTGGAGCCATTCCTATGGTCTGATCATCGGTTTCGGATAGCGACTTTCCGGCCTAAGGATCCACCGTGCAGATCTCCTGCGCTAGAACGACGCCCTGACCGACTCGTCCACCCGGCCCACGGACTCCTGCTGGAACCGCTGGTCGTAGGCACGGCGGATCTCCTCGACGGCGGCGCCGGCCGGCTTCGCCTTGGGGGTCGGGTACAACAGCGTGACCAGGTAGGACCGTTCGTGCTCGATGACGCCGTAGCGGTCCCGGTACTGGCCACGCGCCTGCTCGACGGTGAGGCCGTCGGGGAACTGCGGGGTGATCTCCGCGTCGACGAAGTCCTGGAACTCCTGGTCGGTGACGGCAGGCCCGCCATCGGGGCGGTCGGTGCCGAAGAACAACTCGGTGCGGGTGTACGGATCGTGCGGCGCGGTCGGCGTGCCGGCCGCACCGGCGACGGGTGCGAGGGTCGCGCCCGTCACCAGTACGGCGGCGCCGGCGAGTAGCCCGGCCCAGGTCCTGGTTTCCATGGCCTGGTAACCGGCTGACCCGGCCATGGGGTGCACCGGTTCAGTCGCACGGGTGAAGGTCGCCCGGCGGCTGACGGCTGACGGCTGACGGCTGACGTCAGGCGGTGAAGTGGTCGAACTCGCCGGCCTTGGCGCCGTTGATCCACGCGTTGAGCTTGGCGCGGGTGGTGGTGACGACCTGGGCAGGGTCGTCGGACTCACGGATGTAGACGAGGTCGCCGTCGGAGGCGATCTCTACGCAGTCGGCCTTGTCGCCGCTGAAGCTCGACTTCTGCCAGTTGAGTTGGCTCATGGCTATCTTCCCTGGAGCTTGTAACGAACGTGCTGGATCAAGCCCAGCGAATCGCGCTGGGTTGCTGACGGAGAGCGCGTGGCGGAATGCAGGGGAGGGAGTGCCAAGCCCCTGATCCGCTCGAACTTCCGTCGGAATGCTGCCACGTCCTCAGGGTCTCCCAAGAAGTACGAGCTATGAGGCTGTTCCAGGAGAACGGTGTCCAGGCGTGTGTGAGCCCCATGCATGAGTACGAAGGGTGTCTCGCTCGACGAGTAGGTGGTGCAGTCGAACGGGAGGATCTGGATCGTCACATGCGGCAGCCTGCTGACCTCGATGAGGTGGTTCAGCTGGTCGCGCATGATGGTCGGTCCCCCGTACATCATGTGAAGTGCTGCTTCATGGATCACGGTGCGAAACGGTGGTGCGTTCTCAACGGTCAGAAGTTCCTGGCGGCGCTGGCGGAACTCGACCTTCTTCTCTGCGTAATCGTGGATGACCTCGCTGTATGCCTTGGTCTGCAGGAGTCCGGGGATCAGCAGTGTCTGGTAACTGTCCAGGGCAGTTGCGCTGGCTTCGAACTCCGCGAGATCGAGAGCGCTGGGGACTACATGAGGCTTGAACTCCCTCCACCAGCCCTTGCCCGAGCTCTCGCTCATGGCGATGAGGCCTGCGCGGTACTGGGGGTCCGTGATGTTGCAGATGTCGAGCCAGGCGTTCAAGCGCTCTGAATTGAGGCCGAGCCTGCCGGCTTCGGTGTGGCTGATGTTCGGACCCTTCACGCCCAGGGCCTCGCCGATCTCCAAGGCTGAGAGGCCGGCGGCATCTCGAAGGCGACGAAGTTCCTCGCCGAAGCGGCGCTGACGCTCGCTGATCCCAGTCCTGAATCCCATGGGCAACGTCCTTCCGCGATCTATGGCTACGCAAAGTGTAGGGGCATGTGCGGAGAGTGTTGCAGAGTTGAGGCTTATTCGCCTACAGTTCAGGGACATGCAGCCGACCGGATGGGTCGTCAGTAGGGCCTGCCCGTACGGCATTCCTCTGCACTGCTGGGAGATCTCCCCATGTGTGACTCCAACCTCAACTCTCCCTCCCTCACCGTGTCCCGCGAGGTGTTGCGCGACGTCATGGTGCGCGCCGGGTACGTCCGGTCCGCCATCGCGGACGCCGAGACCGCCCTCGTCGAACTGATCGCGAACGCCTGGCGGCACGGGCAGACCTCCTCGCCCGCTGTCGCCTTCAGCGTCGGGGGCGGCACCCTTCGTGTCATCGTCGCCGACCGCAGCTCGAAGCTTCCCGAGCGCTGTACGCCCTCCGAACTCTCCGAGTCCGGGCGGGGGTTGCAGCTGGTGGAGGGCCTCACCCACCGCTGGGGCGCCGAACCCCAGGCGCTGGGCAAGCGGGTCTGGTTCGAGCTGGACGGGGGTGTCGCGTGAACGCCCTGCACCCCATTCACCCGGCCGATCCGGCGATCCACCACCTGACCGCCCCGCAGCTCACCGAACTCGTCGTGGAACTCCGCACCGAGGGCCGGGAGTTCGGCCTGCTCTGGCCGTCCGCCACTTCGGGCGAGCAGATCCTCGACGGTCGGGTCCTGGTCAGCCTCGGCAACGTTCCCGCCAGCACTGTGATCAACCTCCTCGCGCTGCTGCGCGAGTTCAAGCGGCACCGGGGTCGGGCGTGACCGCTCTCCTCCTGTTCCTCGCGGCCGCCGCCGTCGGCGCAGGGTGCCAAGTTTGCTCCCAAGGCTTCCTTCCGCGAGGGCCTCCACGGCGGACCGGCCGGCGGCTGTGTCCGCCGCCTCCCGGCGGATCGCGAAGTCCGCAGGTGGCAGGGCTCTTCGGGGTAGTGCTGATGATCTTCACTGGGTAGGGTGGAGCACCGGATGGGGGCCGGTCGTTCGCACGACGCCCTCGGGGACAGGGAGTGTGGACAGATGCAGCCGACGTTCGTCCTGGTACACGGAGCCTTCGCGAGCTCCTTCTCCTTCGCGCCCCTCCAGGCCGAACTCGGCCTCCTCGGACACCGTTCGGTCGCCGTCGACCTCCCCGGGCACGGCTTCGGTGCGACGTACCCGCGGGCCTACCAGGCGCCGCAGGACCTCGCCGGACTCGCCACCGAGGCCGGGGGAATCAAGGGCGTCACGCTCGCCGACAACGTCGCGCACCTGATCGGGATCCTGGAGCGGGCCAAGCGGAACGGCTCGGTCATCCTGGTCTCGCACAGCCGCGGCGGGCTGACGGCCACCGTCGCGGCCAACCGGCGGCCCGACCTGATCGACCGGATCGTCTACGTCTCCGCCTGGGCGCCCGTCGACCTCGCCGTCGGCGCCTACTACGCAGAGCCCGAGATGGCCACGGTGGACGCCGCCGGGCTGGCGGCGGCGATGGTCGGGAACCCGGCCGAACTCGGTCTGCTGCGCTGCAACTTCCGCACCGCCGACCCGGGGGTCCTGGCCGCCTTCAAGTCGGCCTTCTTGGCCGACGGGACGGACGAGGAGTTCATGGTGTTCCTCAACACCTTCCAGCCCGACGAGAACCTCGACGCCGGCACCCCCGAGGACCGGGCGCAGCGCGACAGTTGGGGCCGGATCCCCCGGACGTACGTGCGGCTGACCGAGGACACCAGCGTGCCGCTCGCCATGCAGGACCGGATGATCCGCGAGGGCGACGCCCTGACGCCGGAGAACCCGTACGACGTCCGTACGCTGCCGGGCAGCCACCTGAAGTGGCTGGTCGACCCGGCGCCGGCGGCCCGGGTGCTGGGCGAGGTCGCCGCGCTGCTGCCGGCCGGCTCCTGACCGCTGCCAGGGTGAGGAGCGCGGGAAGTCGGCCCGGCCGACTTCCCGCGCGCGGCGGTGCTAGAGCTGCCGCTGCCAGGCCGACCGGGTGAGCTCGTACTCGACCTCGCCGTGCTCGGAGCCGGGGATCGCGTCGGGCCAGTCGCCGGTGAAGTTCCGCAGGAAGGACAGTCCGGACTTCTCCATCACCCGCCGGGAACGGGAGTTGACGGCCATCGTGTTCGCGGTGACCCGCTCCACCCCGAACTCGGTGAACCCCTTGCGGATCAGCGCCCGCGCGCCCTCGGTGGCGTAACCGCGCCCCCAGGACGACCGGTTGAGCCGGTACCCGAGCTCCACCACGGCCGGGCTGTGCTCGTCGAGGGGGCGGAACTCGAACCAGCCCAGGAAGGTGCCGGTGGACGCCTCCTCGACGGCCCAGTAGCCGCGGGTGCCGAAGCACGGGTAGTCGTGCAGGAGCCGGGGCAGGACCTTCGCCCGGACGGTCTCCGGGCTGGTCGGCTCACCGCCGTTGATGAAGCGCATGACCTCGGGGTCGTCGTCCAGCGTGAAGAGGGCGTCGGCGTCGGCGTCGGTGAACGGGCGCAACACGAGCCGTTCGGTCTCCAGGAAGGCGTGCATGCGGTGATCCTCGCCGCCGGGGGCCGGGCCTGCCACCGGATATCCGCGTGCCCCGGCGAGGGGCCGGGGCACGCGCGCACTCACACCGTCCCATCGTCATGACGCCGCACCGTCAGGCCGTCACATCGTCATGACGTCACACCGTCAGGCCGTCACCGGCTCCAGCCGGAGCCGCTGCAACCGCGACGACAGCGCCGGCGGCGGCGCCTCGGCCGGGCCGAACCACACCCGGACGTCCTCGCCGGTGCGGACGGGCAGGGCGGGGAAGTCGTTCTCGGCGTGCTCGGTGCGATGCAGCGCGTGCTCCGGGCCGAGGTGCCGGGCGGCGTAGGCGTCGAAGGTGGCGGCGTCGAAGGTGGCGGCGTCGAAGGAGGCGGCATCGAAGGAGCCGGTGCCGGCCGGGTGGCAGACGGTCGCGAGCACCTCGCGGACCCCCGGCGGCGGCAGGAAGCCCGGCCCGCGCAGCAGCAGGACGTCGTCACTGTCGACCATGGTGGCGTTGGCCACGTCGCGGTGCTCCCGCCAGACCGGTCCGCCGTAGAAGGCCTCCAGTGAGCGGCGGCGCTCGGCCATCGAGGGGAAGGCGCGCAGCCAGACGAAGCGGTCCGGGTCGTCCAGGTCGCGGAAGCGGCCGCCGAGGGTGATGCCGACGGCTTCCTGCCCGGTGACGAACGCCCGCTCGAACACCTCGATCAGGGTCTCCCGGGCGCCGGGGTGCAGGGTGTACTGGCGCAGTTCGACGATGAGGCTCATGCGGCGAGCCCGCCCAGGGCCGGGCCGGTGCGGGTGAAGTCCATCGTCCAGTTCAGTTCCCAGCTGCGGCCCTCGTCGGCGGAGAACTCCTGCTCCCAGCGGGCGGTGTCCGGGCCGAGGCGGTGCCAGGTGAAGTGGGCCCGGATCGGGCGGCCGTCGTGGGTGTCATCGCCGTAGAAGTCGCCCCGGTCGCCGGTGAAGCCGCCGACCACCGGGGGGTACAGTCGGCCGGTCCGGCTGTTGGACCAGTAGATCGACCAGCGCTCGGTCTCGCGGTCGAACAGCCGCAGGGTCATGCCCCGGAGGTCGATGGTGGGGAAGACGATCTCCTCGATGTTGCCGGCGCCCCCGAACAGCGGCCGGACCACCGTGTGGCCGGGGAACTCCTCCCAGGTGCCGCCGCCGCTGAGCGGTGTGGTGAGGCGGCGGTTGACCACGTCCCAGGAGCCGCGAAGGAAGTCGAAGTCGTTCATGCGCCGCAGGCTAGGGGCACTCCACTGACATCCACTGTCAGTGGAAAACGGGATACTGGACGGCATGCGCGCCAGCCGACTGGTCACCCTGCTCCTCCTGCTGCAGAACCGGGGCCGGATGACCGCCCAGCAGCTGGCCGAGGAGCTGGAGGTCTCCGTCCGCACCGTCTACCGGGACGCCGAGGCGCTCGCCGCCGCCGGGATCCCGCTGTACGGCGAGGCCGGGCACGCGGGCGGCTACCGGCTGGTCGGCGGCTACCGCACCCGCCTCACCGGACTGACGGCCGACGAGGCGCAGGCCGCCTTCCTCGCCGCGCTCCCCGGCACCGCCGCCGACCTCGGCCTCGGCGAGGCGCTCGCCGCCGCCCAGCTCAAGCTGCGGGCCGCGCTCCCCGCCGAACTGCGCGAGCACGCCGGGCGGATCCAGGAACGCTTCCTGCTGGACGCCCCCGGCTGGTACGGCCGCGCCGACGAGACCCCGCACCTGGCGGCCGTCGCCTCGGCGGTGTGGGCGCGCCGGACGGTGCTGCTGCGGTACCGGCGCTGGCGGGCGCCGGAGGAGATCGAGCGCCGGGTGGAGCCGTACGGGCTGGTGCTCAAGGCGGGCCGCTGGTACCTGGTGGCCGGCGGGCCGTCCGGGACGCGCACCTACCGGGTCGACCAGGTGCTCGCACTCCGCACCCTGGACGAGGACTTCGCGCTGCCGGACGGCTTCGTCCTGGCCGCGTACTGGCAGGCCTACCTGGCGGACTTCCACGCCCGGCTGCACACCGGGGAGGCGCTGGTGCGGCTCACCCCGGAGGGCGCCCGCCGCCTCGGCGTGCCGGCGGCCGAGAGCGGTTGGACGGACGTCCGGGTGCCGATCGAGTCGATCGACCACGCCCACGGCGAGTTCCTGCGCCTCGGCGCCGACATCGAGGTGCTCGAACCGGCCGAACTCCGCGAGCGGATCGCCGGGACGGTCCGGACGCTGGCCGCGCGCTACCGGCCGTGAGGGCCGCTCAGAGCCCGACGAAGTGGTCGAACTCGCCGTCCTTGGCGCCCAGGATCCAGGCGTTGAGCTTCTTCCGGGTGGTGGTCACGACCAGGTCGGGGTTGTCGGACTCGCGGATGTAGACGAGATCGCCCGCGGAGGCGATCTCCAGGTAGTTGGCCTGGTCGGTGCCGAAACTCGACCTCTGCCAGTTGAGCTGGTCCATGCGTACCCCTCCTGATCGTTCACGGTGGCCGCAACGAGGGTACTGCTCACCGAAACAGGACAGCGGCATCGTTTCGGTCATGTCAATTCGTGCGAGCCGTTGTGCTATTCCATTGGGGTGTCAGTCGTTCCTACACTGAGACCCCGCCGCACGGGGGCTGCGGGAGCCAGGTTGCCGACGGGCCCGGGGGAGGCACGTGTGACTGACCGGGGCTGGGACGAGGACGAGGCCAGGCCGTACTTCTTCCTCTCCTACGCGCACACGCCGAAGTCCGGTGCGCGTGGCGCCGGCGACCCGAACCACTGGGTGCGCCAGCTGTACCGCGACCTCTGCGAGGCGGTGCTCCAACTCACCACCGTCCCGGCCGGGGTGCCCGTCGGGTTCATGGACGAGTCCATGCACCAGGGCGAGTTGTGGGCGGAGCGGCTGTCCGAGGAGCTGGCGACCTGCCGGGTCTTCGTGCCGCTGTACTCACCCCGGTACTTCAACAGCGTGCCGTGCGGCCAGGAGTGGCACGCCTTCACCCGGCGGCCGGTCTACCCGGCGACCATGGAGGTGGAGCGCACCAGCGGCATCGTGCCGGTGCTGTGGGCCCCGATGAGCCGCTACCGGCTGCCCCAGGTGGCCAGCGAACTGCAGTTCAACCACGCGGGGTTCGGGCCCGACTACGCCACCGAGGGCCTGTACGCGCTGATGAAGCTCAGCTACTTCCGGGCCGCCTACGAACTGGCCGTGCACCGGCTCGCGGCGCGGATCGTGCAGGTGGCGGAGGAGACGGTGATCCCGGTCGGGCGGCGGCTGGAATTCAACGGCCTGCCCAGCGCCTTCAACGTGTCCGCCCCGACCAAACAGCTGCGGATCTCCGTACTCACCTACCACCAGGGCGAGTTGCCCCAGGACCGCAACCCCGACTTCTACGGCGCCCGGCGCGCCGACTGGCACCCCTACCGCCCGGCCGGATCCCCCATCGCCCAGCACGCGGTGCGCCTGGCCCGGCAGCTGGGATTCCAGCCGACCGTGCACGAGTTCGACGACGAGGTCGACTCCATCATCGAGGGCAACGCCGAGGCCCCCGGCCTGCTGCTGCTCGACCGCTGGGCACTGCGCGACCCGCGCCGCCGCGAACTCGTCCGCCGCTTCGACCGCTCCGACGCCACCTGGGTCAGCGTGCTGGAGCCGTGGAACACCGACGACCGCGAATGCCTCGAACGGGACGGCGAGTTCAGCGGGCTGTCCGACCAGACCCTGCGCAAGACCCGCCGCGCGGGCCGCCCCAGCTTCCTCGGCGTCACCGGCCCCACCGGGCTGAACAGCCTGGAGGACTTCGACGACGCCCTGCCCCGCGCCGCGATGAAGGCCAAGTACGCCTTCGAGAGCCGGACCCGAGCCGAACCGGAGGAGCCGCCGGCGCCCCGGCCGAGCCTGCGCGAGGCCTTCCGCCGCGCCCCGGGGGCATACGGACCGGACGGCTTCGGCGGGCACCGGACGGAACCCTACGGACCGGACCCCTTCGACCCCGACCACGACCCCGACCGGGACGACCGCGACAGTCCCCTCGACCGGGCCAGGCCCCTCGGCCGCACCGCCCAGGAGAACGAACGCAACGACCGCACCGCCCGTGAGAACGATCGCGACCACCGCTACGACCGTCACGACGGCGATGACCCCGATGCTGGGATGGCGCCCTTGGGAGGACCGAACCGATGAGCGACAACACCACCAGGAACTTCCGCCTCGGCGCCGCCGAACTGGCCGCCGCCCGCGAGGCCGCCCGGCTGGCCGCGGAACAGGACCGCAACGGCCGGATCATCACCTTCTACTCCTACAAGGGCGGCACCGGCCGCACCATGGCCCTCGCCAACACCGCCTGGATCCTGGCCGCCAACGGCTTCCGGGTGCTCACCGTCGACTGGGACCTGGAGGCCCCCGGCCTCGCCAAGTTCTTCCACCCCTTCCTGGACCCGGCCTCGCTGGCCGGCACCACCGGGATGATGGACCTCATCGCCGAGTACCGCGAGGAGGCACTGCGCCCGGTCGAGCACGCCGAGGGCTGGCACCTGGACTTCGCCCGGGTGCACCCGCACGCACTCTCGCTCTCCTGGCCGTACTTCCCGGCCGGCGGCAGTCTGGACTTCCTCTCCGCGGGCCAGTTCAACCGCGACTACTCCGAGGCCGTCACCCACCTCGACTGGGACATCTTCTACGACCGCTTCGACGGCGGGCAGTTCTTCGACGCGCTCAAGGCCGACATGGCCAAGCGCTACGACTACGTGCTGATCGACTCCCGCACCGGCCTGTCCGACATCGCCGAGATCTGCACCGTCCAGATGCCCGACGACCTGGTGGTCTGCTTCACCCTCAGCGACCAGTCCATCGACGGCGCCTCCCGGATCGCCCAGCACATCCACGACCGCTACCGCGACCGCGGCATCCGCATCCTGCCCGTCCCGATGCGCATCGACGAGGGCGAGAAGGAGAAGGCGGACGCCGGTCGCGCCCTCGCCCGGGTCCGCTTCGACGGCCTGCCCGCAGGCCTGAGCAGCGAGGAACTCGCTGGCTACTGGGGCGCGGTGGAGATCCCCTACCGGCCGTTCTACGCCTACGAGGAGATCCTCGCCACCTTCGGCGACCAGACCGGCAGTCCCACCTCGATGCTGGCCGCCTGCGAACGGCTCACCTCGATGATCACCGAGGGCCGGGTCACCGGGCTGCCGGCCGTGGAGGAGGAGGTGCGGCTGCGCTACGTCGACGCCTTCACCCGCCGCCGCCCGTCCGTCCCCGCCGACCTCTACCTGTCCTACGTGCCCGAGGACCGGATGTGGGCGGACTGGATCGAGTCCGTCCTGACCAGGGCCGGCTTCCGGGTGCTCCCGCGCGACCTCAGCGCCGGCACCGACCCGCGCGAGGAGACCGAGCGCGGCATCGACTCCGCCTACCGCACGGTCGCCGTGCTCTCGCCCGCCTACCAGCGCTCCCCGCAGGCCCGGGCGCTGTGGGAGTCCGTGGTCAACTCCGACCCCTCCGGCACCCGGCGCCAGCTGCTGCCGGTACGCGTCGGCGACGTCCGGCTCACCGCGCCGTTCAGCAACCGCAACCCCGTCGACCTGGTCGGCCGCGACGAGACCCAGTCCATCCAGAGCCTGCTGCGCGCCCTCGGCCGCGGCGACGCGGTGCTCGACGACGCCCCCAGCGGCGGCCCGCGCTTCCCCGGCAGCAAGCCCTCGGTCTGGGACGTCCCGCCGCGCAACCCCTCCTTCACCGGCCGCGCCGCCGTCCTGGAACAACTGCGCAACCAGCTGCGCGGCGGCATGGCGGCCGTCCTGCCCACCCCGCAGACCCTGTACGGGCTCGGCGGCGTCGGCAAGACCCAGGTGGCGCTGGAGTACGCCCACCGCTTCATGTCCGACTACGACCTGGTCTGGTGGATCGACGCCGAGCAGACCGAACTGGTCGCCCCGGCCCTCGCCGAACTCGCCCGCCGGCTCGGCCTGCGGGTCGGCGACTCCGTCACCGAGGCCGCCGAGGCCGCCCGCGAGGCGCTGCGCCGCGGCGTGCCCACCTCGCGCTGGCTGCTGATCTTCGACAACGCCGACGAGCCCTCCGAGATCCGCCGGTTCTTCCCCGGCGGCTCCGGCCACATCCTGGTCACCTCCCGCAACCAGGCCTGGACCGGGCACGCCGAAGCGCTGGAGGTCGACGTCTTCACCCGCGGCGAGAGCGTCGAGCACCTGTGCCGGCGCGCCCGCAGCCTCTCCCGCCCGGACGCCGACCGGGTCGCCGAGGCCGTCGGCGACCTCCCGCTCGCCGTCGAGGTGGCCGCCGCCTGGCTGGACACCACCGGCACCCCGGTCGACACCTACGTCGCCCAGCTGCACGCCGAGGCCGCCCGCGCCCTCGCCGTCGACCACCCCACCGACTACCCCACCCCCGTCGCCGCGACCTGGAACGTCTCGATCGGACGGCTGCGCCAGCAGTCCCCGGCGGCCGTGCGACTGCTGCAACTGTGCGCCTTCTTCGCACCCGAGCCGATCTCGATGAACCTCTTCTACAGCGACCAGATGATCCGCGCGCTGGTGCGCTACGACGCCGACCTCAGCGACAAGTTCATGCTGGGCAAGGTCATCCAGGCGATCGGCCGGTACGCCCTCGCCAAGGTCGACGCCGGCAGCAACAGCTTCCAGGTGCACCGCCTCGTCCAGGCGGTGATCCGCGCCGGGATGACCGACGACGAACAGGAGATCGCCGTCCACGAGGTGCACCGCATCCTCACCGGCGCCCGGCCCGTCCTCGGCGACACCGACGACCCCGCCAACTGGCCCGCCTTCGACGAGATCTGGCCCCACCTGTCGCCCTCCAAGGCGCACAACTGCGACGAGGCCGACACCCGCCAACTGCTCATCGACCGGGTCCGCTACCTGTGGAAGCGCGGCGAACTCGACCGCGCCCGCGACCTCGGCCACGCCCTCGACGCCGAATGGACCGGCAAGCTCGGCGACGACGACCGGCAGACCCTGCTGCTGCGCTTCCAACTCGCCAACGTGCTGCGCTCCCAGGGCAACTACGCCGAGGCGCTCGCCCTCGACGAGGCCACCCTGGAGCGCCAGCGGGTGCTGCTCGGCGAACACCACCCGTACACCCTGATGACGGCCGGCTCGCTCGGCGCCGACCGGCGGGCGCTCGGCCGCTTCCAGGCCGCACTCGACCTCGACCAGGAGATCCTGGAGCAGTTCCGCGAACTCTTCGGCGACGACAACCCGCGCACCCTCTCGATGGCCAACAACCTGGCCATCGACTACCGGCTGGTCGGCAACAGCGAGGCCGCCCGCGAACTCGACCAGGAGACCCTCGACCGGCGCACCGCCGTCCTCGGCCCCAAGCACCCCTACACTCTGTCCACCAAGTCCAACCTGGCCCGCGACCTGCGCGAACTCGGCGACTACCGCGGCTCGGTGGACCTCCTCCAGGAGGTCACCTCCGACCTCGGCGACGTGCTCGACCCCGACCTGCCCGAGAACCTGCGCAACGCCAAGTCGCTGGCCGTCTCACTGCGCCGGATCGGCCAGCTCGCCGAGGCCCGCCGGATCACCAAGGAGACCTACGAGCGCTACCTGGAGCGCTACGGCGCCGACGCCCCCGACGCGCTCGCCTGCGCACTCAACCTGGCCGCCGACCACAGCGCCTCCGGCGACAAGGAAGCCGCCCGCGACCTCTGCGCCACCGTCTTCGAGGGCCACCGGCGGCTGTTCGGCGACGAGCACCCCTTCACCCTGGCCTGCGCCAACAACCTCGGGATCTACCTGCGCGGCAGCGGCGACGTCCAGGGCGCCATCGAACGCGGCCGGCTCACCGTCGACGGCCTCACCCGCTCCGTCGGGGCGGAACACCCGTACACCCTCAACGCGGTGATCAACCTGGCCAACGCCTACGGCGACGACGGGCAGAACGACCTCGCCGAGCACCTCGGCCGGTCCGCCTACGCGGGCCTGTGCGGGCGCTACTCCCCGCAGCACCCGGACGCGGTCGCCTGCGAGGCCAACCTGGCGATCACCCTTCGCGCGGCCGGCCGGCACACCCAGGCCGCCGAACTGCGCGCCCGGGCGATCTCCGAGCTGATCCGGCAGGTCGGCGAGGAACACCCCAACACGGTCTCCGCGCGCGGCTGGAAGCGGATCAACCGCGACCTGGAGCCGCAGCCGGTGTGACCGGGCGGGGGCGGGGTACGCTGCCGAGCCATGAGCGACAGCAGCGAGCGGCCCACGGACCCGACCACCCCGCCCCCGGTCCTGGTCACCCGGCACCCCGCGCCCGGCGTCCTCGAACGGCTCACCGGCCGGTACGCCGCCACCTGCAGCGAGAACGACCGTGAGCTGGAACGAGCCGAACTGCTCGCCGCCGTCCGCGGCCGCCGAGCCGTGCTCACCACCCTCAACAACCGGGTGGACGCCGAGTTCCTGGACGCCGCCGGCCCGCAGCTGGAGATCGTCGCCAACCACGCCGTCGGCTACCACAACGTCGACCTCGCGGCCTGCGCCGAACGCGGCGTGGTCGTCACCAACACCCCCGGGGTGCTCACCAACGCCACCGCCGAGGCCGCCTGGGCCCTGCTGCTGGCCGCCACCCGCCGGCTCGGCGAGGGCGAACGCCTGCTGCGCTCCGGCACGCCCTGGGCCTGGGGCCCGAACTTCCTGCTCGGCCTGGAACTGGCCGGCACCCCGCTCGGCGTGCTCGGCATGGGCCGGATCGGGCAGGCGGTCGCCCGCCGGGCCGCCGCCTTCGACATGCCGGTCGGCTACCACAACCGCCGCGCACTGCCGCCCGAGCAGGCCGGCGGCGCCGAGTGGAAGCCGCTGGAGGAACTGCTCGCCACCTCCACCGTGCTGGTCGTCACCTGCCCCTGCACCGAGGAGACCCGGCACCTGCTGGACGCCCGCCGGCTCGCCATGCTGCCGCCCGGGGCGGTGGTGATCAGCATGACGGCCGGCGTGGTCGACGAGGAGGCGCTGGCCGCCGCCCTGGAGTCCGGCGCGCTGTTCGCCGCCGCCGTGGACAACTTCGAGCACGAGCCCGACGTCCCGTCCGCGCTGCTCGCCCAGGAACGCGCGGTGCTCGTCCCGCACCTGGGCAGCGCCACCGTGCGCACCCGGCAGGCGATGGGCGACCTCGCGGTGGACAACATCCTCGCCGTGCTGGACGGCGCCGAGCCCCTCACCCCCGTCCGGGGCTAGGGTCCGTCCCCGAGATCCCGTCGCCCCGCAGGCGGGAGTTCGAGGACGGACCCTAACCCGCCGCCCAGGCCAGGGCCGTGGTCATCACCCGGAACGCCCCGAAGTGCGCCGCGCCGGGCTCCAGGAAGAGCTCGGCGCCCGGGATGTGGTCGGCCAGCCAGCGGGAGTGGTCGACCGGCGAGAACTGGTCGTCCGCGCCGTGCCACAGCCAGGTCGGCACCCCGACCGACCCGACCTCGAAGCCCCAGTCCGCGGTGAAGGCCAGCACGTCGTCGATCCATCCGTCCGCGCCGTGCCGGAACGCCTCCCGGTAGTTGCTCTGCAGCATCCGGCGCAGCCCGCTGTCCGCCACCACCTCCCGGTCGGCGGGGGAGAGTTCGGTGCGCAGCCCGTTCAGCAGCCGGACCGGGTCGTCCTTGATCTGCCGGGAGCGGAACTCCATCGCGTCCGCGATCCGGCCGTGCCCGCGCTCCGCCTCCCGGTAGGCGCGGACGTTGGACGGGGTCATCCCCGCGTACCAGTCCAGGCCGGTCGCGTCGCGCGGCGCCAGCCCCACCAGCACCGCCACCCGGCTGACCCGCCCCGGCAGCATCGCCGCGCAGGCCAGCGCGTGCGGGCCGCCGCCGGAACGGCCCAGCACCGCGAAGCGGTCCAGCCCCAACTCGTCCGCGATGGTGCGCACATCGGCCGCCGCGTGGGACACCCGGCGGCCGAACAGCCGGGTCGAGTCGCCGTAGCCGGGCCGGTCGTAGGAGATCAGCCGCACCCCCAGCCGGTACAGCACGGTGCTGCGCGGGTGCGGTCCGACCCGACTGCCCGGCATGCCGTGCAGCAGGAACACCGGACGGCCGCGCGGGTCGCCGAGGGACTCGACGGCGAGGGCGCGACCGTCCGCCGTTTTGACCATCCGTAACGCCACGCGTTCCTCCTCAGTGCTCCCGGTCGGTGGTGGTGCGCACCTCCCGGCGGGCCTGCCAGGTGGTGTGCTCGCGGGACACCGCGTCCTCGGCGTCCCGGGCCAGCCGGGCCCAGAGCTCCTCGGCGTCCATCGACTCCAGGTCCAGCCGGGCGAGTTGGAGGTGGATCAGCTCCAACTCCTCGGCCGCGAGCCCGTACGCGGCGGCCAGCGGGCGGTACTGGCGCAACTGGGCCCAGGCGGTGACCGAGGCGGCCACCGCCGAGACGGTGCCCAGCGCGTCGTAGGTGAACGCGCCGAGCGCCCGCAGCACGGCCAGCGCCAGGCCCAGCGCCGGCAGCAGCACGCCCAGCACGCCGGTCCAGTACCCGGCGCGGGCGCAGTAGCGGGCCTTGCGGCGGTACCAGTCGTGCTGCACCCGGATCCGCTCGTTCAGGTACACCTCGCGGCGCACCGCCAGCGGCTGTGCGCGCAGGTCGCGCATCGCCTCGGTGACCTCGACCCCGTCCACGGGCACGGCCACCGGGGTGTTCCGGAAGGCGCCCAGCACCCGGTCGAGCTGGAAGCGGTACAGCCCCTCGGCGTCCGGCAGGCTGTGCGGCGGCGGCTGGTAGGCGTCGGCCCGGACGGCGAACTTCCAGGCCAGCGTCTTCACCGACTCGGCGGCCGCCCGGCCCTCGTACCACAGGCCCTGCGGGTTCTGCCGGCTGATCACCACCGCCAGCGCCATCGCGCCCAGGTAGGCCGCGGCGGCCGACCAGGCCCACGGCTCGCCGTCGGCCGATCCGGTGGCGGCGGCGACCAGCAGCAGGACCAGCTCCCAGGCGGAGAGCAGCACCGAACGCCGCTGGCCGCGCAGCGAGGCCGCGTCGGCGGCCCAGAAGAACTCGGGCAGCAGCTCCCGTTCCCGCACCCACCCGGTCCGTCCCGCACCAGACACCATGCTCGGCCCCCACCCGTCGCTCAGGTCCCTCGGCTCTCCTGCCCCCGGCGGCTTCCCGGTACGCCTGGCGGTGGCCGGGGCGGCCCGCAATGGCCGGGATGGTCCGGTGGTTGTCCGGTACGCCCCGTAGTCGTACCGGCACTCGCCGTCAGCGGGCGTGCCGGTGTTCGCGCCGCCCGACGGGTCGGCGGGTGGGGCCCGGTCAGTAGGTGTAGAGGATGCGCTCGGCGTTCTCCGCCATCTGCTTGGCGTTCCACTCGGTGCCCCCCGGGACGTTGCCGGAGCGGAACAGCGGCGGCGCGGGGGCGTCCCCGGCGGCTGCCCGGTCGGCCAGCCGGCCGACCGCCGAGGCGACCACGGCCTGCATCAGCGCGCTGGTGACGATGGTGGAGACCGGGCCGAAGGAGGTCTCGGCGCCCGGGTGGGTCAGCTCGCCGTCGCCGACCGCGACCTTGCTGTCCAGCACCACGTCGCAGTGGTCCTTCAGATAGCTGCCGGAGGGGTGCGCCGAGGGCACCTCCCCGGGGTAGGCCAGCGAGGTCACCCCGATCACCTTCAGGCCGCGGCCCCGGGCGTACCGGGCCAGCTCGACCGGCATCACCTGGCGGCCGGACAGCGAGATCAGGAAGAGCAGGTCCCCGCTGGTCGCCGGGGTCAGGTCCAGGGTCGAGGTGGCGAGCCCGGAGACCCGCTCCAGCGCGCTGGCCAGCGGCGCGGGCATCATCGTCACCCCGGCCATCCCGGGCACGTTCAGCAGGTTCATCGGGACCAGCCCGCCGGCCCGGTAGACCACATCCTGGGCCGGCAGCGAGGAGTGCCCGGCGCCGAAGGCGAACACCCGCCGCCCCTGCGAGATCGCCTCGGCCAGCAGGGCCGCCGCGGCCTCGATGGAGTCGGACTCCTCCTCGCGGACCCGGTTCAGGTGGGCGATCGCGGCGTCGAAGTACCTGCCGACCAGGTCGTTCATCGGTTGCCTTCGCTCTCTGCCGGTGGGGGCGCCGGCCGGGTGGGGCGGCCGGGGAGGCCCGGACCGCCAGTGGAGAAAGCTACGGCGAGCACGGTCGCGCCCCGGCGGTACCGCTGTCAACAGGAACGAAAACCGGTCCCGGAAACCCCCGGGCGGGCCCGGTTGTCAGTGCGGTACGTCAGAATTGGCGGTGAGGACACCGAAGAACGGAGCCAGCGGCGATGTCTGGGCTGATCGACACCACTGAGATGTACCTTCGCACCATCCTGGAGCTGGAGGAAGAGGGCATCGTCCCGATGCGTGCCCGGATCGCGGAGCGGCTGGAGCAGAGCGGCCCGACGGTCAGCCAGACGGTCGGCCGGATGGAGCGCGACGGGCTGCTCCAGGTCGCCGGGGACCGCCACCTCGAACTCACCGAGGAGGGCCGACGGCTCGCGGTGCGCGTCATGCGCAAGCACCGCATCGCCGAGTGCCTGCTGGTCGACGTGATCGGCCTGGAGTGGGAGCAGGTGCACGAGGAGGCCTGCCGCTGGGAGCACGTGATGAGCGAGACGGTCGAGCGCAAGGTGCTCGCCATGCTCGGCCACCCGACCCAGTCCCCGTACGGCAACCCGATCCCGGGCCTGGACGAGCTGGGCGACACCAAGGCGGAGGGCGAGGGCTTCGACGCCGCGCTCGTCCCGCTGGACTCCGTCAAGCCGGGCGAGGCCGGGGCGGACGTGGTGGTCCGCCGGATCGGCGAGCCGATCCAGACCGACAGCGAGCTGATGAGCACCCTGCGCCGGGCCGGCGTCCGGCCGGGCTCGACGGTCAAGGTGAGCGTCGGCGCCGGCGTCGGCGGCGTGCTGGTCGGCACCGGGGAGAACGCGGCGGAGCTGGGCAAGGACATCGCCCAGCACGTCTTCGTCGCCCAGGCCTGAGCCCGCCGCCCGAGCCCGCGGCTTGAGCCCGCCAGGCCGGGGCCGCCCGCTCCGTAGGAACGATCAGGGCCCGCTGCTCCCCGTGCAGCGGGCCCTTCCCGTCCTCCCCGGCTCCCTCCCGGTCCCCTCCTGCCCCTCCCGCTCCCCTCCACCGCCTCGCCCGGCTTCCCCGTCCGAGCGACCCTTCCGGCGACCCCCACACCGCCATTCCTCCCCTCGGCCGATCATGGCAATCCTTGAGCGCTGTCACTCGTACGAGCGGCTTTCCCGGGTGACCAGCGGGTAGACCGAAGCCTTATCCGCACATGCGTATGACGGGCCCCGTCCCCGGTGGGAGACAAGGCCCGTCACTCACGCGCGTTGTGTCGCGCGATGCTCGCCCTCACCCGATCGGCGCAGGGCGGCAGGCTTCGGCCCGCGGCGGGGCGTGGTCCGGTCAGACGCCCGCCGGCTGGGCGGCCGGGACGGGCTGCGCGGGCGCCTCGCGGCCGCAGGCGTACGCGAGCGGGCTGATCAGCTCGGCGGCGTCCGGCAGCCAGCGGTTGGACTCGGAGGGGGAGCGGGCCCACTGGGCGTAGCCGGTGGAGCCGATCCGGGACGGCGGGGCGACCGTCCAGTCCCCCTCGCCGCGGGCGACCAGGTCCAGCCGCCCGAGCGGCCAGCCGAGCTTGCGGAGCATCTCCGGCAGCTTGGCCGCGACCCCGGGCAGCACCAGGAAGTGCAGCCGCCGCCCCACCCTCCCCGGCGAGGTGGGCAGCACCACGACCGGGCCGAGCTGGAGGTCCATCCGCTCCATCCGGGCCAGCGCCAGGCACCCGGCCGTCTCCGGCACGTCCAGGACGTCGAAGGACCGGCCGGTGGGCAGCAGGATCGAGGCCTTGGGCCGCTCCGTCCACCAGCGCCGCACCGCGCCCGGCCCGGCGCTCGCCTTGCGGGCCCAGTCCGCGTCCAGCGGGTGGGCGCCCGGCTGGGTGCAGCGCTGGTCGCCGCAGGAGCAGCGGGCGGGCCCGTCGCCATCGATCAGCCAGGCGCCCGGGGCCACCTCCCAGTGGCGGTTCTCGGCGTAGCCGACGGCTTCGATCAGCAGCGGGGGCAGGCCGGCGTTCTTGTCCTGGCCGGGGGCGTCGGGGATGTCTTCCACGGGCTGCTCAACTACCGTGTGTGAGGCTGGTTACGGCCCGGCGGGCCCCGGTCGGCCGCATCCCGGCAATGTCACCCGAACCGGTGACTCAAGCGAGTTGGGGCGGGCGGAGGCAGGCGCAGCGGGGGCGCACAGAAGCATTCCCCAGGGCGCGCGGGGGGTGCGGTTCGTCACCGTGGGTATCCCGCTGGCGTTGCTGATCGCTAACCTGGTGTCAGATTCCTTGGACGGTCGGACAGTCGGCAACAGATCAGCACATCGTCGCCCGCCGGCCGGGACCGGAGGGTGTGGGGAGGCGAAGCCCAATGGCCGCGAGACCACTCGTCGCACGACAGCCCAACGAGCGCCTGCAGCAACTGATCCAGGAGGCCAGCTGCTCCAACGCCGGTCTGGCCCGCAGGGTCAACCTGTGCGGCGCGGAGCACGGACTGGACCTGCGCTACGACAAGACCTCCGTCGCCCGCTGGCTGCGCGGGCAGCAGCCGCGCGGTCAGGCGCCGGCCGTGATCGCCGAGGCCCTCGGGCGCAAGCTCGGCCGCAGCGTGTCGGTCGAGGAGATCGGCATGGCCGACGGCAAGAACCTCAGCTCCGGCATCGGGCTGCAGTTCGCGCCGACCCTGGGCGCCGCCCTGGAGCAGGTCTGCGAGCTGTGGCGCAGCGACGTCGGCCGGCGGGACTTCCTGACCGGCGCGACGGTCGCCGCCTCCGCGCTGGTGGAGCCCAGCCGGGACTGGCTGATCACCCCGCCCGACCCGGTGGTGGCCCGCGCCGGCGGCCCCCGGGTCGGCCCGACGGACGTGGCCGCGATCAAGGCGACCACCGCGATGCTGGTCGACCTGGACCACCGCTTCGGCAGCGGTCATGTGCGCCCGGTCGTGGTGCACTACCTCAACTCGGTGGTCTCCGGCCTGCTCGGCGGCGCCTACCGGGAGGAGACCGGCCGCCAACTCTTCGCCGCCGTAGCCCGGTTGACCGAACTGGCCGGCTACATGGCGGTGGACACCGGGCAGCCCGGGCTCGCCCAGCGCTACTACATCCAGGCGCTGCGGCTCGCCCAGGCCGCCGACGACCGCGGCTACGGCGGCTACGTGCTGGCCGCCTCGATGAGCCACCTGGCGGCCACCCTCGGCAACCCGCGGGAGATCGCCCAACTCGCCCGCGCCGCCCAGGAGGGCGCCCGGACGGTGGCCACCCCGACGGCGATGGCGATGTTCTACGCCGCCGAGGCCCGCGGCCACGCCCTGCTCGGCGACGCCCGCTCCTGCGAGGCGGTGTCGGCCAAGGCGCTGGAGATGATGGAGAAGCGCCGCCCGGAGGACGACCCGGACTGGATCGTCCACTTCGACGACGCCTACCTCGCCGACGAACTCGCCCACTGCCACCGGGACCTGGAACAGGCCGGGCCGGCCGAGCACTACGCCCGCCGGGCGCTCGACCTCCACCCGCCGACCCGGGTCCGCCGCCGCGCGGTGGACCTGGTGCTGCTCGCCACCGCCCAACTCCAGCAGCGCGACCTGGAACGCGCCTGCGAGACGGGCACCCAGGCGGTGCGGCTGCTGAGCGGGCTGCGCTCCAACCGGGGCGTGGAGTACCTGGACGAGTTCCGGCGCCGCCTGGAGCCCTACCGGGAACAGCGGGTGGTGCGCGAGTTCCACGCCAGAGCGGACGCGGAGGCGGCCTGAGGATCGTCTGTGCAGGGAGCGTGTGGGATCGTCCCGCCCACGTGGTCACCCGGTGAGGCGAACCGGTAGCGTGGGCGCGACGTCCAAGGAACTGTGATGCTCCCAAGAACCGACGAGATGTGGTCCGCCGCCAGTGCGCGGTCCTGCACAGGTGAGGAATCGCGTTGAGTCAGCGCCGCTCGTACCCCAACTCGGGTGACTTCAACCTGGACGACCTGTTCCGCCCCGAGCCCGGCCAGCCCCAGGGCCAGCCGGGCCAGCCGGGCCAGCCGGGCCAGCCGCAGGGCCCCACGGCCGTGCCGCCGGTGGGCCAGCCGTCCGGGCAGCCCGAGTACCTGGGCGAGGGCGCGCACGCGCTGCCGACCCAGGCCCTGCCCGCCCAGCAGCCGCCGTGGGGCGCCGCGCCGCAGCCCGGTTACGGCGTCCCGCCGCAGGCCGAGCAGGCCCCGGAGACCCAGCACCTGCCGCCGTACCCGGCCGGCGACCCGCAGGGCGGCTACCCCGCGCCCCAGCCCGGTTACGGCGTCCCGACGCAGGCCGGGCCCGGCTACCAGGGGCACCAGGGCTATCCGCAGGCCGGGCAGCCGCCGCAGCAGCAGCCGGGCTACCCGGCGCAGGGCTACCCCCAGCAGGGCGGCTACGCCCAGGACGGCTACGGGCAGCAGGACGGCTACGGGCAGCAGGACGGTTACGGGCCGGGCCCGGACGCCACCCAGGGCGGCCGCTCGGGCCGCGGCGGCCGCCCGTCCAACAAGCTGGTCATCGGCGGCGTGGTGGCCGGCTTCGCGGCGGCCGGCGTGCTGGTCGCCGTGCTGGTGAACGGCGACGACAGCACCACCAAGTCCGACCAGAAGACCGCTCCGGTCGCCGCCACCGGCAGCAGCACCCCCGGCGGGGCGAGCGCGAGCGGCTCCGGCGCGGCGGCCGACCCGGAGGTCAAGGCGCAGGCCCAGCCGCTGTCCGACCTGCTGGGCACCGCGAGCGACAGCCGCAGCGCGGTGGTCTCCGCGGTCGCCGCGGTGCAGAAGTGCGACAAGCTCCCCGACTCGCAGCAGGCGCTGTCCGCCGCGGCCGGCAAGCGGCGCGAGCTGCAGACCAAGCTCGGCCAGCTGAAGACCGACAAGCTGCCCGGCGGCCAGCAGCTGGTCGAGCAGCTCAACGCCGCCTGGACGGCCTCGGCCCAGGCCGACGACGAGTACGCGGCCTGGGCGACCGACGCCCAGTCCTCCTGCGACCCGAAGAAGCCGGACACCGGCAACCAGCACTACAAGAACGCGGTGCAGGCCAGCGGCACGGCGACCACCGCCAAGAAGCAGGCCTCGACCCTGTGGAACGCGATCGCCACCCAGACCGGGCTGCCCAGCCGCGGCGACGGCGACCTGTAGCGCTACGGACGGGCGGGCCCGCACCGGGCCCGCCCTTCGTGCTGTCCCGTGCTGTGCCGTACCCGTGGCGTACCCGTACCCCGTGCCGTACCCCGTGCCCGTGCCGTACCCCGTGCCCGTGCCCGTGCCGTGCCCGTGGCCGGGTCAGCTCGGGGAGCGGGCCCCGGTGAGCACCCAGCGGACGTCCACGAAGCCCGGCTGCTGCAGGGTCATCCGGCCGCCCTTGACCACCTGGTAGGTGACCCAGGTGTTCACCAGCCGCGGGGACTCGGTACTGGGCAGCATGTTGGTGGTGCCCCAGTTCAGCGGCGGGGTGAGGCCGACGTCGATGCCCTCGCCGCTGTCCAGCAGGGCGGCGATGGTCTTCGCGGAGACCTGCTGGCCGGCCGCCGACAGCTTCTCCGTCACCACCCGGAACACCTCGTAGGCGACCCAGGTGGTCTCCACGCCCGGGTCGGAGACGTCGATGCTGTGCCCGTCGGTGGCCTGGGAGCGCACCACCGCGCGCAGGCCGTCCCAGGTCTTGGCCGACTCCGGCGGGTACCAGCTGGTGACGAACGCGCCGGCCAGCGGGCCGGAGTCGCCGCCGGTGGAGTCCACCACCGACTGCTGGACGCTGCCGATCACCGAGGCGACCCGGGTGTTCCGCACGTTCTGCCGCCGGTAGGCGTCCAGCAGGTTGCTCGTCGGCTCGGCGGCCAGGGCGCTGGTGATGCAGTTGCCCGGCTCGTCCTTGCCGATCGCCTTGCGGACCACCTGGCTGTAGTCGGACGACTGCTCGGGCGCCTTGACGTCCAGCAGCCTGATCCCGGCCGGCTTGAGCGCGTTGCCCAGGTAGCCGAGCAGGTTGTCGCCGGCCGGGGTGTCCGGGCGGATCAGCGAGACGGCCTTGCATCCGGCGTCGACCAGCTGGCGGCCGCTGCCGGCGATCAGCGCGGGCATGCCGCCGTCCACCGGGTAGGACAGCGGGCTGGAGAACTCCGGCTGGGACAGCCCGTACCCGCCGATCAGCGGGATGCCGGCGCGCTCCAGCACCGGCATGAAGGCGTCGCCCCACTGGCTGTAGGAGCCGAGCACGGCGACCGCCTTGGCGTCCACCGCCTGCTGGGCGCAGGTCTTGGCGCCGTCGGCGGTGTTGTGCTCGTTGCACGTGATCACGTGCAGCCGGCGACCGCTCAGCCCGCCCTTGACGTTGACGTCCCGGCCGATCGACTCGGCGAGCGCGGTCATGCCGGGGCGGTCCGCGGAGCCGGTGCCGGACGGGGCCCAGGTCATCACGGTCAGGTCGTCGGCACTGGTGGAGGCATCGGCCGGTCCGCCGCACGCGGAGGCCGAGAAGAGGGTGGGGAACAGCACCGCGGCGGTGACCGCGGCGGCGATCGGACGCCGCGGGCGGCGCCTGCTGATCGTGGGACGGGCCCGGGAGAAGTCCCTTCGGCTGGTCATCGGTCTTCCCTCTCTGGGGCGCCATCCGGCGCACCGGGGGACAAGCCAAGCCCGGGAGCCACAAGCCGAGAGGGCCGAAATGCGAACGGTCGGCAAACGGCCGCCGAAATCCGGGTCGGTACGCGTGTAGATCGCGAGTGGAGCACGAACAGACGGGGAACGTACGATCGTTCACCATGTCCGCCAGCACAGATTCTTCGCACCGGTCCGCCCGAAACCCTTCTCGTCCGGGCCACCGCTCCAGCACGATGGGCGGCATGCCGCTCAACGACCTGCCCTGGTGGCGCTGGCGAGCCCGACTGCGCTCGGCCCTGCACATGCTCTCCGACCCCGGTTTCCAGCACGAGGCCTGGCTGACCGGCCGGGAGGGCTACGGGGACGTGACCGACGCCGTCTACCGGCTCGTCGAGGACACCTGGCTGGACCGCTGGTCCGCCGAGAAGTACGTGGGCACCATCTTCCGCGACTCCGCCGAGGCCGCCCTGGTCGACGTCGCGGTGCTGCGCGCGGTGCAGATGCTGCACGAGGTCGGCGCCGACGCCCCGGCCTCCGCCTACCTCGGCCACCCCGGCTGGCCGGAGACCGTCCGGGCCGCCCGCGAGGCCCACGTCGCCCTGGCCACGGGAGACGGGGACGACCCGGACGCGACCCCCAAGTCCCTGGACGTGCTGCGCATCCTGACCCAGGTCTGAGGAGTCCGCCGGTCGGCGCCGTCCCGCAGTACGGGCAGCGGGGCGGCGACCGTCCACGATGTGACACGCTGGACCATTCACGCACTCGACCCGTGCGGGCACCCGACGGTGCCCGCGCGCGCACGACCTCAGGACGGGATACCCCCAGTGGAACAGCAGCCGGCCAGCGCCCAGTACGTCCTCACGCTGTCCTGCCCCGACAAGCAGGGCATCGTCCACGCTGTCTCCAGCTACCTCTTCATGACCGGCTGCAACATCATCGACAGCCAGCAGTTCGGCGACGGGGACACCGGACTGTTCTTCATGCGGGTGCACTTCTCCGCTCCCGAGCCGGTCACCGTCGACAAGCTGCGGGCCAGCTTCGCCGCGATCGGCGCCTCCTTCGCGATGGACTGGCAGATCCACCCGACCGAGCAGCGGATGCGGATCGTCCTCATGGTCAGCAAGTTCGGGCACTGCCTGAACGACCTGCTCTACCGCGTCCGGATCGGCGCCCTGCCGGTGGAGATCGCCGCGGTGGTCTCCAACCACACCGACCTGCGGGACCTCACCGAGAGCTACGGCGTCCCCTTCCACCACATCCCGGTCACCAGGGACACCAAGGCCGACGCCGAACGGCAGCTGCTCGACCTGGTCGAGAAGGAGAACGTCGAACTGGTCGTGCTGGCCCGCTACATGCAGGTGCTCTCCGACCGGCTGTGCACCGAACTGTCCGGCCGCGTGATCAACATCCACCACTCCTTCCTGCCGAGCTTCAAGGGCGCCAAGCCCTACCACCAGGCGCACGCCCGCGGCGTGAAGCTGATCGGCGCCACCGCGCACTACGTCACCGCCGACCTCGACGAGGGTCCGATCATCGAGCAGGAGGTGGCCCGGGTCACCCACGACGTCAGCCCGGACCAGCTGGTCGCGCTCGGCCGGGACGTCGAGTGCCAGGCGCTGGCCCGCGCGGTCAAGTGGCACAGCGAGCACCGGGTGCTGCTCGACGGCGCCCGGACGGTCGTCTTCGCCTAGGCCCTGTTCAGCCCTGGTCCCTGTCCGGCCGAGGGCCCTGTCCGGCCGGGCCCGGTCCGGCGGGATCGGCCGGACCGGGCCTGACCGGGGTCAGCGCCGCGACAGCAGCGGCAGCGCGTGCAACACCTCGCGCACCGCGGCCCGGTCACCGTGCTCGCCCACCGGCAGCCGGTCCGGGTCGCGGTGCGCGGCCGCCAACTGGCACAGCTCCAGGCCGTCCAGCACCATCGAGGCCACCGGGCCCGAGCCGTCCGGTCCGCCGGGCGCCCCCGGCCGCTCCCCGTCCAGCGGCACCAGCCACTCGCCGGCCGCCGGACCGTCCACCACCAGCCGCAGCCGCCGGCCGCCCGGGACAGCGGCCGGCGCGTCCGGCGCCCCGGCGGGCTCAGGGTGCGCCGCGCGCAGCCCGGCCAGCGCCCCCGGCAGCAGCCGCACCACCAACTCCACCATCTGCCGCAGGTGCTGCGGAGCCGGCGGGGCGTACGGGTAGGCGACCGCGCGGGCCACGTCCTCGCCGTGCACGAAGCACTCCAGGGCGCGGTCCACGAAGGCGTCGCGCAGCGGCAGCACCGCGAAGCCGAGGTCGACCGGGGTGCTGCCCTGCGGGGCCAGCGCGGCACTGCGCACCAGGTCGTGGCTCTGCTGGCGCCACCGCGCCCGCACCGACTGCGGCGGCAGACCGGCCTGGTCGGCGAGCAGCCGGGCGGTGCGCGCGCCGACCGCCGCGTGCGGTCCGCCCTGCGGCGGCACCCGCGGCGCCGGGACGGACGCCTCCTGCGGCGGCACCCGCCGCTCCACGACCGGCGCCGGCCCGGTCACGACGGCGGCCGGCACCGGGTCGGGCAGGCCGAGGGCGAGCGCCAGGAAGCCGTCCGCCGCCGTCAGCCGGCCCAGCACCTCGGCCGGGTGCAGCCGCTCGGTGCCGCCGTACCACGGCAGTTCGGCCACCTCCTGCCACTCCTCCGGGCCGAGGTCGCGCAGCAGCGCGTCGAGCTTGGCGGTCTCCGCGGTGTACGGCATCCCCCAGGCGGGGACGGGCAGTTCGGCCGGGCGGCGGGCCAGGCACCAGTCCAGCACCTGCTGGCGCAGCGAACCCGGCTGGTCCAGCGGCTCGTCCAGGGAGAGCCAGCCCGCGGCCTCGCGCAGCCGGGCGGCCTCCTCGGCGCACTCCGGGCAGTCGCGCAGGTGCTGCTCCAACTCGGCGGCCTCGCGCGGCGGGCAGGCGCCGAGGGACCACGCGCCGAGCAGCGAGCGCAGGGCGTCGTGCCGCTCCTCGTTCATCCGCCCGCGCACCTCTCGACGATCCGCTCGCTCACGCTCACCTGCCCCCGTCCCCGTCCGTGTGCTCCTGGCGGGCGCGCTCGTCGGCCAGTTCGGTGGCCAGCAGCTCCAGTCCGAGCCGCATCCGCTGCCTGGCGGCCTGTTCGCTGATGCCGAGCAGCCGGGCCGTCTCCTGGTAGGTGCGGCCGTCGTAGTACGTCACCGCGATGGTCTCACGCAGGGGTTGGGGCAGGGAGTCGACCACGTACTGCATCCGCGCGGCGGTGGCCACGGCGCGGATCTCCTCCTCGGCCGCGCCGGTGCCGCGCCCCGGGCCCGGTCCGGCGCCGCGCCGGGTCCGCAGCCGGTCGACCGCGCGGCGGTGGGTGAGCGCGCCGAGCCAGGAGCGCAGCGAGCCCTGGGCGGGGTCGAAGTCCTCGGGGTGTTCCCAGACGTGGGCGAAGACCTCCCGGGTGAGCTGGGCGGCGGCCGCCTGGTCGGCGAGTATCCGGCCGGCCAGGCCGTGCACCATCGGGGCGAGCCGGTCGTAGAGTTCGCCGAGCGCGGTCTCCTCGCCGCGGGCGAGGCGTCGCTGCAGCTGCTCGTCCCAGCGCGGGATCCGGTCCGGGGTGGCCATCGGGAACCAACCCTCCTGCCCGGTTCGCTGGCGTTACCCAACGGTATCCCCTGGCCGGTCGGCGGTGGAGGGGAATCCGCCAAGAACGGAACCCCGCCTCGTGGTTGGGGTTCGCCCGGCAGGGCCCGACGGGCGGCGGATCGACACCGGGCGGGCTCGTCATAGGGTGGGACGGTCCGCCGACGGCGCTGTTCGAGAACCGCTGGACAAATGTCGCACGGGTGGTTCGCGAGTGGCGGGCCGGGTGACGGGGGTGTCCGGCGGTAGGTTCCCGCCCAAGGCGTGTCCGACACGCCCCGCGGGACCGGCGTCGGCCCGGGCCGGACGAGTGCCGGTGCGAGGTTCGCGAGAGTGAACGGGACAGTATGCACTGCCCTGTACCCCGATCGCCGGAATATGCCCGAAGCGCTTGCTGCGGTCCGTCCGCCCACCCATCCTGAGGCGTATTCGTGTCGTGGCCGGTGCGCGACCGACGAGTTGACGCGGGCGAGTGACGCGGGCGGACGGGTCGGCGAGCGCTCGGTGAGCCCGGGTGGCACCGGGCGAAGTGCGAGGGCCCCGCCGGCCGGCTGATCCGGCCCGACCGGGACGTTGGCCGAACTGCGAGTGCGGGTGGTGGAGCGGTGCAGGTTCTTCAGGTACAGCTTGCGGTGCAGGCGGACCCCGCCGAGGTCGGCCGGGCCCGCCGGTGGGTGCGCTCGCGGCTGCTGAACCACGGGGTGGACCCGGACGCGCCGATGGCCGAGACGGTGGTGCTGGTGGTCTCGGAGCTGGTCACCAACGCCGTGGTGCACACCGGTTGTCCGGCCGTGCTGAGACTCTGTCTGCCGGTGGTCGAGGGCCCGGCGCCGGCCGGTCCGCCCGGCCCGCTGCGGGTCGAGGTGGCCGACGCCAGCCAGGTCGCCCCCGCCCCCCGGCACGCCGGCCCGGACGAGGACGCCACCAACGGCCGCGGCCTGGAGCTGGTCGAGCTGCTCTGCGAGCGCTGGGGCTGGTACCCGGACGGCTCCGGCAAGCGGGTCTGGTGCGAGATCGGCGCCGAGGCGCGCCCCGCCGATCCGCTGGCCGGCGTGGACTGGGCGGCTTTGGCGCAATAGCAGTTTCCGGCACGGCCTGCGGGCGGCCCGGCGGGCGGCGCCGGGCGCGGTGACGATCACCGGCCGAAAGCTGACGCAACCATTCCGAATTTCGGACTACCCATTGACGTGACGTATCCGACTGATCACGCTTGGGTGCGGCTCCCGTTGCGAGGGGACGCCGAGGGGACGTCCGTCCGCCGCCACGGTGCTGCTGTCCAGGGGGATCGCGTCAGCAGGGGGGAACGTGGACTGCCGGGCGCGGCCCACTCCTCGGCGAGTGCGGAGGCCGTGGCGCGGGTTCAGGGCCCGTGCGCCGCGACCGGACGGCGACCCGCCACGTTGCGCTCCGTGCGCACGCGGCCGGCCGCCGTCCGGTGCGCCGCCCCGGTGGGGCGGATTCCGGCCGGCGGCGGCCCGGTCCCGGACCGCACGCTGCCTCGCCCCGGACGCGGGCGCGGACTTCGCTCAGCCTCGCCCCGGACGCGGGCCCGGGCCGGGCGGTCCGGCCGGGGCCGGGGTGGCCCGGAAGGTGCGCCGGTAGGTGGACGGCGCCACGTCCAGCCGGTCGCGCAGCTGCAGCCGCAGCGAGGCGGCGGTGCCGAAACCGGACTCCCGGGCGACCTGGTCGATGCTCAGGTCGGTGCGCTCCAGCAACTGCCGGGCCCGCTCGGTGCGCTGGGTGGTGATCCACCGGCCGGGGCTGGCGCCGGTCTCCTCGCGGAAGCGCCGGGTGAACGTCCGCACGCTCATCCCCGCCCGGTCGGCGAGCCGGCGCAGCGGCAGCGGCCCGTCCAGGTGCTCCAGCGCCCAGGCCCGTACGGCGGCGGTGCCGGAGCCGCCGGCGTCCACCGGGCTCGGCGCCTCCACGTACTGCTTCTGGCCACCGTCGCGCCACGGCGGCACCAGGCAGTTGCGGGCCACCGCGTTGGCCACCGCGCTGCCGTGGTCGCGGCGCACCACGTGCAGGCACAGGTCCACCCCGGCGGCCACCCCGCCGGAGGTGAGGACGTCGCCGTCGTCGGTGTAGAGCACGTCCGGGTCCAGCAGGACCTTGGGGAACGCCCGGGCGAAGCGCTCGGTGTAGCGCCAGTGGGTGGTGGCCGGGCGGCCGTCCAGCAGTCCGGCCGAGGCCAGCAGGAAGGAGCCGGTGCAGATCGACATCAGCCGGGCGCCGGGCCGGATCCGCCGCAGCGCGGCGGCCAGTTCGGGGGTGAAGGCGGCGTCCACGCCGTCCGGGGTGGCGTCGTGGGAGGCCGGGACCACCACCGTGTCGGCCCGCTCCAGCAGTTCGGGCCCGTGGTCGACGGCGATCCGGAAGTCGGCGCTGGTGGCGACCGGCCCGCCGTCCAGGGTGCAGGTGGCCACCCGGTAGAGCGGGCGGCCGACGTCGTCCCTGGCGTTGCCGAAGATCCGTGCGGGGATGCCGAGTTCGAAGGCGATCACGCCCTCCAGGGCGAGTACCGCGACCAGGTGCGCCATGCCGTTCCTCTCCGGGCCGTCCCCCAGCGGGCGGGTCCGGGCCAGGGTACGCGCCGGGCGTGGCCCGATCCTTGCGAAAGCTGTCATTCCGGCCACTCGCCCGGGCGGCTCCCGCTCGGGAGACTCGTCCACGTGACCGAACGCAGTGCCCTCGCCGCCTCCACGCCCCCCACCGCCTCGATACCCGGCCCCGGCCGGCGCCCCCGGGTGCACTACGCCTGGGTGGTGGCCGCCGTCGCCCTGGTCGTCCTGCTCGGCTCGGCCGGCTTCCGCTCCACGCCCAGCCTGATGATGGACGCCCTGCACAACGAGTTCGGCTGGTCGCTCGGGACGATCTCCGGCGCCACCTCCGTCAACCTCACCCTCTACGGCCTCACCGCCCCCTTCGCCGCCGCCCTGATGGACCGCTTCGGCGTGCGCCTGGTGGTGGTCTGCGCGCTGCTCACCATCTCGGTCGGCGCCGGCCTCACCCTGTTGATGCGCCAGCCCTGGCAGCTCATCCTCTGCTGGGGCGTGCTGGTCGGCCTCGGCAGCGGCTCGATGGCCGGCGCCTTCGCCACCACCATCACCGGCCGTTGGTTCCAGGCCCGCCAGGGCCTGGTCACCGGGGTGCTCACCGCCGCCGGCGCCGCCGGGAACCTGGTCTTCCTGCCGGTCGGCGCCTGGCTGGTCGAACAGCACGGCTGGCGCTCGGCCGTGGTCGTGGTCTCGCTCGCCGCCAGCGCCGTCGCCGTGCCCGTCCTGCTGCTGATGCGCGAACGCCCCGCCGACCTCGGCCTGCTCCCGTACGGCGCCACCGAGGCCCCGCCCGAGCCGGCCCGGGACGGCCGCGCCCTGGCCCGCACCCTGCGGGTGCTGCGCGACGCCGCCCGCACCCGGCCGTTCTGGCTGCTGGCGAGCTCCTTCGCGATCTGCGGCGCCACCACCGCAGGCCTGGTCGGCACCCACTTCATCCCGGCCGCGCACGACCACGGCATGCCCGTCACCACCGCCGCGAGCCTGCTCGCCCTGATCGGTCTGTTCGACGTGGTCGGCACCGTATTCAGCGGCTGGCTCACCGACCGGGTCGACTCCCGGCTGCTGCTCACCGTCTACTACGGGCTGCGCGGCCTCTCCCTGCTCCTGCTGCCCCAGCTGCTGGCCGGCTCGCTGCAGCCGCCGATCCTCGCCTTCGTGGTCTTCTACGGCCTGGACTGGGTGGCCACTGTGCCGCCGACCGTCGCCCTGTGCCGCCGGCACTTCGGCGACGACGCCCCGATCGTCTTCGGCTGGGTGCTCGCCGCCCACCAGATCGGCGCCGCCGTCGTCGCCGGGCTGGCCGGTCTGGCCCGCGACGCGCTCGGGAACTACGACCTCACCTGGTACGGCGCCGGCGCGCTGTGCGCGGTCGCGGTCGGGCTCTGCCTGGCGCTGCGCACCGGACGGCCGACGGACCGGGCGGTGCCCGCCCTGTCCTGAGGGTCCGGAGGCTCCCGAGGGTCCGGAGGCTCCTGAGGGTCCGGAGACTCCTGAGGTTCCGGAGGCTGATTCCTGTCAGGGGGCGTCCTGGCGGAGGGCTAGGCTCCGCTTCATGGCGCTCACCTCCCGGCTCGACTTCACCCTCGACCCGAAGCCCGACCCCGACCTGCGCACCGCCGTGGTGCGGCTGTGGACGGACGTGACCAACGCCGGCGGCGCGGTCGGCTTCGTGGCCCCGGTCACCGAGGACGAGGTCTGGGACACCGCCGACGCGCAGTTCGCCGGGCTCGCCCCGGACGGCCCCGACCGGCTGCTGGTCGCGCACGAGCGCGCGACCGGCCGACTGGTCGGGGTGCTGTTCTTCGCGTCGATGCGCTTCGAGCCGATGGAGCACTGGCGGCTGCTCAAGCGGGTCATGGTGCACCCCGACGTCCAGGGCCTCGGCTACGGCGCCGAACTGCTCGCCGAGGCCGAGCGGGTGGCCCGCGGCTGGGGCCTGGAGTCGCTGCGGCTCACCGCGCGCGGCGGCCTGGGCCTGGAGGGCTTCTACGAGCGCTGCGGCTACCGGGAGGTCGGCCGGGTGCCGGCCGCGATCCGGGTCGCCCCCGGGGACGACCGGGACGACATCACCATGTGGCTCGACCTGCGCTGATCCGCCCCGGGGAGGTGACCGGAGCCCCCTGGCCCGCGCCGGGTGTCAGGCATGCTTGACTGGAAGACCCGCCCCGGCTCGACCAGAAGGATGTGTCCCAGTGAGCAGCAACGGCCCGCAGAAGTCGCACGCCACGCTCCGCTACACCTCCATGCGGGCCAGCATCTTCCTCGGCTGCCTGCTGGTGGCCCTGCTGCTCGGGCACTTCGGGATCATCCCGGTGAGCGGTGAGGCCGGGGTGATCTTCCTGGTCCTGCTGGCCGCGATCGCCTCCGCGCCGCTCAGCTACGTGCTGCTGAGCAGGCAGCGCGACGAGATGTCCTCCCAGATCAACTCCAAGGTCGCCGGGATGCGCAACCGTACCGCCGAGCGGATCGCCGTGCAGAACGCCGAGGAGGACGCCGTGGACGACGCCGCCCGCGCGGCCGCCTCCCGGCAGAACTGATCCCGGGCGCGACCCGCTGTGCCCGCCGAGCCCGCTGTGCCCGCCGAGCCCGCTGTGCCCGCTGAGCCCGCGCACCCGCAGCCGGGCGTCGAATCCGAGGCCGGAGTCGAGGTCGGCGTCGAGGCCGGAGCCGGAGCCGAGCGCCCCGCCGGGACGTGGCCGGCCCCCGTGCGCCGACCCACCGGGCGGGACGTGGCCCGGCTCGCCGGGGTCTCCCAGGCCACCGTCTCGCTGGTGTTCTCCGGCGCCGAGGCCGGCCGCCGGGTCTCCGAGGCGACCAGGGAGCGGGTCCGCGAGGCCGCCCGCAGCCTCGGCTACCGCCCGCAGGCGGCCGGCCGGCAACTGCGGCTGGGCCGGAGCGGAATGATCATGCTGGCCGTGCCGAACCTCCAGGGCCCGTTCTTCGGCCGGGTGCTGGAGGGCGTCCACCACGAGGCCGGCCGGCACGGGCTGGCGGTCGTGGTCAGCTCCGGCTGGGGCAGCGCCACCCTCGCCGAGGCCGCCACCGCGGGCCGCTTCGACGGCCTGCTGATCTGCTCCCCGGACGACAGCCAGCTGGGCGAGCTGCCGCCGGACACCCCCGCCGTCTTCCTGGACGCCGACCCCGGCACCGACCGGGCCCGCCCGACCGTCGAGCTCGACGTGGGCGGCGGGATGCGGGCGGCCGTCGAGCACCTGGCGGCCCTCGGGCACCGCCGGATCGGGCACCTGCGCTCCACCCACGCCGCGTACACCTTCCGGGTCCGGCAGGCCGCCTTCGAGCAGGCCGTCCGCGAACTCGGCCTGGAGGTCGTGGAGTTGGGCGTGAGCCTGAATGAGGGGTACGCGGCCGCGCGGACGGTGGCGGGGGAGCTGCTGGAACGGGCGGACCGTCCACGCGCGGTGATCTGCGACGACGACGTGGTCGCCTCCGGGGTCTACCAGGCCGCCGCCGAGCGGGGGTTGCGGGTGCCGGAGGACCTCTCGGTGGTCGGCATGGACAACATCGCCGTCGCCGGACTGCTCGCCCCGCCGCTGACCACCGTCGACCTGCCCGGTGAGGACCTGGGCCGGGCGGGGGCGGCCGCGCTCGCCGGACTGCTGCGCGGCGAGCCGGTGGAGCCGGTCGCGCCGCTGGCCACCTCGCTGGTGCGGCGCTCCTCGACGGCCCCGGCGCCGGCCTGACGGGCCTCCGGCGAGCCCCGTTCCGACCGGCGGCCGTCCGGTGGTGCGCCGGATCGTACTGGCCCGATCGGGTGAAACCGGGTCCTTTCCTCTCGCGCCGTAGCCTCGGGCATTTCATCGGACGATGAGATTCCGCCTATGCGGACGCCCCGACCACGATGCCCACGCCTGTCCAGAGCCGCCCGACTGGCCACCGCCTTCGGCCTCTTCGCGGGCACACTGCTCACCGGCACCCTCACCGCCCCACCGGCCGAAGCCGCCGTCACCTTCACCAAGACGGTCGACAAGGCCGTCGTGGCGCCCGGCGAGAACGTCACCTACACCCTGCGGTACACCTGCTCGGTGAGCGACTGCACCAACGGGAACATCGCCGACACCCTGCCCGCCGGGATGGAGTTCGTCGGCTGGTCCCCGGACGCCAGCACCGTCGACGTGGCCGGCTCCACCGTCCCGGCCGCGGGCACCGTCGGCGGCGCCCTCGACATCAAACTGCTCACCCTCACCCCGGGGACGACCGCGACCGTCAAGGTCGTCCTCAAGTTCCCCAACTTCACCACCCCGAACAACACCCGGACCGTCAACTCGGCCACCCTGACCGCCGACGGCGAACCCCCGGAGACCGGCTCCGCCACCACCACCGCGATCGTCCAGCCCGACTACAAGGTCACCAAGGGCGTCCAGACCAGCAGCCAGGACGGCCGGTCGGTCACCTACCAGTTCAGCGCCTGCTCCACCGCCGGCGTCCCCAACGTCGACCTGGACGCCAGCCGGCTCGTCGACACCCTGCCGCCCGGCGCCGTCGTCGACACCGCCCGCTCGCCCGGCTGGACCCAGGATCCGAACGACCCCGACCGCTGGACCTACGACATCGGCGCCTTCCGCGCCGTGAACGGCCAGGCCGGCTGCCGGCTGCCCGGCGTGCTGGTGGTCAACTACCCCGACCCGACCTTCCCCAGCGGCACCACCTCCACCAACTCGGTCGTGCTGCAGGGCGATCCGCTCGGCCCCGAGCCGACCCGGGACCTCTCCACCGCCACCGCCGAGACCCCGACCTTCAAACCGCCGGCCACCGGCATCCAGGTCACCGCCTCCAAGGTCTGGCAGGACCGGACCGTCTCCGGCGACCTCACCTCCTTCAGCCTGCACGCCGCCAACACCGCCGGCCCCGCCACCAGCCTGGTGATGACCGACCCCGGCTCCGGCACCACCCCCGGCCTCTACAACTGGCTGATCCCGCAGTCCATCCAGCTGGAGGCCTGGAACCCCACCGGCATCGACCTCACCCTGCAGTACCGCCTGAACGGCGACACCGCCTGGCGGACCTTCACCCCCGGCACCCCCTTCAGCGGCTCCACCAGCCGCCGGATCACCTTCGCCGAAGGCGCCGGCGACCCGGCCAACGACGTGCTCGGCATCCCGGCCGGCCGCTGGCTCGACGGACTGCGCTTCGAGTGGAACGGCCCCATCCCCACCGGCTGGAGCCCCGGCAACTCCGTCCAGGTCCTCGCCCAGGTGGTCACCCCCGGCCACGACGGCCGCACCGCGCCCACCCCGCTGCACAACTGCGTGGACGTCACCGGCACCGACGCGGCCGGCGACACCTCCTCGGCCGGCGCCTGCGCCGACGCCACCGTCACCGCCGCCACCAACCTCGGCGCCGCCAAGACCACCACCGCCGGCGCCGTCCTCGCCCCCGGCGGCATCGCCACCTTCGAGGTCGTCCCCTACAACCGCACCGGACGCACCCTCGACACCCCGCTCGTCCTGTACGACCTGCTGCCGCCCGGCCTGGTCTACGTCGACGGAAGCGCCCGGCGCGACCCCGCCTACCCGCAGTCCGTCGCCCCCCAGTCCGTCCAGGTGCTGCCCGGCCCCAACGGCCGCCAACTGCTCAAGATGACCTGGCCGGCCGGCGCGCCCGACATGATGTACCTCAACGACCAGAAGGCGTACCGCACCCTGATCGACGCCCAGGTCGCCGGCAGCGCCCAGCCCGGCACCCTCACCAACGACGTGTACGTCACCACCGAGGGCGCCACCGCACCCGTCAGCTGCTTCTTCTTCGGCACCGACGGCGGCGTGCCGGACACCCTCGACCTCAACGGCGACGGCAACACCACCGAGACCGTGTGCCACGCCTCCTCGCAGGTCGAGGTGCAGGTCCCGGCCGTGCTGCGGTCCTTCAAGGAGGTCAAGGGCGACCTCGACCGGGACTACGCCACCACCGGCACCACCACCCCCGGCGGCGGCATCTCCTACCGGCTGACCGTCCGCAACGACTCGCCCGACCCGGTCACCGACTTCATCGCGTACGACAAGCTGCCCACCCCGGGCGACGCCTACGTGCTGCGGCCCGACATCCAGCGCGGCTCGGCCTGGACGCCCTCGCTCACCCAGCCGCTGACCTCCAGCGACCCGACCGTGGTGATCGAGTACACCACCTCGCCCACCCCGTGCGTCACCGGCGCCATCACCGTGCCCGGCCCGTGCGACGCCAACGCCCAGTGGAGCAGCACCTTCCCGGGGCCCGGCACCACCACCTGGTTCCGGGTCCGCCGCCCCGGCACCCTGGCGCCCGGTGGCCTCTTCGCCCTGACCTGGCCGATGGTCGCCTCGGTGGACGCCGGCAACGCCGACTTCGCCTGGAACAGCTTCGCCTACACCGCCACCGACTCCAGCGGCAGCCCGCTGCTGCCCGCCGAGCCCGCCAAGGTCGGCGTCGGCGTCCAGGCGCCCGTCCCGCCGAACAACGCGCTCGGCGACTACGTCTGGGCCGACCGCGACGGCAGCGGCATCCAGCAGCCCGGCGAGGCCGGGGTGCCAGGCGTACGGGTCGAACTACTGGACGGCGCCGGGCAGCCGGTCCGCGACAAGACGGGCAAGCCGGTCACGACGGTCACCGACGCCAGTGGGCACTACCTGTTCGACAAGCTGCCGGACGGGGAGTACGCGGTGCGCTTCGACCTGACGACCATTCCGACCGGGGCCAAGGTCACCGTGCGGCACGCCGGGACGGATCCGGCGCTGGACTCGGACGCCGACCCGGGCACCGGGACCACCCAGACGGTACGGCTGGCGGGCGGGCAGCGGGACCTGAGCCTGGACATGGGGCTGGTGCTGGCGGCGGAGCCGTCTCCCTCGCCCTCTCCTTCTCCGTCTCCTTCGCCGTCTCCCTCGCCGTCGCCTTCGCCCTCGCCGACGTCTTCGCCGTCGCCGACCTCGTCGCCCTCGCCGACGTCCTCCCCTTCGCCGACCCCGTCGCCGTCTCCGACGAGCTCGCCCTCGCCCACCTCGTCGCCGTCCCCGACGGCTTCGCCCACCTCGTCGCCGTCGCACAGTCCGACGCACAGCCCATGGCACAGTCCGACGCACGGCCCGTCGCCGTCCCGGAGCCACGGCGGGGGCGAGCTGCCCGGCACCGGTGGGTCCGGGCTGGTGCCGGCGCTGCTCGCGGTCGGTGTGCTGGGTAGCGGTGTGCTGTTCAGCGTGATCGCCTGGGGCCGTCGGGGCCGCCACAGCTGATCACTCCGGATGAGTGGAAAGGAATGACTGCGCCCGCCGGCCAGACCCCGGCGGGCGCAGTCGTCTGTGGGGGCGGGCGGTCAGCCCACCGGGACGGGTTCGGCGAGCGGCGCGGCCGGTGCGCCGTGGAACCAGCGCCGGGCGCCGAACAGCACCAGCCCGCCGAGCGCGATCCCGCCGGCCGCGCAGACCGCGACCGGGCGGAGCGAGCCCTCGGCGAGGTGGCCGGAGACGGCGTAGCCGAGCGAGTTGCCGGTGGCGAACAGGGTGACCAGCCAGGCGAAGGCCTCGGTGACCGTCCCGGTCGGGGCCAGTTCGGCGACCAGGACGAAGGCGGCGGCCAGCAGCGGGGCGAGCACGATGCCGGAGAGGAAGGCCAGCGCGGCCATCGGGTACGGGCCGGGCAGCGTGACCAGCGGCAGGTAGGAGGCGGCCATCGCGAGGGCCATCATCCAGGTCCGGGTCGCGGTGCTCTGCCGCCACTTGACCATGCCGTAGGCCAGCGCGCCGAGCAGTCCGCCGAGCGCGGCCAGCGCCAGCAGGGTGCCCCCGCCGCCGGGCAGCGCGCCGGAGTGCTGCTCGGCGTAGGCGATGAACAGCACGTTCTGCGCGCCGACCGACCAGCCGGCTCCGGCCAGTCCGATCAGCAGCAGCACCAGGCCGGGGGAGCGCAGCGGGCCGAGCAGCCCGGCGGACCGCTCGCGGGCGGGGGCGCGCCAGGTCCGGGCGGGCGCCGCGGTGGCCACGACCAGCGCGCCGGCCAGGCCGAGTCCGGCGGCCACCCAGAGCGCGGCGACCGGGCTGAACAGTCCGGCGATGCCGGCGACGGCCAGCGGTCCGGCGACGTAGAGGATCTGCTGGGAGGCGGAGTCGAAGGCGTACGCGGTGTCGAGCTGGTCCTCGTCGACCACGTCCGGCCAGAGCGAGCGCAGGCAGGGTTCCAGCGGCGGCATCGCGAGGCCGGCGACGGCGGCGCCGAGGGGAGCGGCCAGCGGGGAGCCGGGGGCGAGGGCGAGCAGGGCGTACCCGCCGCCGGCCACCACGGCGGAGGCGAGCAGGACGCGCGGCTGGCCGGTGCGGTCGACGAGCCGCCCGAGCACCGGTCCGCCGACGGCGGCCGCGAGCGCGTAGACGGAGGTGGCCAGACCGATCCGGCCGTACGGGACGCCGGCCTCGCGCAGGGCGAGGGCGATCACCAGGGCGGTCATACCGGCGGGCAGGCGGCCGAGCAGGGTGCCGAGCAGGAGTCGGGTGACGTGCGGGGCGCGGAGCAGGGCGAGGTAGCCCATCGGTGGTCTTCTCCGGTCAGGGCAGGGGAGGGCGGGGCGCTGTCTAAGTTATACGTATAACTGCCAGTCGGTCAATCCGGCCGGGAGACGGATCTGATGGGGCGTCAGCCTCGTTCGTGTCCGGATCTCACTCCCGGGTGCGGGTCCGGGGTGGCTCGATCTCAAACAAGTACTTTGAACATCTCAAACCTTTGCTGCTAACGTGTCGACCGTGACCACCTCAGACGCACTGCGGATGCACGGCCCGGGCCCGCTGCCCGGCGCCGCCCGCCCGGGTGCTCTGACCGGTGCTGTGGACAGCCCGCGCCGTTGTCGCGCCATGAGCTGTGCAGCCATGAGCTGTATCGCGGCGGCACGCCCCTGAAACGGGGTCCGTGACCTCTCCCGCCCGGCCCCGCGCCGTGCCGCCGTCCCCGCTCCACCCCCCACCGTCAGCAACGCCCTCCCCCGGAGTCGCAGCCCCATGTCCACAGCGCCCGAGGCGACCTCGTCGCCGTCCGTGCTCGCCCGCATCCGCAAGACGCCGTTCTGGGTGCAGATCGTCGCCGGCCTCGTGCTCGGCGTCGGCCTCGGCTACCTGGCCCGCGCCGCCGACATCTCCTGGCTGGCCACCACCCTGGAGACCATCGGCAAGATCTTCGTCCAGCTGCTCAAGCTGGCCGTGCCGCCCCTGGTCTTCACCGCGATCGTGGTGAGCGTCGCCAACCTGCGCAACGTCACCAACGCGGCCCGCCTGGCCACCCGCACGCTGCTCTGGTTCATGGCCACCTCGCTGATCGCGGTCGGCATCGGCCTGGGCCTGGGCCTGCTGACCAACCCCGGCCAGGGCACCAACCTCAAGACCGAGGGCCTCAAGGCGCTCGACTCCAAGGGCACCTGGATCGACTTCCTGACCGGGATCTTCCCGACCAACATCGTCGACGCCTTCGTCAAGGTGAACGTGCTGCAGATCGTCTTCATGGCGGTCGTGGTCGGCGCCGCGATCATCAAGCTCGGCACCAAGGCCGAGCCGGTCCTCAAGCTCAGCGAGACCGTGCTGGAGCTGACCCAGACCGCCCTGTGGTGGGTCATCCGGCTCTCCCCGCTCGGCACCCTCGGCCTGATCGGCAAGTCCGTCGCCAAGTACGGCTGGGACCTGCTCAAGCCCTTCGCCACGCTGACCCTCGACATCTACGTCGGCTGCGCGCTGGTGCTGTTCGTCGTCTACTCGCTGGTGCTGCGCTTCGCCGCGGGCCTCAACCCGCTGCACTTCTTCAAGGGCGCCTGGCCCGCCATCCAGCTGGCCTTCGTCTCGCGCTCCTCGGTCGGCACCCTGCCGGTCACCCGCCGGGTCACCGAGCGCCTCGGCGTCCCGAGCGAGTACGCCTCGTTCTCGGTGCCGTTCGGCGCCACCACCAAGATGGACGGCTGCGCCTCGATCTACCCGGCGATCGCCGCGATCTTCGTCGCCCAGGTCTACAACATCGAACTGGGCATCAAGGACTACATCCTGATCGCCTTCGTCTCGGTCGTCGGCTCGGCCGCCACCGCGGGCCTCACCGGTGCGATCGTCATGCTGACGCTGACCCTGTCCACCCTGGGCCTGCCGCTGGAGGGCGTCGGCCTGCTGCTGGCCATCGACCCGATCCTGGACATGATGCGCACCGCCACCAACGTGGCCGGCCAGGTGGTCGTGCCGGTCGTGGTCGCGGCGCGGGAGCGGATCCTGGACGTGGCCGCGTACAACAACCCGTCCGGGGACCTGTACGAGGAGGACGTGCCGAAGGCCGCCGTTCCGGCGCGGGCCGACGCGAAGGCTCCGGCCGCGGCCTGATCCCGAACGGACCTGTGCGAGAGCCCTTCCCCGGGCGACGGGGGAGGGCTCTTCGGCGTTCCTCGGGGCGACGGGGAGGGCCCTTCGGCGGTCCTCGGCGCCTGCTCGGGCGGGGCCCGAAAAAGGCAGGGGGCCCGCCGCGATGGGCAGGCCCCCTTGGGTGTTGCTCTTGTGCTCATGGTGACGGCTGTCGGGAGCCGCCGGCGGACCCGAAGGGGTCCCGAGCGATCAGAACATCAAAGGATGGTCAGATAGGGGTGACGTTCTCCGCCTGCGGGCCCTTCGGGCCCTGAGTGACGTCGAAGTTGACCGCCTGGTTCTCCTCCAGCGAGCGGAAGCCGCTCGCGTTGATGGCGGAGTAGTGGACGAAGACGTCGGGGCCGCCGCCCTCCTGGGCGATGAAGCCGAAGCCCTTCTCAGCGTTGAACCACTTGACGGTTCCCTGAGCCATTCCGTTCTCCTTGCGATGCGTGTCGGGGGCCACACCGTGTGGTCCCCGGTCCGCTGCGCTGATCGCCCTGCCTCCGGACGAGTCCGAAGTTTTTCGATATTGCTGAAAAACTACAAAAAGCCTGCGGTTACATGCTCCGCAGGCTTCAAGTACTGCAAGGGGAATCAAACTGCAACTGAGGGCAACGCTAGCATGCGGTCGCTGTGACGACCAGAGGTCACTTGCCCTCCGGACAGTGCGTGTCGTAGGCCCCCGGATCGGGCTGGAAACCGGTGCAGGAAGGCGCGTTGGAAGCACGTGCCGGAGCGGACGGCAGAGGTCCGCGCGCGTGTCGGGTGGCCGGTGCGAGCCCCCGCGAACAGCGGGCATACGCTGCGGGGAAGCGCACGAACAGTAAGGGAGCGGCGCAGTGGCAGCACCGGACGGACAAACGCGGGAGCCCGAACCCCAGGGGAACACCCCGGTCAGGCCCAGGGTCGGCCATATTCAGTTCCTGAACTGCGTCCCCCTCTACTGGGGCCTCGCCAGGACCGGCAATCTGCTCGACCTCGACCTCACCAAGGACACCCCGGAGAAGCTGAGCGACCAACTCGTCGGCGGCTCCCTCGACATCGGGCCGATCACCTGCGTGGAGTACCTGCGCAACGCCGACGACCTGCTCGTCCTGCCCGACATCGCCGTCGGCAGCGACGGCCCGGTGATGTCCTGCCTGATCGTGAGCAAGGTGCCGCTCGCCGACCTCGACGGCCGCCGGGTCGCCCTCGGCTCCACCAGCCGCACCTCCGTCCGGCTCGCCCGACTGCTGCTCGAGGAGCGCGAAGGCGTCCGCCCCGACTACTTCAGCTGCCCGCCCGACCTCAGCGCGATGCTCGCCGAGGCCGACGCCGCCGTCCTGATCGGTGACCCGGCACTGCGCGCCTACCTCGGGCAGGCTGCCGACCTCGGGCTGACCGTCCACGACCTCGGCGAGATGTGGAAGGAGTGGACCGGCCTGCCGTTCGTCTTCGCGGTCTGGGCCGTGCGCCGCGAGTTCGCCGAGCGCCGCCCCGAGCTGACCGCGGCCGTCCACCGGGCCTTCCTGGAGTCCCGCGACCTGTCGCTGGTGGAGGCCGCCAAGGTCGCCGAACAGGCCGCCCGCTGGGAGGCCTTCGGGGCGGACGTGCTGGAGCGGTACTTCAGCGAGGCGCTGGACTTCTCGCTGGGTGGGCGCCAGCTCGCCGGGGTCGCCGAGTTCGCCCGGCGGGTGGCGCACGACAGCGGGTTCGCGCCGGATGTGACGGTGCGGCTGCTGGAGCCGGCGGAGTTGCCGATCGGGTAGGAGGACAGTGGGGCGGTAGAGCGGTAGAGCGGTAGGGCGGGGCCTCGGGGGCGGGGGCCGGTTCGGCCCGGTACGGTCTGCTCCCGAGGCGCGTCCGGCGGGTGCTGCGCGGGGCGCGGTTCGGGAGCGGCGCACGCGGCCGGGCACCCGCCCGGGGCCGCGCGTGCGCGTGCGAGGGGAGCGTGCGGGGCATGCGGGCACTGGGGTCGGACGATCCGCGCCAGGTGGGCGCCTACCGGCTGCTGCGGCGGCTCGGCTCGGGCGGGATGGGCCGGGTCTACCTCGGCCGGACGGCTGGCGGACGCACCGTCGCCGTCAAGGTGGTCCGGACGGAACTCGCGGACGACACCGAGTTCCGCGCCCGCTTCCGCCAGGAGGTGGCCGCCGCCCGACGGGTCGGCGGCGCCTGGACGGCGCCCGTCCTGGACGCCGACACCGAGGGCGAGCCGCCCTGGGTCGCCACCGGCTACGTCGCCGGCCCCGCACTCGACGCCGCCGTCCGGGAGCACGGTCCGCTGCCGGAGACCGCCGTCCGCGCCCTCGGCATCGGGCTCGCCGGAGCGCTCGCCCACGTGCACGGGCTCGGCCTGGTGCACCGCGACGTCAAACCCTCCAACGTGCTGCTCACCCTGGACGGGCCCCGGCTGATCGACTTCGGGATCGCCCGGGCCCTGGACGCGACCAGTGGTTTCACCCGTTCGGGGTATGTGGTGGGCTCGCCGGGCTTCATGTCGCCCGAGCAGGCGAACGGGCGGCCGTCCGGACCGGCCGGGGACGTCTTCTCGCTCGGCGCCGTCCTCGCCTTCGCCGCCACCGGCGTCCACCCCTTCGGCGAAGGGGTCAGCGCGGCCGTCCTGCTCTACCGGGTGCTGCACGAGGAACCGGACGTCACCGGGGTGCCCGACGCCCTGCGGGCCGTCGTCCTCCACTGCCTGGCCAAGGACCCGGCCGCCCGGCCCACCCCGCACCAGCTGGGTGCCTGGCTGGACCCGGACGGTGCGGTCGCCGGCCGGCTCGCGCGGGGGGACTGGCTGCCGCCGGCGCTGGCGGCGGGGGTGGGGCGCAGTGCGGTGGAACTGCTGGACCTGGAGGGGGACTCGGCGGGTTCGGGGGACTTGGGGGACTTGGGGCACGCGGGGGACGGGCAGGGGTCGGGGGCGCTGTCTGCGTCGGGTGAGCGGCCGTTGCGCGCCTATCCGCCCGGGACGGGCGCGTACCCGGGGATCGCCCGGCGGCGGCGTCGACCGGCCGTGACCGCGGGGGCGGTGGCGCTGGCGGTCGCCCTGCTCGGGGGTGTCGGGTACGGGCTGTACGCGCTGGTCCAGCGGCCCGATCCGGCGGTGCCGGTGCCCTCGGTGGGGCCGATGCCGATCCCGTCCATCGATCCGAGTGCGGCCATCGCGTCGCCCGGGGCCTTCGTGCCGGACGGTCCGTCCGCTTCGACCTCCACTTCCGCTTCCGTCTCCGCGTCGCGGTCAGGCTCTCCGTCCGGGGTGTCCCCGGCGCCCGGGGCGGGTGGCGGCGACGCGGTGCCGGCGGCGTTCCTGGGCACCTGGAGCGGGGACATGGTCACCGACAAGGGGCTGCCCGGCGGCACCACCACGATCACCGTCCACCAGGCGGCGGTCGGCCAGGAGGCCACCACCAGCCGCAACGCCCTCTCCGGCCTCATCTCGATCAGCTGCGAGGGCGCCTGGATGCTCAGGTCCGTCGCCGACACCAAGCTGGTGTTCCAGTCCCGGCTGGTGCGCTCCTCGATCCCCGGCGCCTGCACCGGCGGTTCCAACGCGGAGACGCTCACCCTGCAGTCCGACGGGACGATCCGCTTCACCTCCGCCGACCCGGCGGCCGGCAACCCGGCCGGCACACTGCGCCGGGTGGGCGGCGCCACCCCGTGAGGTGGGCTCCGGACCGGCCGGCCGACGGGAGCGAAGCGGGCCGCGGCGCAGTGCGGACACACAGTGCGGACACACAGGGCAGAGGCGCAGTTCAGCGGGCTGACGCGGGCGCCCGAAACGCCTGGCGTAGGCTGGTTCGGCCGTACCCGAGTAGCACTTGAGAGAGAGAAGGCCGCCAGGTGACCGAGCTCGCAGCGACCACCCTCGATGCGTCCAGCACCGACCTGCAGGCCGTGCTCGACCGGGCCGCCGCCGGCGGCCGGATCACCCCGGAGGAGGCGCTGGAGCTCTACCGCTCGGCGCCGCTGCACGCGCTCGGCTCCGCCGCCGACGCGGTGCGCCGCCGCCGCTACGCGGGTACCGAGCACATCGCGACGTACATCATCGAGCGCAACATCAACTACACCAACGTGTGCGTGACGGCGTGCAAGTTCTGCGCCTTCTACGTGCCGCCGAAGAGCGACAAGGGCTGGTCGCGCGAGCTCGACGAGATCCTGCGCCGCTGCGCCGAGACGGTCGAGCTGGGCGGCACCCAGATCATGTTCCAGGGCGGCCACCACCCGGACTACGGCGTGGAGTACTACGAGCGCGCGTTCTCGGCGATCAAGGCCGACTTCCCGCAGCTGGTGATCCACTCGCTCGGCGCCTCCGAGGTCGAGCACATGTCCCGGATCTCGGGCGTCTCCATCGAGGAGGCCATCACCCGGATCCACAAGGCGGGCCTGGACTCCTTCGCCGGCGCCGGCGCCGAACTGCTGCCCGAGCGGCCGCGCAAGGCGATCGCCCCGCTCAAGGAGTCCGGCGAGCGCTGGCTGGAGATCATGGAGACCGCGCACGGCCTCGGCGTGGAGTCCACCTCCACCATGCTGATGGGCACCGGCGAGACCAACGCCGAGCGGATCGAGCACCTGCGGATGATCCGCGACGTGCAGGACCGCACCGGCGGCTTCCGCGCCTTCATCCCGTACACCTACCAGCCGCAGAACAACCACCTCAAGGGCTCGACCCAGGCCACCGTCTTCGAGTACCTGCGGATGATCGCCATCGCCCGGCTGTTCCTCGACAACGTCGCCCACATCCAGGGCTCCTGGCTCACCACCGGCAAGGAGGCCGGCCAGCTGTCGCTGCACTACGGCGCGGACGACCTCGGCTCCGTGATGCTGGAGGAGAACGTCGTCTCGGCGGCCGGTGCCAAGCACCGCTCCAACCTGACCGAGCTGATCCACCTCATCCGCGCCGCCGACCGCGTCCCGGCCCAGCGCTCCACCACGTACGAGCACCTGCGGGTGCTGGACGACCCGGCGAACGACCCGGTCGACGCCCGGGTCGCCTCCCACATCGCCTCCACGGCGATCGAGGGCGGCACTGCGCACCCCGAGCTGAAGATCCTGGACAACTGAGTCCGGCCCCGAAGCCACCGTGCTGACCCTCCACCGGGCGGCGTTCCTGCTGCCCGACCCGGCCGATCCCACCGCCCCGTCCTTCGCCGACGGGGCGGTGGTGGTGCGCGGCGAACTGGTCGAGGCCCTCGGGCCGTACCCGGAACTGGCGGCGGCCCATCCGTCGGCGCGGGTCCGGGACTGGGGCAACGCCGTGCTCACACCCGGGCTGCGCAACCCCTGCGGGCAGCGGCTGTTGGAGCGCGACTACCACCCGGACCCGCGGGAGGAGATCGGCGTCGAACCGGTCGCGGACGGGCTGGTGGGCTGCACCGACGAGGCCCGGTACGGGGCCAGCGCGCGGCGCGGGCTGCAGCGGATGCTCGGGTTCGGGGTGACGGCGGTGGCCGGGCCGTTCGAACGGGCCTCGGTGCGGACGGCGGTGGCGCGGTCCGGGCTGGTCGCGTTGCCGGGGGGTGCGGGGGCTCTGGACGCGGCGGCGCCGGATGCGGATGCGGTGGGGGCCTCCGAAGTGGTGGGGGTGCTGGATCCGTTGGCGGTGCTGCCGTTGATGCGGGCCGTGCACGGGCGGGTGGCGGCCGGTGGGCGGGCGGACTTCGCGGTGTTTCGGGTGGTTGCGGCGGCGGGTGGGGTGGAGCCGGCGTCCGGTGGGTGCCTGGCGACCGTGCTGGGCGGGCGGTTGGTGTACCGGCGGCGGTGAGGCCCGGCGGCGGTGAGGCCCGGCGGCAGTGAGTCCAGGCAACGGTGAGGCCGGCCGGGGCCGGTGATCGGGCCCGGTGTGACGTACTCATCAGTAGGCGGATTGCCTTGCCACGTACGGGACTTCCTTCGTGTGCACCCGAACTGCCGCGCCCGCTGCGGGGGATGATTGCCCCTTCACCGTGACCTGAGGGCCCGCCAGCGGATACGATCCCGGACAGCTCACTCCGTACGCTCACCACACCACCGCCCGTGCCCGCGGGTGGCGGGGCCGTGTCCCAGGCCCCGGAGGCAAGCCAGGACAGGAACCATGCGAACCGCGACCGTCCCCCCGCCGCGCTCCCCGCGGTTGGGCCGTGGTTGGTACCTCGCCACCGTGCTCAGCGCCGTGCTGGCCGTCGGGATGTGCCTGCTCGGTTGGCGCCAGGCCGACCAGGCCGACCGGATCGCGGCCCACCCGGTAAGAGTCGAGGGCGTCGTCACCCAACTGCCGACCGGCGGCGGCACGTACAGTGCCGTCAGCTACAAGGTCAGCGGCCAGCCGCACACCGCCGCCGCGTTGCCGCTCTCCGACGGCGCCAAGGTCGGTGACGCGGTCTGCCTGGAACACGCGGCCGACGACCCCGGCGCGGTACGGATCTGCGGCGACACCTACCCGCAGCCGGTCGGCGTCGGACTGGCCCGGTTCAGCGTGCCGGTCGCCGTCCTGCTGTTCGTGATCTGCGTACTGCGCATCCGGCGCCACCGGCGGGACGTCGCGGTCCGCAGCGGGCACGGGCGGCTCGCCGCCAACCTCGCGATGGCCACCGGGGCGCTCGCCGAGGGGATGCCCGCGATAACCCAGGGCAAGCGCTCGCGGCGCCGGCGCCGCGCGGGCGGGCGTCGGGGCGCCCACTAGGACGGGGCGGGGGACGCCGTGGGGTGCGGGGTTCCCCGGCCGGCGCCCCCGGGAGGACCTTCGATCGGACCTTCCGGCGGGCCGACTGGTGCGCCCCGTGGGTCGGGGTGTCCGTCACAGGGTGAACAATGGGGGGCGTGACCCGAGCCTCCCTGGACAAGCAGCCGCACGAAGTCGCCGCCATGTTCGACGACGTCGCGGCCAAGTACGACCTCACCAACGATGTGCTCTCCCTCGGCCAGGCCCGTGCCTGGCGCCGGGCGGTGGCCGAGGCGGTGGCCGCCGGACCCGGGGACCTCGTGCTCGACCTCGGAGCCGGCACCGGCACCTCCTCGCTGCCCTTCGCCGAGGCCGGGGCCAAGGTCGTCCCGTGCGACTTCTCGGTCGGCATGCTCACCGAGGGCAAGCACCGCCACCCCGAACTGCCGCTCACCGCCGGCGACGCCACCCGGCTCCCGTTCGCCGACGACACCTTCGACTCGGTGACGATCTCCTTCGCGCTGCGCAACGTCCAGGAGACCGACGCGGCGCTGCGCGAGATGCACCGGGTCACCAAGCCCGGCGGCAAGCTGGTGATCTGCGAGTTCTCCACACCGACCTGGACGCCGTTCCGCACGGTCTACACCGAGTACCTGATGCGCGCGCTGCCCCCGGTCGCCACCGCCGTCAGCAGCAACCCGGACGCGTACGTCTACCTCGCCGAGTCCATCCGGGTCTGGCCGGACCAGCCCGCGCTGGCCGCCCGGATGCAGGAGAACGGCTGGTCGAAGGTCGCCTGGCGGAACCTGACCGGCGGGATCGTCGCGCTGCACCGCGGGTACAAGCAGGCGTAGCCGGGTGGCGGGGGCGGCGGGGACTCCGGCCGGGCGGTGTGATGCGGGTTCGGCCGGGGCGCGGTGCGATGCGGGTTCGGCCAGGGCGCGGTGCGATGCGGGTTCCGCCGCGGCGGTGGGGCCGTTGGGCGGAGGCGGCTCCTGCATGGGGCGCGGGGTTCCGGCGGCGGGGGGTTCCGGCGGCGTGAGCGGAACTAGACTGCCGGAGACAAAAGCCGCCATCCCCCCGCCGCAGCTCCAGGAGTGTGTCCACGTGTCCGAGACCGCAGCCGATCTGACGAAGCCGGACAGCACGGTCGAGAGCACCGCCGACGTCATCGTGGTCGGCGCGGGCCCGGCCGGCTCCACGACCGCGTACTACCTCGCCCAGGCCGGGCTGGACGTGCTGCTGCTGGAGAAGACCGCCTTCCCGCGCGAGAAGGTCTGCGGCGACGGCCTCACCCCGCGCGCCACCAAGCAGCTGGTGGACATGGGCATCGACGTCTCCACCGAGAACGGCTGGCTGCACAACAAGGGCCTGCGCATCATCGGCGGCGGCGTCCGGCTGGAGCTGGACTGGCCCGAGCTGGCCTCCTTCCCCGACTACGGCCTGGTCCGCAAGCGCGCCGACTTCGACGAACTGCTCGCCCGTCAGGCCGAGAAGGCCGGCGCCCGGCTCTACGAGCGCTGCAACGTCAGCGGGCCGGTCCTGGACGAGCGCACCGGCCGGATCGTCGGCGTCACCGCCAAGCTCGGCGAGGAGAAGCGGCCCGTCACCTTCCGGGCCCCGCTGGTGGTCGCCGCCGACGGCAACTCCACCCGGCTCTCCCTCGCCATGGGCCTGCACCGCCGCGAGGACCGTCCGATGGGCGTCGCCTACCGCACCTACTTCAACTCGCCCCGCCACGACGACGACTACCTGGAGTCCTGGCTGGAGCTGTGGGACACCCGCGACAGCCAGCGCAAGCTGCTGCCCGGCTACGGCTGGGTCTTCGGCATGGGCGACGGCACCTCCAACGTCGGCCTCGGCATCCTCAACTCCTCGCCCGCGTTCGGCGAACTCGACTGGCGCGAGGTGCTCAAGGCCTGGTGCGCCAGCATGCCGGCCGAGTGGGGCTACACCCCCGAGAACATGACCGAACCGATCCGCGGCGCCGCCCTGCCGATGGCCTTCAACCGGCAGCCGCACTACACCCGCGGCCTGCTGCTCGTCGGCGACGCGGGCGGCATGGTCAACCCGTTCAACGGCGAGGGCATCGCCTACGCGATGGAATCCGGCCAGATCGCCGCCGGCGTCATCGTGCAGGCCCACGCCCGCGTCACCGAGGGCGGCCGCGAGCGCGCCCTGCACGCGTACCCGCGCATCCTCAAGGACGTGTACGGCGGCTACTACACGCTCGGCCGCGCCTTCGTGAAGCTCATCGGCAACCCCAAGGTGATGCAGCTCGCCGCCCAGCACGGCCTGCCCCGGCCGCTGCTGATGCGCTTCACCCTCAAGCTCCTCGCCAACCTCACCGACCCGCAGGGCGGCGACGCGATGGACCGCCTGATCAACGGGCTGGCGAAGGTCGCGCCCAACGCGTGACGCCTCCCGAACGGGTGGCGCCTGCCAACCGCGTGACGCCTGCCCAACATGTGGCGCGGTGAGGTCCGGCGCTTGCTGCGGGACGGTGTCTAGCGGGCTTCGGGGGCCGTCTCGGGTGTGGCCTCCGGGGCTGCACCCGGGGACGCCTCCCGCTCCGCTGTGTTGCGGGAGGCGTCCGAGCGGGAGGCGTCCGAGCGCTGCTCGACGTAGGCGAGCCGCTCGGCGAACACCCGGGCCGCGTCGGGGGTGAGCGTCCGGAGGGCGACGAGGGCGCTGAAGACGACGTCGCAGAGCTCGTGCTGGACGTCCTCCCAGGTGTGGGTGACACCCTTGCGCGGGTTCTGGCCGGTTGCCCCGATCACCGCCGCGCCGACCTCACCGACCTCCTCGGAGAGCTTGAGGAGCCGCAGCAGGCGCTCCTCCTGCGGCGTCTGGGTAGTGTGCTCGTCCAGCCATGCGACCAGGTGGTCGACGCTCTCCCAGATCCGGCTGTCCATGCGGTGCTGCTCCCTGCGGTGTCGGTGGTGCTGCCACCGTACGGGAGCGGCGACGGGCGCGGGGTCGGGCGGTTCGCGGCCCGCCCGTCGGTCAGTGCTTGCTGATCTTCACGTGGCGGATGTTCACGGGGACGTTGGGGTAACCGTCGCCGGGACCGTTCTGGTCGTCCTCGCCGGCGGCGGCGATCTTCTGCAGGACGTCCAGGCCGGCCGTGACCCGGCCGAACGGGGTGTAGGCGGGGGAGAGCTTGGTGTCCTTCCAGACGATGAAGAACTGGCTGCCGTTGGTGTTCGGACCGGCGTTGGCCATCGCCACGGTGCCGGCAGGGTAGGTGGCGCCGGTCAGGTTCTCGTCCGGGAAGGAGTAGCCCGGACCGCCGCTGCCCGTCCCGGTCGGGTCGCCGCACTGCAGGACGTAGATCCGCTGGGTGGTGAGGCGGTGGCAGTGGCTGCGGTCGAAATAGTCGTGCTCGGCGAGGAATCGGAACGAGAAGGTGGTGCAGGGCGCCTTGTCGGTCAGTGCCTCGAAGGTGATCGGGCCCTGATTGGTCCGCAGGGTCGCGCTGTAGGGGCGGGCGGCCTTCTCCGCGTCGAAGACCGGGATGCCCTTGAAGTTGTCGGCCGGGACGGCGGGTGTGTAAGTGCAGGCCGCGCTCTGGGCGGGGGCGGCGCCGGAGGGGGCCGCAACGGCCGTGCCGGTGCTCGCCGCGAGCGGGAGGACGGTGGCGGCGGCGACCAGCGCCCAGTGCTTGCGCTTCATGTGACGGGCCTTCCGGGGGGTGGTGGACGGCGTGCTTGTCATGGAGGCATCATCCACGGCCGGGTGGGTCTCCGGTAGGGGTTGGGGCGGTCGAGGCTCCTTTGGCATGAGGGGAAGTAAGGGGATGCGAGGGGGTATTGGGGCCGCGCTGGGCGGGGTCGGGCCTCTGGTGGTTGCCGGGTCCCGGGGTGGGCTTGGGGTGGGGCTTGGGGGTGTGGTGCGAGCCCTATGGGGCGGGGGTGTTCGGCGCGGTGCCGGGTTCGGCTTCGGTGTTGGGGTCGGTGTTGAGGTCGGGGCTGGGGTTGAGGTTGGCGTCGGTGCCAGGGTCGGTGCCTGGCGGGGTGGACATGAACAGCCCGGCGCGGGCGGCCAGGGCGGCGGCGTCGGCGGCCCTTTCGGCGGTGCGGGCGTCCAGGGGCTCGCCGGTGACGAACAGCCGGTAGTAGAGCGGGGCGGTGGCGGCCCGGACCACCTCGGCGCCGTCCGTTTCGACGGGCAACTCGCCGCGGGCGACCGCCCGTTGGGCCACTTCGGCGGCCTGGCGGTGGCGGGCCGCGAAGAAGTCGCGCAGGGCGGCCGCGCCGATGTCGGAACGCTGGGCGGCAGAGATCAGCGCGGTGGGCGTGAGGCCCCGTTCGGGGTCGGTGAAGACGCTGAACACCTCCTGGGTTATCTGGCGGAGGTCCTGCTGGAGGTCTCCGGTGTCGGGCAGGGGCCAGGGCTGGTCGGCGGAGGCGGTCAGGGCATCCGCGACCAGGCCGTCCACCCCGCCCCAGCGCCGGTAGAGGGTGGCCTTGTGGACGCCGGACCGCGCCGCGACCGCCTCGGCGGTGAGTCCGTCGTAGCCCTTCTCCGTGACTTCGGCGAGCGTGGCGGCGACCACGTCCGCGCGGACCCGGGTGCTGCGGCCGCCCGGGCGCGGGGTCGGCGTACGGGGCTGCTGGTCGGGGCGGGAAGCCTCGCTCAAAGTCGACTCCAGTCGCATTAGTGCTTGCTGTGGGGTGGTGGTCGTGCCATGCTCATCGTAATGCGACTTTGGTCGCATTACGAGAGGAGCTCGCGTGACCACCTGTGCCATCCCCGACCCGACCGCTCTCCACCCGCTCGCCGGCCACGACCGAGTGGTCCTGCTGCGCCCGCTCGTCACCGATCCGAGGATCGAGGTCGGCGAGTACACCTACTTCGACGACCCTGACGGAGCCACCCACTTCGAGGAGCGCAACGTCCTCTACACCTACGGCCCTGAGCACTTGGTGATCGGCAAGTACTGCGCGGTCGCCACCGGAACCCGCTTCCTGATGGCCGGGGCCGCCCACCCGGCCATCGGCGTGTCCACCTTCCCCTTCACGATGTTCGGCGGCAGCTGGACCGAGCAGACCCTCGACATCGTCACGGGCCTGCCCAGCCGTGGCGACACCGTGGTCGGCAACGACGTCTGGTTCGGTTTCGGCGCCACCGTCCTGCCTGGGGTTCGGATCGGCGACGGAGCGATCATTGCGGCCGGCGCGGTGGTCACCGCCGACGTCGAGCCCTACACGATCGTCGGCGGTAACCCCGCCCGTCCGATCCGGCGTCGCTTCGATGACGCCGACATCGATCGCCTGCTCCGCGCCGCCTGGTGGGACTGGCCGGTCGAACTCGTCACCGAGCATGTCCGCGCCATCATGTCCGGCACCCCAGCCGACATCGAGGCCATCGCCGAGACGAACGGTTTGCTCGCCTCCTGACCCGCCGGCACCTGGCAGGGGCATTGATCACCGGCGGGCCGGTGCGCGAAGATGGCGCACCCTTGCTCCATCCCTCACCCCGTCCGCCGCTGAGCCACACGCCCAGCTCCTGGGTCCGTCCGACGCCGTACGGTCCTCGCACCCGCCGGTTCCGTTCGCTCGGAGGGATCTTCCTCATGTCTGCCTCCTCGTCCTCATCGGTTCTTCGTGATCTGCCGGTCCTGCTCGTGGCAGTGGTGTGGGGGTCGAGCTTCCTCGCCGTCCAGCGGGTGGCCGAGCCGGAGACGGTCGTGGCGATGCTCGTCCTGCGCTTCGGGCTGGTGCTGCCATTGCTCGGACTGGCCGCCTGGCGGGCCCTGCGGAAGCTGAGCCGCGCCGAGTGGCTCGGCGGCGCCGCACTGGGCCTGGTCCTCAGCGGGATCTTCCTGCTGGAGACCTACGGCGCCGTACACACCTCCGCCACCAATGCCGGGCTCATCATCAGTCTCGCCATGGTGCTCACCCCGCTCGGCGAGAGCGCCCTCGGCCGCACCGCACCACCGCGCGCCTTCCTCGCGGCCGCCGGGCTGGCCGTCCTCGGCGTCGCCCTGCTCACCGGCGACGGCGGGCTGCGCCCCCCGACGCTCGGCGACCTGCTGGTGCTGGGCGCCGCCCTGGTCCGCTCGGCGTACGTCCTCGCCATGGCCCGCACCCGGGCCATCCGCAACACCGACATGCTCGCCGTCACCTGGGTCCAACTCGCGGTTGCCACCGCGGTGTTCACGGTCGTCGCGCTGGCCGTCGGGCCCAGCCCGTGGAGCGTCGCGCTCTCGTACGGAGCCGGCCAGTGGGCCTGGCTGTTGCACCTGTCCTTGTTCTGCACCCTGTTCGCCTTCTTCGTCCAGATGTGGGCTGTCCGGGCCACCTCGCCGTCCCGGGTGAGCCTGCTGCTCGGCACCGAACCCCTGTGGGCCGCCGTCTTCGGCATCACCCTCGCCGGGAACCGGATGGGCCCGCTCGCCCTGCTCGGCGGAGCCCTGGTACTGGTCGCGACCGAGTGGGGCCGGCGCGCCGCTCCCGCGCCGCGCCCGGCCAGTGGCGCGGTGAGGACGCGCCCGACACGGAGGGGGCGAGCCCGGAGCCGGCCCCGGTGTGACCTGTCGCGCCGATCATCGGCGCCGCCGCAGCGTCCGGCGGGCGTAGTCGACAGTGACCGCGCCCAGCAGCGGGCCCCAGGCGACCAGGGGCAGATAGGCGAGCGTCATCACGACGGCGGCAGCGCCCCGCGGCGAGTCCGGCTCGGCCAGGTTGTGGGCCCAGCGGCCGAACAGCCCCTCCATGCCGAGGATCGTGAGCGCCACTGAGCCCAGCAGAGCCGGGACGATCGCGGTGAGCGGCGGAATCCGACGGCCGCCTATCAGCGGGATCCGGCGTGGAGCCACCAGCCCCCAGGGGCGCACCAGGCCGACGGTCAGGAAGGCCAGGGCTTCGGCCAGGCAGCTCAGCGCCACGCAGTAGACCGTGCCCCAGCCCGGCTGGTGGGCGGCGTACGCCGCGGCCGTCGCTCCGGTGAAACCGGCCGGGAGGCCGAAGCCGAAGGCGATCCGCCACAGCCCCGAGGGAACGGTGCTGAGGGCGGCGGCCTTGGCGGCGAGCTGGGCCCAGCGCGGGGCGGGCGGGACGGCCGGGAGAGTGGTCGCGGTCCGGTGCGCGGTGCTACCCGGGTTGATCGCGAGCTTCGACATGGTGGTGGACTCCCTTCGGCTCCGGCCTCCGTGGCCGGTGCGATGTCTCAAGACTGGAGGTCCACCAGGGCTCGCGGCAGATGCCGATCGGGCTGTTCCTCCTGCTCAACCGGCATTTGAAATATGCCGATCGGCACAGGCGTACCGCTCGGACGCCGCCGTAGTGTGACGGCAGTCGAAGAGTCGAGGAGGCGGTGACGATGACGCAGATTCCGGCCGGGGTGGTCCTGATCCTGGTGCTGCCGGCCTGGTTGGTGCGAGGGCGCCACGGGGTAGCGGCCGTGGCCATGGTCCTCGGGGTTGCGTCGATCGCGGTCACGATCGCGGTCTGGCTCCTCGGCCGCTGGGCGGAGGGAGACCGCTGGGCCGGGCTGTTGGGGCTGGTCGAACTGGCCGTCCTGCTGCTGTCGGTGGTCATCAGCCTGCGCACCGAGGACGGGCCGCGGTGCGCGGCGGCGGCCTGGACGGCCTGCGGAGCGGTTGCCCTCTGGCTGACGCGGTTCGCGTTCATCGAAGGGCCGGGGGACATGCTCACGGTCTTCGGGTTCGGTTCGATGCTCTCGCTGCCGACGGTCCTGATCGGCCTCTACCTGCGGGGCCTGGACGAGGGACGCAAGCGGGCGGTGGTCGAGGCGAGGCGTGCGCAGCGACTCGAACTGGCCCACGACCTCCACGACTTCGTGGCACACGATGTGAGCGGGATGGTCGCCCAGGCCCAGGCAGGCGCCTATCTGGCCTCGGTCGACCCGGCTCGAGCCGTCGCCATGTTCGAACGGATAGAGCAGGCCGGACAGCGGGCCCTGGCATCGCTGGATCGGACGGTCCAGCTGCTGCGCACGGAGGAGGGGACTGGGCGCAGCCCACAGCCGGGGCTCTCGGAACTCGCCGAGGTGGCAGAGCGGTTCACCGCCTCGGGCGGCGCGGAGGTCCGGCTGGAGCTGCCGGACCAGCCGGTGCCGAGGGAAGTGGGTGGGACGGTCCACCGGATCGTGGTCGAGGCACTGACCAACGTTCGCCGGCACGCTCAGAGCGCTCATCGGATCGATGTCCGGGCACGCCGTGTCGGCGGGTGGCTGGAGCTGACCGTGACGAACGACGGCCGGGCGCCAGGTCCGGCCGGACGTCCCCGCCGAGGCGGCGGGAGCGGACTGCCGGGGCTGGCCGCGCGGGTGGAGGCGCTGGGCGGCACTTTCGAGGCCGGCGCCTATGAGCAGGAGGCCTGGCGGGTGACGGCGAGGCTGCCGTTGGCAGGGCAGGAGGGCCCGGAGCAGCCGGGAGCCCTGATGAGGACCAGTGCGGGCGCAGGGGAGCAGAGCGGATGAGCAGCAGTGCGGGGCCGATTCGGATCCTGGTCGCCGATGATCAGGCAGACGTCCGCAGCGCGTTCCGGATGATTCTGGACGTCCAGCCGGACATGGTGGTGGTGGCCGAAGCGGCGAACGGAGCCGCGGCGGTGGAGGAGGCGAGGAGGCTGCGGCCGGACGTGGTGCTCGCGGACATCCGGATGCCGAAGCTCGACGGACTGGAGGTCACCCGGCAACTGGCCGGTCAATGCAAGGTGATCGTGGTGACCACCTTCGACCTGGACGAGTACGTGCACACGGCCTTGCGGAATGGTGCGGCGGGCTTCCTGCTGAAGCGCTCGGGGCCGGTCCTGCTGATCGAGGCCGTTCGGGCGGCGATGGCCGGGGATGCGTTGATCAGCCCGCAGATCACTGTCCGACTGCTGCGGCACATGGCGCTCTCGGACTCCACGCCGATGCCCGGTCCCGCGATCGGGGCAGGCGCTCCGGGCCCGTTGATAGCCGGCCCGGTGGAGGAACTGACCGAGAGAGAAAGGGAGATTGCTGAGTTGGTGGCCGACGGAGCGACCAACGCCGAGATCGGCGCCGGGCTCTTCATCTCACCGGGAACGGTGAAGAACCACCTCGCCAACATCCAGCGCAAGCTCGGTGCCCGTAACCGGGTGGGCGTCGCGGCCTGGGTGTGGGAACAGGCAGTCGGTAACCGGTAACCGGCCCTGATCCGCAGGCGAGAGCGGAACAGCGTAGGCGGCCCGCGCAAGGGCGAGGCCCGAGGAAGAGAGGGATGCAGGGCGCAGGTGGAGGCGGGCCCAGGACTGTGAGGGTCGCGCCGGGAAGGGAAGTCGGGCCTGCCCGCAACGGGAGGCAGAGCCGCGGAGGCGGAGGGCGAGGAGGAGGGCGAAGGGCAGGCCCCCAGGGGCCCACATGCTGCCGGAGCTGCGAGCGCGCAGCAGCTCCGCGCTGGGACCGGCCGGCCCAGCGCAGGTGACACCGGCGGCAGGTGGGCAATCCTGGCGCGGGCGGCGGGCGGCGGGCGGCGGGCGGCGGGCGGCGGGCGGCGGGCGGCGGGCGGCGGGCGGGGAGGGGGAGGGGGAAGGAGACCCCAACACGACTTCGCGCGCTTGTGAACAAAGGGTCAAGCAAGCGTTCATCCCCCCACCACCCCTCCGAGTGAGCCGCTATAACACGTCAACATGGCGCCCAGAAATTTGCCATCAACGGAGCATAGTTGATATAGAAACGCACCCCTGACCAGCCGCTTCAAAGATAAATGCGACTGCTTGTGACCATTTGACTCCTTTGCGTTGACAACTCTGGGCATGTTCACATTCGCCACCATTCACATGGTGGCGTAGATCACAAAGATGACGATGAACTGCGTGTCGCAGATCACAAGCCACCGGGCATAGGATGCGCTCGTTCCAGGCTTTGTGAACTGCCTCACATGAGGTGGATCCCGGGAACTGGAACGCGGGTTCACCTCAGCGTGACCCGCTGGTTCCGATCTGCAGTCAAGGACGACTGGACGGAGGGAGCGGAGGCTATGAATGCCTACGCGCCGATCCTCGTACTCGGTGCCATCGCGGCGGCGTTCGCGGTCGGTTCCGTCGTGATGGCCTCACTCACTGGCCCCAAGCGCTACAACCGGGCCAAGTTGGAGGCGTACGAGTGCGGCATCGAGCCGACCCCGCAGCCCGTGGGCGGCGGTCGGTTCCCGATCAAGTACTACCTGACGGCGATGCTCTTCATCGTCTTCGACATCGAGATCGTCTTCCTCTACCCCTGGGCGGTGACCTTCGACTCCCTGGGGATCTTCGGGTTGGTCGAGATGCTCCTGTTCATCGCCACCGTCTTCGTCGCGTACGCCTACGTCTGGCGCCGCGGCGGCCTGGAGTGGGACTGAGCCGGGGGTGGCGCCGCCGCCCCTTGTGAACGAGTGGACAAGCTCGAACGGGCCGGACGTTCCCCGGGGCGCCGCCGGGCGCTCCCGGGCGCACCGTCGGACACCCCGCCGGACGTACCAGAGGACTTGAGGGCATTGAGAGGGATCTGATGGGAATCGAGGAGAAGCTGCCGAGCGGTTTTCTGCTCACGACCGTGGAGACGGCCGCCGGTTGGGTGCGCAAGGCGTCACTCTTCCCGGCCACCTTCGGTCTGGCCTGCTGCGCGATCGAGATGATGACCACCGGCGCCGGCCGTTACGACCTGGCCCGGTTCGGCATGGAGGTCTTCCGGGGCTCCCCCCGGCAGGCCGATCTGATGATCGTGGCGGGCCGGGTGAGTCAGAAGATGGCCCCGGTGCTGCGCCAGGTGTACGACCAGATGGCCAACCCGAAGTGGGTCATCTCGATGGGCGTCTGCGCCTCCTCCGGCGGGATGTTCAACAACTACGCGATCGTCCAGGGCGTCGACCACATCGTCCCGGTGGACATCTACCTGCCCGGTTGCCCGCCCCGCCCGGAGATGCTGATGGACGCCATCCTGAAGCTGCACGACAAGATCCAGCACGAGCCGCTGGGCGTGAACCGGCGCCGGGCCGAGGAGCTCGGCGAGGCCCTCGCCCTCAAGGCCACCCCGGTCAGCGAGATGCGGGGGCAGCTGCGATGAACGAGCAGGTACCCGAGACCCGCCGCGAGCAGCCGGTCCGCGAGATCCCGGTCGAGGTGGTCGGCCGCCGCCAGGGCATGTTCGGCGCCCAGGGCACCGGCGACACCTCCGGTTTCGGCGGGCTGGCCGCCCCGATCGTGCTGCCCGGTCCGAGTGAACGCCCGTACGGCGGTTGGTTCGACGAGGTCGCCGACGAGTTCGAGGGCGCCCTGGAGGAGCAGGGCCTGGACCCGGCCGAGGTCATCGAGAGGACCGTGGTCGACCGCGGCGAGCTGACCTTCCACCTCGACCGCGTCCACCTCCTGAAGGCGGTGCGCATCCTGCGCGACGACCCGGCGCTGCGCTTCGAACTGTGCCTGGGCGTGAGCGGCGTGCACTACCCCGGCGACAAGGGCCGTGAGCTGCACGCGGTCTACCACCTGCGCTCGATCACCCACGGCCGGCTGATCCGGCTGGAGGTCACCGCGCCGGACGCCGACCCGCGCATCCCCTCGGTGGTGAGCGTCTACCCGACCAACGACTGGCACGAGCGCGAGGCCTACGACTTCTTCGGCCTGGTCTTCGACGGTCACCCGGCGCTCACCCGGATCATGATGCCGGACGACTGGCTGGGCCACCCGCAGCGCAAGGACTACCCGCTCGGCGGCATCCCCGTCGAGTACAAGGGCGCCCAGATCCCGGCACCCGACCAGCGGAGGTCGTACAGCTGATGGACACTCAGCACTACGAAGGCGCCCACGGACCGGCCCAGGACGGGGCGGAGGAGGCGCAGGCCCGCGACACCACCGAGGGCCGGGTCTTCACCGTCACCGGTGGCGACTGGGGCGAGGTGGTCGAAGCGCTCGGCCGGGCCGACGACGAGCGCATCATCGTCAACATGGGCCCCCAGCACCCGTCCACCCACGGCGTGCTGCGGCTGATCCTGGAGATCGACGGCGAGACGGTGAAGGAGGCCCGCTGCGGCATCGGCTACCTCCACACCGGCATCGAGAAGAACATGGAGTTCCGCAGCTGGGTCCAGGGCACCACCTTCGTGACCCGCATGGACTACCTGACCCCGCTGTTCAACGAGACCGCCTACTGCCTGGCGGTCGAGAAGCTGCTCGGCATCACCGACGACGTCCCGGACCGGGCCAACGTCATCCGGGTGATGATGATGGAGCTCAACCGGATCGCCTCGCACCTGGTCTGTCTGGCCACCGGCGGCATGGAGATCGGCTCCACCACCCTGATGATCTACGGCTTCCGGGACCGCGAGCTGATCCTGGACGTCTTCGAGCTGGTCACCGGTCTGCGGATGAACCACGCGTACGTGCGCCCCGGCGGCCTCGCCCAGGACCTGCCGCCCGGTGCCGTGGACCAGATCCGGGAGGCGGTGCGCACCTTCCGTTCCCGGATGCACGAGTACGACAAACTCGCCACCGGCAACCCGGTGTTCAAGGCCCGCCTGGTCGACGTCGGCTTCCTGGACCTGGCCGGCTGCCTGGCCCTCGGCGCCACCGGCCCGATCCTGCGCGCCGCCGGCCTGCCGCACGACCTGCGCAAGACGGACCCGTACTGCGGTTACCAGGACTACGACTTCGAGGTCGCGACCGCCGACACCGCCGACTCCTACGGCCGCTTCCTGATCCGCCTGGAGGAGATGAAGCAGTCGCTGGGGATCGTCGAGCAGTGCCTGGACCGGCTGCGGCCGGGCCCGGTCATGGTGGCCGACAAGAAGATCGCCTGGCCGGCCCAACTGGCCGTCGGCCCGGACGGGATGGGCAACTCGCTCGACCACATCCGCAAGATCATGGGTACCTCGATGGAGGCCCTGATCCACCACTTCAAGCTGGTCACCGAGGGCTTCCGGGTCCCGGTCGGCCAGGCGTACGCGGCGGTCGAGTCGCCGAAGGGCGAGCTGGGCGTGCACGTGGTCAGCGACGGCGGGACGCGCCCGTACCGGGTCCACTTCCGGGATCCGTCGTTCACCAATCTGCAGTCGATGGCGGCGATGTGCGAGGGCGGCCAGGTGGCCGACGTGATCGTCGCGGTGGCCGGGATCGACCCGGTGATGGGAGGCGTGGACCGGTGACCAACGTCGAACTGGGACTGCCGGCGCTGCCGGCTCCGCCCTATCCGGAGGAGGTGCGCGCCCGGCTGGCCGAGGAAGCCGCCGAGCTGATCGGCCGCTACCCCCAGGCCCGTTCGGCGCTGCTGCCGCTGCTGCACCTGGTGCAGGCCGAGGAGGGCTTCGTCAGCCCGACCGGGATCCGGTTCTGCGCCGAGCAGTTGGACCTCACCACCGCCGAGGTCACCGCCGTCGCCACCTTCTACACGATGTACCGGCGGCGTCCGGCCGGGAAGTACCACGTCGGGGTGTGCACCAACACCCTGTGCGCGGTGCTCGGCGGCGACCAGATCTTCGCCGAGCTGCAGGAGCACCTGGGCGTCGGCAACAACGAGACCACCGAGGACGGCGAGATCTCGATCGAGCACATCGAGTGCAACGCCGCCTGCGACTACGCCCCCGTGGTGATGGTCAACTGGGAGTTCTTCGACGACCAGACCCCGCAGAGCGCCCGGCGACTGGTCGACGACCTGCGGGCCGGCCGCGAGGTGCGGCCCACCCGTGGCGCCCGGCTGTGCGGCTTCAAGGAGACCGCCCGGATCCTGGCGGGCTTCCCCGACGAGCGCCCCGGGGCCAACGACGAGTCCGGCGCCGGCGGTGCCCCCTCGCTGGCCGGTCTGCGGCTGGCCCGCGGCGAGGTCTTGCCCGGCACCGGCGGCACCAAGGTGGTCGCCCCCCGCCACGAAGGCACGGGCACCGGCACCGAAGCCCACGGCACCGGCACCGGCACCGAAGCCCACGGCGCCGGCCAGGAAGGGACCGAAGCGTGATGACCTCCGCCGAGCCGGCCGAGAAGCTGCTCACCCCCGTCCTGTCCGACTCCTGGGACGACAGCCGCCCCTGGACGCTGGCCACCTACCGCCGCCACCACGGCTACGAGGGCCTCAAGGCGGCCCTCGCGATGCCCCCGGACGACGTGATCGCCCTGGTCAAGGACTCCGGGCTGCGCGGCCGCGGCGGCGCCGGCTTCCCCACCGGGATGAAGTGGCAGTTCATCCCGCAGAACGACGGCAAGCCGCACTACCTGGTGGTCAACGCGGACGAGTCCGAGCCGGGCACCTGCAAGGACATCCCGCTGCTGTTCGCCAACCCGCACGCGCTGATCGAGGGCATGGTGATCGCCTCCTACGCGATCCGCTGCGACCACGCCTTCATCTACCTGCGCGGCGAGGTCGTCCCGGTGCTGCGCCGGCTGCACGCGGCGGTGGCCGAGGCGTACGAGGCGGGGCTGCTGGGCCGGAACGTCCTGGGCTCCGGGGTGAACCTGGACATCACCGTGCACGCCGGCGCCGGCGCGTACATCTGCGGCGAGGAGACGGCGCTGCTGGACTCGCTGGAGGGCCGGCGCGGCCAGCCGAGGCTGCGGCCCCCGTTCCCGGCGATCGCCGGTCTGTACGCCTGCCCGACGGTGGTCAACAACGTCGAGTCGATCGCCTCGGTGCCGCCGATCCTGGCCCGGGGCAAGGAGTGGTTCAAGAGCCTGGGCACCGAGAAGTCCCCGGGTTTCACCCTGTACTCGCTCTCCGGCCACGTCACCAATCCGGGCCAGTACGAAGCCCCGCTGGGCGTCACGCTGCGCCAGCTGCTGGACCTCAGCGGCGGCGTGCGGGCCGGGCACCGGCTGAAGTTCTGGACCCCGGGCGGCTCCTCCACCCCGATGTTCACCGACGAGCACCTGGACGTCCCGCTGGACTACGAGGGCGTCGGCGCGGCCGGTTCGATGCTGGGCACCAAGGCGCTGCAGGTCTTCGACGAGACCACCTGCGTGGTGCGGGCGGTCACCCGCTGGACGGAGTTCTACGCCCACGAGTCCTGCGGCAAGTGCACCCCCTGCCGGGAGGGCACCTACTGGCTGGTCCAGCTGCTGAAGCGGATCGAGGCGGGCGGCGGCGTCGAGGGTGACCTGGAGAAGCTCCTCGACATCGCCGACAACATCAACGGCAAGTCCTTCTGCGCGCTGGGCGACGGCGCGGCGAGTCCGATCGTCTCCTCGCTCCAGCACTTCCGCGCCGAGTACGAGCAGCACCTGGCCGAGCGCCGCTGCCCGTTCGACCCGGCCGCCTCCACCGTCTGGGCCGACGGCCCCCGCCCCGGCCACCAGTCCGCCACCGAGAGGGAGGTGCACGCGTGACGATCACTGAGCCAACCGCCTCCAAGAACGACGACACCGCGGTCGAACTGGTCACGCTCACCATCGACGGCGTCGAAGTGAAGGTCCCCAAGGGCACCTTGGTGATCCGGGCCGCCGAGACGATCGGCACCCAGATCCCGCGCTTCTGCGACCATCCGCTGCTGGATCCGGCCGGCGCGTGCCGGCAGTGCATCGTGGAGGTCGAGGGCCAGCGCAAGCCGGTCGCCTCCTGCACCATCCCGGTCGCCGAGGGCATGGTGGTGCGCACCCAGGTGAGTTCGCCGGTGGCCGAGAAGGCGCAGCGCGGCGTGATGGAGCTGCTGCTGATCAACCACCCGCTGGACTGCCCGGTCTGCGACAAGGGCGGCGAGTGCCCGTTGCAGAACCAGGCGATGAGCAGCGGCGCGGCGGACTCCCGGTTCGAGGGGATGAAGCGCACCTACCCGAAGCCGCTGCCGATCAGCAGCCAGGTGCTGCTGGACCGGGAGCGCTGCGTGCTGTGCGCGCGCTGCACCCGCTTCTCGCAGCAGATCGCCGGGGACCCGTTCATCGACCTGGTGGAGCGCGGGGCGCTGCAGCAGGTGGGCACCGGGGAGGGGGACGACTTCGAGTCGTACTTCTCCGGGAACACCATCCAGATCTGCCCGGTGGGCGCGCTGACCTCGGCGGCGTATCGGTTCCGCTCGCGCCCCTTCGACCTGGTGTCCTCGCCGAGCGTGTGCGAGCACTGTTCGGCGGGCTGCGCGCAGCGCACCGACCACCGGCGGGGCAAGGTGCTGCGCCGGCTGGCGGGTGAGGACCCGGCGGTGAACGAGGAGTGGAACTGTGACAAGGGCCGGTTCGCGTTCCGCTACGCCCAGCGGCGGGACCGGCTGACGGCCCCGCTGGTGCGGGTGGACGGCGAGCTGGTGCCGGTGTCCTGGCCGGAGGCGCTGGCCCGGGCGGCGGAGGGGCTGCGCGGGGCCCGTACGGGGGTGCTGGCCGGTGGCCGGGTGACGGTGGAGGACGCGTACGCGTACGCGAAGTTCGCCCGGGTGGTGCTGGGCACCAATGACGTGGACTTCCGGGCCCGGCCGCACAGCGGTGAGGAGGCGGACTTCCTGGCCGCGGCGGTCGCCGGGCGCGGGGTGGACGTGGACGGCACGGGCCTGAGCTACGAGCGGCTGGAGCAGGCGCCGACGGTGCTGCTGGCGGGTTTCGAGCCGGAGGAGGAGTCGCCGATCGTCTTCCTGCGGCTGCGCAAAGCGAACCGGGCGAGGGGCCTGAAGGTGTTCTCGGTGGGGGCGTTCGCCTCCCGGGGGCTGGTGAAGCTGCGCGGTTCGCTGCTGCCGGCGGCGCCGGGCACCGAGCCGGAGTGGTTCGCCGCGCTGGCGGCGGACGAGCCGTTGAACGACGACGCGGGGCGGGCGGCCGAGCTGCTGCGGCAGCCGGGTGCGGTGATCCTGGCGGGTGAGCGGCTGGCGTCGGTGCCGGGCGCGTTGACGGCGGTGCTGCGGCTGGCGCACGCGACCGGGGCCGCGTTGGCCTGGGTGCCGCGCCGGGCGGGGGAGCGGGGCGCGGTGGAGGCGGGTGCGCTGCCGGGTCTGTTGCCGGGTGGCCGTCCGGTGGCGGCGGTGGCGGCGCGGGCGGAGGCGGCCGCGGTCTGGGGGGTGGCGGAGCTGCCGTCGCGTCCGGGCCGGGACACCGGTCAGATCCTGACCGCGGCGGCGCGGGGTGATCTGGACGCGCTGCTGGTCGGCGGGGTGGATCCGGGCGACCTGCCGGATCCGGCGTTGGCCGGGGAGGCGTTGGCGGCGGTGCCGTTCGTGGTGTCGCTGGAGCTGCGGCCGTCGGCGGTGACCGAGCGGGCCGATGTGGTGCTGCCGGTGGCGGCGGTGGCGGAGAAGGCGGGCACCTTCCTGGACTGGGAGGGCCGGGTGCGGATGTTCGAGGCCGCGCTGAAGCCGGACCAGCAGATGGGCCGTCATCTCTGGTCCGACCTACGGGTGCTGGAGATGCTGGCGGACGCGCTGGGCCACCGGCTGGGTCTGGCGGACGTGCGGGCGGCCCGGCTGGAGCTGGACCGCTTCGAGCCGTGGCGGGGTGACCGCGCGGCGGATCCGGCGGCGCACCCGGGGGTGCTGCCGCGGCCGGCCACCGGCCAGGCGGTGCTGGCGGGTTGGCGTCTGCTGCTGGACGAGGGGTCGCTGCAGGACGGCGATCCGCATCTGGCGGGGACGCGGCACCGGGCGGTGGCCCGGGTGTCGGCGGCGACCGCGAAGGAGATCGACGCCGGTGCGGCGGGGGCGCTGCGGCTGACCGGTCCGGCCGGTTCGCTGACGCTGCCGCTGGAGGTCACCGACTCGGTCCCGGACCGTACGGTCTGGATCCCGCTCAACTCCACGCCGGGCGGCGCCCACCGCGCGCTCGGTACGACCGTCGGCCACCTGGTGACGATCGCCGCGGCGGAGCTCGCGCCGGTCGTCGTCGAGGGCGGGGCCCGGGAAGGGGAGGTCCGATGACTCCGAAGCCGTACGAGACGCTGCACTTCTTCGGCCAGGACCCGTGGTGGCTGGTGCTGCTGAAGGCGGTGTTCTGCTTCGCGTTCCTGCTGCTGACGGTGCTGGTCGCGATCGTCTGGGAGCGCAAGGTGGTGGCCTGGATGCAGTTGCGCATCGGGCCGAACCGGCACGGGCCGTGGGGTCTGCTGCAGTCGCTGGCGGACGGCGTGAAGCTGGCGCTGAAGGAAGACCTGGTGGTCAAGGGCGCGGACAAGGTGGTCTACATCCTGGCGCCGATCGTCTGCGCGATCCCGGCGTTCATGGCCTTCGCGGTGATCCCGTTCGGTCCGCCCGGCGACGAGGTGTCGATCTTCGGGACCCGGACGCCGTTGCAGCTGACGGACTTCCCGGTGGCGCTGCTGTACGTGCTGGCGACGGCCTCGGTGGGCATCTACGGGATCGTGCTGGCGGGCTGGTCGTCGGGTTCGACGTATCCGCTGCTGGGCGGGGTGCGGTCGGCCGCGCAGATGATCAGCTACGAGATCGCGATGGGCCTGTCCTTCGCGGCGGTGTTCGTCTACTCGGGGTCGATGTCGACCTCGGAGATCGTGGCGCACCAGCAGCCGAGGTGGTTCGCGGTGCTGCTGCCGGTGTCGTTCATCGTGTACGTCATCGCGATGGTCGGTGAGACCAACCGGGCGCCGTTCGACCTTCCGGAGGCCGAGGGCGAGCTGGTGGGCGGCTTCAACACCGAGTACTCCTCGCTGAAGTTCGCGATGTTCATGCTGGCCGAGTACGTCAACATGGTGACGGTCTCGGCGGTGGCCTCGACCCTGTTCCTGGGCGGTTGGCGGGCCCCGTGGCCGGTGTCGACGTTCTGGGAGGGCGCCAACCACGGCTGGTGGCCGATGCTGTGGATCACGCTGAAGATCCAGTTGCTGCTGTTCTTCTTCATCTGGCTGCGCGGCACGCTGCCCCGGCTGCGCTACGACCAGTTCATGAAGCTGGGCTGGAAGGTGCTGATCCCGGTCTCGCTGGTGTGGCTGGTGCTGATCGCGAGCGTGCGGGCGCTGCGCAACGAGGGGTACGGCTCCGGTTCGGTGGTGCTGTACGTGGGGGCGCCGGTCGGCGCGGTCCTGCTGCTGGTGCTGGTCCGGGACTTCCTGAAGAAGCAGCCGGAGGAAGAACAGCCGCCACCGGGTGGGGGCACCTCCCGGCCGAGGGCTGGGGGAGAGTTCGACCCGATGGCGGGCGGGTACCCGGTGCCGCCGCTGCCCGGTCAGGTGCTCCCGCCGGTGCCGCGCCGGCCGAGCCGTGCTCCGAAGCAACTCCAGGACGCCCTCAACGGGGCCGACCATTCCGAAGGGAGCTGATCCGAGATGGAGTCCGACCAGACGGGCCGGCCCGAGCGGGCCGACCGGCCGTCGATCCTCGGTCCGGCCGCCGGCTTCGGCGTGACCTTCAAGGCCATGTTCAAGAAGCGGCTCACCGAGCAGTACCCGGAGCAGAAGAAGCCCACCGCTCCGCGTTTCCACGGCCGCCACCAGCTGAACCGGCATCCGGACGGCCTGGAGAAGTGCGTCGGCTGCGAGTTGTGCGCGTGGGCCTGCCCGGCCGACGCGATCTACGTGGAGGGCGCGGACAACCGGGACGAGGAGCGCTACTCGCCGGGTGAGCGCTACGGCGTGGTGTACCAGATCAACTACGCCCGCTGCATCCTGTGCGGGCTGTGCATCGAGGCCTGCCCGACCAGGGCGCTGACCATGACCAACGACTACGAGCTGGCCGACTCCTCCCGCAAGGACCTGATCTTCACCAAGGAGCAGCTGCTGGTGGGCCTGTCCGAGGGCATGGTGGACACCCCGCACGAGATCTTCCCGGGCACCGACGAGGGCGCGTACTACCGGGGCGAGATCACCGCGGCGGCGCCGGGGACGGTCCAGCAGGAGCGCACCGACCGGGACAAGGAGGTGCGGCAGTGATCGCACAGCTGGCGGCGGCGAGCGGGACGACCTCCACGGGTGAGGCCGTCCAGTTCTGGGTGCTCGCGGTGATCGCGGTCGGTGGCGCGCTGGGCATGCTGCTGATGCGCAAGGCGGTGCACAGCGCGCTGTGCCTGGCGGCGACGATGCTGGCGCTGGCGGTCTGTTACATGGCCCAGGGCGCGGTGTTCCTGGGCGTGGTGCAGATCGTGGTGTACACCGGCGCGATCATGATGCTGTTCCTGTTCGTGGTGATGCTGGTCGGCGTGACCAGCGAGGACTCCCTGAAGGAGCAGCTGAAGGGCCAGCGGTTCGCGGCGGTGCTGTGCGGGCTGGGCTTCGGGGTGCTGCTGATCGCGGGGATCGCCGCTGCGAAGCTGGACCACTTCACCGGGCTGGCCGAGGCGAACGCCGAGGGCAATGTGCCGGGTCTGGCCCGGCTGATCTTCACCCGGTACGTGTGGGCCTTCGAGGTCACCGGCGCGCTGCTGATCACCGCGGCGATCGGCGCGATGGTGCTGACCCACCGGGAGCACGTGAAGGCGCCGAAGACCCAGCGCGAGCTGGCGGAGCAGCGGGTGCGGGACAACATCCAGGTGCCGCCGATGCCGGCGCCGGGTGTGTACGCGCGGCACAACGCGGTGGACGTCCCGGCGCTGCTGCCAGACGGCACGGTCGCCGAGGACTCGGTGATGGCGACGCTGCGCGAGCGCGGTCAGGTCCGGGACGTCAGCCAGGCGATGCTCCGGCGGATGGCGGAGTTGGAGAACAGCACGGCGGACTGGCTGGGCCGTCCGTCCTCGGAGCGGCCGGCGGTGGCGGCTGTGCGCAAGTCCCTGGCGCCGGCCAACGCCCGTGCCAACGCCCGTGCCAACGGCAACGGCGACACCGGCAACGGCAACGGCAATGGCAACGGCAACGGCGGTACCGATCACGCGGCCGGCAAGGAGGGCGCGGAGTGAACCCGGTCAACTACCTCTACCTGTCAGCCCTGTTGTTCACCATCGGCGCGTCCGGGGTGCTGATCCGGCGCAACGCGATCGTGCTGTTCATGTGCGTGGAGCTGATGCTGAACGCCTCGAACCTGGCGCTGGTGACGTTCTCCCGGCTGCACGGGACCCTGGACGGTCAGATCATCGCGTTCTTCACGATGGTGGTCGCGGCGGCCGAGGTCGTGGTCGGCCTCGCCATCATCGTCTCCATCTTCCGGACCAGGCACTCCGCTTCGGTCGACGACAGCAACCTGATGAAGCTGTAGGCGGAGGGCCCTCGGTGAACTCTCTCATTCCGCTGCTGGTGGCGGCCCCGCTGGCCGGTGCCGCCCTGCTGCTCCTGGGCGGCCGGGCATTCGACCGGTTCGGCCACTGGCTGGCCACCGCGCTCGCCGCGCTCTCGTTCGGCTTCGGCCTGGCGTTGTTCTCGGACATGCTGGGCCGGAGCGCCGAGCACCGGGCGGTGACCGAGCACCTGTTCAGCTGGGTGTCGGTGAACGGCTTCCAGGCCGACGTCTCGTTCCGGCTCGACCAGTTGTCGATGACCTTCGTGCTACTGATCACGGGTGTCGGCACGCTGATCCACCTGTACTCGGTGGGCTACATGGCGCACGACGAGCGCAGGCGCCGCTTCTTCGCGTATCTGAACCTGTTCCTGGCCGCCATGCTGCTGCTGGTGCTCGCGGACAACTACCTCCTGCTGTACGCCGGTTGGGAGGGTGTGGGGCTGGCCTCGTACCTGCTGATCGGCTTTTGGCAGCACAAGCCGAGCGCGGCGACGGCGGCCAAGAAGGCCTTCATCGTCAACCGGGTCGGCGACATGGGCCTGTCGATCGCGATCATGCTGATGTTCGCCGAGTTCGGCTCCTTCGCCTTCACCCCGGTCTTCGACGGGGCACACCAGGCGAGCGAGGGCAAGCTGACGGCGATCGGCCTGATGCTGCTGCTGGCCGCGTGCGGCAAGTCGGCGCAGGTGCCGTTGCAGTCCTGGCTCGGGGACGCGATGGAGGGCCCGACCCCGGTCTCGGCCCTGATCCACGCGGCCACCATGGTGACGGCCGGCGTCTACCTGATCACCCGCTCCTCGGCGATCTTCAACCTGGCGCCGGACGCCCAGACCGCCGTGGTGGTGGTCGGCGTGGTGACGCTGCTGTTCGGTGCGATCGTCGGGTGTGCCAAGGACGACATCAAGAAGGCGCTGGCCGGTTCGACCATGTCGCAGATCGGCTACATGGTGATGGCGGCCGGGCTGGGCCCGATCGGCTACGCCTTCGCGATCATGCACCTGGTGACCCACGGCTTCTTCAAGGCCGGGCTGTTCCTCGGCGCCGGGTCGGTCATGCACGGCATGGACGACGAGGTGGACATGCGTCACTACGGCGGCCTGCGGAAGTACCTGCCGTGGACCTTCGCCACCTTCGGCCTGGGCTACCTCGCCATCATCGGCTTCCCGGGCCTGTCCGGCTTCTTCTCCAAGGACAAGATCATCGAGGCGGCCTTCGCCAAGGGCGGCACCGAGGGTTGGATCCTCGGCCTGTGCGCGCTGGTCGGCGCGGCCGTCACCGCGTTCTACATGACCCGGGTGATGCTGCTGACCTTCTTCGGCGAGAAGCGCTGGCAGCCGGACGCGAAGGGCGACCTCCCGCACCCGCACGAGTCGCCGAGGACCATGGTGATCCCGATGGTCCTGCTGTCCTTCGGCTCGGTGTTCGCGGGCGGGCTGTTCGTCTACAACAACTCCTTCCTGAGGTGGCTGGAGCCGGTCACCGGGCACAGCGAGGGCAACTCGCCGCTCGGTTCCTGGACCGTCACCGGGCTGACCACCGCCTGCATGCTGGCCGGCGTCGGGCTGTCGTACGCGATGTACGGGCGCTCGCCCGTCCCGGTGGTGCCGCCGGTCGGCTCCCCGCTCACCCGGGCCGCCCGCCGCGACCTGCTGCAGGACGACTTCAACCACGCCGTGCTGGTGCGGCCGGGCTCGGCGCTCACCGCGACCCTGGTCTACTTCGACAGCCGCGGCCTGGACGGCTTCGTCAACGGCCTGGCCGCCCTCATCGGTGGCCTGTCCGGCCGGCTGCGGCGGGTCCAGAACGGTTTCGTCCGCTCGTACGCGCTCTCCATGTTCGGCGGCACGCTGGTGCTGGTCGCCTCGACTCTCCTGATGAGGTCCGTGTGATGACTCGTCCTGAAACGCGTCGGGAGGCCAGGCCATGAGTGTGCTGCTGACCGTCACCTGCGCCGTCCCGGCGGCCGGTGCGGTGCTGACCGCCGCGCTGCCGGCCGGCTCGACCGAGGCCCGGCGCCGCACCACCAAGGCCGTCGCGCTGGGCGTCTCGGCCGTCACCCTGGCGCTGGCCGCCGTGGTGGCGCTGCGGTTCGACCCGCACGGCGCCCGCTACCAGCTGACCGAGTCGTACAGCTGGATCCGTTCCTTCGGCATCACCTTCTCGCTCGGCGTGGACGGCATCGGTGCGGTGCTGGCCCTGCTGACGGCCGTCCTGGTGCCGATGGTGATGCTGGCCTCCTGGCACGACGCCGACCCGGGCCCCGCCGCGCCGGACGGCACCTTCGAGAACAGGCGCCGCACCCAGGCCTTCTTCGCCCTGATCCTGGCGGTGGAGGCGATGGTGATCGTCTCCTTCTACGCCACCGATGTCTTCCTGTTCTACGTGTTCTTCGAAGCCATGCTGATCCCGATGTACTTCCTGATCGGCGGCTTCGGCGACCGGGCCGGCGGCCCGGAGTCGGCGCGTCAGCGCTCCTACGCGGCCGTCAAGTTCCTGCTGTACAACCTGCTCGGCGGCCTGGTGATGCTGGCCGCGGTGATCGGCCTGTACGTGATCGCCCAGGACCAGGGCCTCGGCACCTTCGACCTGCGGACCCTCACCGGCGCGGTCGCCGACGGCAGCCTGAAGCTGTCCGGCACCGCCCAGGACGCGCTGTTCCTGGGCTTCTTCTTCGCCTTCGCGGTGAAGGCCCCGCTGTGGCCGCTGCACACCTGGCTGCCGAACGCGATGGGCGAGGCGACGGCCGGCACCGCCGTGCTGATCACCGCCGTGGTGGACAAGGTCGGCACCTTCGCGATGCTGCGCTTCTGCCTCGGGCTGTTCCCGGACGCCTCGAAGACCTTCGCCCCGGCGATCCTGGTCCTGTCGCTGATCGGGATCGTCTACGGGGCGCTGCTGGCGGTCGGCCAGAAGGACATCAAGCGGCTGGTCGCCTACGCCTCGATCTCGCACTTCGGCTTCATCATCATGGGCATCTTCGCCCTGACCAGCCAGGGCCAGAGCGGCGCGACCCTCTACATGGTCAACCACGGCCTCTCCACCGCCGCGTGGATGCTGGTGGCCGGCTTCCTGATCTCGCGTCGCGGCTCGCGGCTGATCGCCGACTACGGCGGTGTGCAGAAGGTCGCCCCGGTGCTCGCCGGGACGTTCCTGATCGGCAGCCTGGCCACCCTGTCGCTGCCGGGGCTGGCCCCGTTCGTCAGCGAGTTCCTGGTGCTGGTGGGTACCTTCACCCGCTACCCGGCGATCGGGATCGTCGCCACCTTCGGCATCGTGCTGGCCGCGCTGTACGCCCTGCTGCTGTACCAGCGCACCATGACCGGCCCGGTGAAGGAGGGCGTGCGCGCGATGCCCGACCTCAAGGTCCGCGAACTCGCCGTGGTGGCGCCGCTGGTGGCGCTGACCGTGCTGCTCGGCGTCTACCCCAAGCCGCTCACCGACCTGGTGAACCCCTCGGTGGACGCGACGCTCTCGCAGGTCCACCGGACCGACCCGGCGCCGGCCCACCCGGTCGCCGCCACCTCAGGAGGTGAGCAGAAGTGAGTGTCACCGCAGTGCTCGCCGCCGCCGGCGGCAACACCCCGAGCATCCCGTCCCCGCACATCGAGTACGGCCAACTCTCCCCGATGCTGGTGGTGTTTGCCGCCGCCGTGGCCGGCGTCCTGGTCGAGGCGTTCGTCCCGCGCCGGCTGCGGCACTGGACCCAGGTCACCCTCGCCCTGGTCGCGCTGGCCGGCGCCTTCGCCGCCGTGGTGGTGCTGGCCGCGCAGGGCCACGGCGCGCCGCGGATCGACCTGCTGGCCATGGAGTCGGTCGCGCTGGACGGCCCGGCGCTGTTCCTGCAAGGCGTGATCCTGCTGGTCGCCGTGGTGACGGTGCTGACCTACGCGGAGCGCCGGCTGGAGCCCAAGGCCGGCGGCCTGCCCGCCGACGCCTTCGCCGCCCAGGCCTCCGCCACCCCCGGCGGGGAGCAGGAGCGGGCCGCGGTCCGGGCCGGCTTCACCACCACCGAGGTCTTCCCGCTGACCATGTTCGCGGTCGGCGGGATGCTGCTCTTCCCGTCCGCCAACGACCTGCTGACCATGTTCGTGGCGCTGGAGGTCTTCTCCCTCCCGCTGTACCTGCTCTGCGCGCTGGCCCGGCGCCGCCGGCTGCTCTCCCAGGAGGCGGCGGTCAAGTACTTCCTGCTCGGCGCCTTCGCCTCGGCGTTCTTCCTGTTCGGCACGGCGCTGCTGTACGGCTACGCCGGCAGCGTGAAACTCGGCGACATCGCGGACGTCATCTCCGGCAAGGCGATGACCACCCCGGCGCAGCTCAGCAGCACCCAGAGCGACGTGCTGCTGCTGGCCGGCCTGGCGATGCTGGCGGTGGGCCTGCTGTTCAAGGTCGGCGCGGTGCCGTTCCACTCCTGGACCCCGGACGTCTACCAGGGCGCGCCGACCCCGGTGACCGGCTTCATGGCCTCGGCCACCAAGGTGGCGGCGTTCGGCGCGTTCCTGCGACTGTTCTACGTGGCCTTCCCGGGCCTGCGGCTGGACTGGCGGCCGGTGCTGTGGGGCGTGGCGATCCTGACCATGGTGGTGGGCGCGGTGCTGGCGGTGACCCAGCAGGACGTCAAGCGGCTGCTGGCGTACTCCTCGGTCGCGCACGCCGGGTTCATCCTGACCGGGGTGATCGCCGTCAACAAGCAGGGGCTGTCCTCGGTGCTGTTCTACCTGGCGGCGTACTCCTTCGTGACGCTCGGCGCCTTCGCCGTGGTCACCCTGGTGCGCGACTCCAAGGGCGAGGCGACCCACCTGTCCAGCTGGGCGGGGCTGGGGCGGCGTTCACCGCTGGTGGCGGCGGTGTTCGCGCTGTTCCTGCTGGCCTTCGCCGGGATCCCGCTGACCTCCGGGTTCACCGGGAAGTTCGCGGTGTTCCAGGCGGCGGCGGCCGGCGGGGCCACACCGCTGGTGATCGTCGGTGTGCTGAGTTCGGCGGTGGCCGCGTTCTTCTACATCCGGGTGATCGTGCTGATGTTCTTCTCCGACCCGCAGCCGGGCGGTCCGACGGTGGCGGTCCCGAGCGCCTTCACGGCGACCGCGATCGGGGTGGGGGTGCTGGTCACGCTGGGTCTGGGCCTGCTGCCGCAGTACTTCCTGGACCTCGCGTCCAAGGCCTCGCTGTTCGCCTACTGATTCGCGGCATTCGCGGCACTGGTCCGCGCACCGGTGCGCGGCGTGGCGATGCGCGCACCGACGCGCGTGCCGATGCGCGCGCCGAGCGGCGCGGGTCGGTCCGCTGGAGGTCGGTCCGGAAGTCCGGGCCGATCTCCAGCCGTTGTTTCCAGAGGAATTCGCCCCCACCGCCGCATGGCCCGCGGAGACCGTCTGACCAGGCCTTCCGGCTCGGGCATGACAGGATCCGCACGCCCGTGCAGTGATCCACTCGCGACCGGATACCCTGCCTGTATGGCCAGCGGCGGCACTCAGGGACCAGGCCGCTAGATCGACCAGGGACAGAGGAGTGGTCTTCGTGACCGTCGTGGGACCCTTCGGGCTCAGCGTGCAGGACCGCGACCTGACCCGGGACGTCCAGGCCGGACTGGACGCGGTGGAGGCGGCGCTCTCCGAGGCCGTCAAGAGCGACGTCCCTTTCATCACCGTCACCGCCAGCCACCTGATCGAGGCCGGCGGCAAGCGCTTCCGTCCGCTGCTCCTGCTGCTGGCCGCCCAGTTCGGCGACCCGGGCGCGCCCGGCGTGGTGCCGGCCGCGGTGGTCGTCGAGCTGACCCACCTGGCCACGCTGTACCACGACGACGTGATGGACGAGGCCCCGGTGCGGCGCGGCGCCGAGAGCGCCAACTCCCGCTGGGACAACTCGGTGGCCATCCTCACCGGCGACTTCCTGTTCTCCCGGGCCTCCCAGGTGCTGGCCGACCTCGGCCCGGCGGCGGTGCGGATGCAGGCCGAGGCCTTCGAGCGGCTGGTCACCGGCCAGATCCTGGAGACCCGCGGCCCCGGCCCGGATCTGGACCCGCTGCTGCACTACCTGGACGTACTCGCGGGCAAGACCGGATCGCTGATCGCCGTCTCCTGCCGGATAGGAGCGCTGATGGCCGGCGCCGCGCCGGACCTGGTGGACACCCTCGGCGAGTTCGGCGAGCGGATCGGCATCGCCTTCCAGCTGGCTGACGACGTGCTGGACATCGCCAGCGACGGCCACGAGTCCGGCAAGACCCCCGGCACCGACCTGCGCGAGGGCGTGCCCACCCTGCCGACCCTGCTGCTGGAGCAGATGCCGGCCGACCCGGCCGACCCGGACGACACCCGGCTGCGCGAACTGCTCGCCCAGGACCTCTCCGACGACGACCTGCACGCCGAGGCGCTGCGCCTGCTGCGCGCCCACCCCGCCCTGGAGCGCGCCCGCCGGGAGACCCTGCGGCACGCCGAGGAGGCCCGGGCGCTGCTGGCCCCGCTGCCGGACTGCGCGGCGAAGGCGGCCCTGGACGGGCTGTGCGACGCGGTGGCCATCCGCACCATGTGACCGCCCTCGGGCGATCCGGCCCCACGGCCGCGGCGGCCCGCCGGGATGGGGGAGACTGACACCCGTCAGCTCACGCCTGCCCGGAAGGTCACCATGCGCCGCGTCGTCATCGCCGAGGACTCCGTACTGCTGCGGGAAGGTCTGACCCGGCTGCTCACCGACCGCGGCCTGGAGGTGGTGGCCGGGGTCGGGGACGGCGCCGCCCTGGTGAAGACCATCCACGACCTGGCGGCGTCCGGCGACCTGCCGGACGTGGTGGTCTCGGACGTGCGGATGCCCCCGACCCACACCGACGAGGGCCTGCGCGCCTGCGTGGAACTGCGCGGGCGCTACCCGCAGCTGGGCGTGCTGGTGCTGTCGCAGTTCGTGGAGGAGCGGTACGCCTCCGAGCTGCTGGCCGGCTCCACCCGGGGCGTCGGCTACCTGCTGAAGGACCGGGTTGCCGAGGTGCGCGAGTTCGCCGACGCGGTGGTGCGGGTCGCCGAGGGCGGCACCGCGCTGGACCCGGAGGTGGTGCAGCAGTTGCTCAGCCGCAGTCGCAAGGGCGACGTGCTGGCCAACCTCACGCCGCGCGAGCGCGAGGTGCTCGCGCTGATGGCGGAGGGGCGCACCAACGCGGCGGTGGCCAAGCAGATGGTGGTCTCGGACGGCGCGGTGGAAAAGCACGTCAGCAACATCTTCCTCAAGCTCGGCCTGGCGCAGAGCCCGGAGGACCACCGCCGGGTGCTCGCGGTGCTCACCTACCTCAACTCCTGAGCCGTGAGAGCTCGTGACCCGTGAGAACTCCTGAGCCTTGAGCCGCCCCGGGCCGGCTCCGCGCGGCCCGGGCGCGGCCCGCTCGGTCCGTGTGCGGAATGATCTCCGGCGGCCGGCTGTTGTGCCGGAAAGAGGTACCGGCATGGGCGGGTGAAATCCTGCCGGAGTTCCGGCCTGGGCGGAGTTCGCGCGCATAGGATGCGAGCGGTGCACCAGGCGGACGGGGCACGGGGCCGCGCCCGCGGTGGTGTGCCCACGAGGAGGTCCGCGGCAGTGACCAGTCAGGTCGATCAGTCAGAGGCAGTGGACGGATCGGACGGCGACGAGGGTCGTACCGGTGACGGTGCCGGACCCCCCGGAGCGGCCGGGCCCGTCGGCGCGCACGCCCCGGGCGGCCCGCCGGAGCGGCGGGCCAAGCCCATCCGCAGACTCGACCGGGTGATCATCCGGTTCGCCGGCGACTCGGGTGACGGCATGCAGCTCACCGGTGACCGGTTCACCTCGGAGACGGCCGCGTTCGGCAACGACCTCTCCACGCTGCCGAACTTCCCGGCCGAGATCCGGGCTCCCGCCGGCACCCTGCCGGGCGTCTCGTCCTTCCAACTGCACTTCGCCGACCACGACATCCTCACCCCGGGCGACGCCCCGAACGTGCTGGTGGCGATGAACCCGGCGGCCCTGAAGGCGAACCTGCCGGACCTGCCGCGCGGCGCGGAGATCATCGTCAACACCGACGAGTTCACCAAGCGGGCGCTGGCCAAGGTGGGTTACGCCGCGGACCCGCTCGGCGACGGCTCGCTGGACGCCTTCCACCTCCACCCGGTGCCGCTCACCGCGCTGACCCTGGAGGCGCTCAAGGACAGCGGGCTGGCCCGCAAGGACGCCGAGCGGGCGAAGAACATGTTCGCCCTGGGGCTGCTGTCCTGGATGTACCACCGGCCCACCCACGGCACCGAGACCTTCCTGCGCGCCAAGTTCGCCAAGAACCCGCAGATCGCCGAGGCGAACATCGGCGCCTTCCGGGCGGGCTGGAACTTCGGCGAGACCACCGAGACCTTCGCGGTCTCCTACGAGGTGCCGCCGGCCAGGCTCCCGGCCGGGCGCTACCGCAACATCTCCGGCAACCTGGCGCTGTCCTACGGGCTGATCGCCGCCGCGCAGCGCTCCGGCCTGCCGCTGTACCTGGGCTCGTACCCGATCACCCCGGCCTCGGACATCCTGCACGAGCTGAGCCGCCACAAGGACTTCGGGGTGCGCACCTTCCAGGCCGAGGACGAGATCGCCGGCATCGGCGCGGCGCTCGGCGCGGCCTTCGGCGGGGCGCTGGGCGTGACGACCACCTCCGGGCCGGGCGTGGCGCTCAAGTCGGAGACGATCGGCCTGGCGGTCTCACTGGAACTGCCGCTGCTGGTGGTGGACATCCAGCGCGGCGGCCCGTCCACCGGGCTGCCGACCAAGACCGAGCAGGCGGACCTGCTGCAGGCGATGTTCGGCCGCAACGGCGAGGCGCCGGTACCGATCGTCGCCCCGGCCACGGCCGCCGAGTGCTTCGACGCCGCGCTGGAGGCGGCCCGGATCGCGGTGACCTACCGCACCCCGGTGTTCCTGCTCTCGGACGGCTACCTGGCGAACGGCTCGGAGCCCTGGCGGATCCCGGAGGTCGGCGAACTGCCGGAGATCGACCCGAAGTTCGCCACCGCCCCGAACCGCGAGGACGGCGCCTTCTGGCCGTACCTGCGGGATCCGCACACCCTGGCCCGGCCCTGGGCGGTGCCCGGCACGGCCGGGCTGGAGCACCGGATCGGCGGCATCGAGAAGGAGGACGGCACCGGGAACATCTCCTACGACCCGGCCAACCACGACCTGATGGTGCGCACCCGGCAGGCGAAGGTCGACGGGATCACGGTCAAGCCGGTGGAGGTCGACGACCCGAGCGGGGACGCCCGGGTGCTGGTGCTCGGCTGGGGCTCGACCTACGGCCCGATCACCGCGGCGGTGCGCCGGGTACGGGCGGACGGCGGCGAGGTCGCCCAGGCGCACCTGCGCAACCTCAACCCGTTCCCGGCCAACCTGGGTGTGGTGCTGCGCAGTTACGAGAAGGTCATCGTGCCCGAGATGAACCTGGGCCAGCTCGCGCTGCTGCTGCGGGCGAAGTACCTGGTGGACGCGGAGTCCTACAACCAGGTGCGCGGACTGCCGTTCAAGGCGGCGCAGTTGGCGGACGTGCTGTGGGCGGCGATCGGCAGCCTGGACGAGGAGGACCACCGATGAGTGACGTTGGCTCCGAGAAGCGTGCCTTCCCGTCGTTGCGGCTGGTGCCCAAGGCCGAAGAGCCGCAGAGCGCCCGGGACTTCAAGACCGACCAGGAGGTGCGCTGGTGCCCGGGCTGCGGGGACTACGCGGTCCTGGCGGCGGTGCAGTCCTTCATGCCGGAGCTCGGCATCCGGCGCGAGAACACGGTGTTCGTCTCCGGCATCGGCTGCTCCTCGCGCTTCCCGTACTACATGAACACCTACGGGGTGCACTCGATCCACGGCCGGGCGCCGGCGATCGCGACCGGGCTGGCCTCCTCCCGGCGGCACCTGAGCGTGTGGGTGGTGACCGGTGACGGCGACGCGCTGTCGATCGGCGGCAACCACCTGATCCACGCCCTGCGGCGCAACGTCAATCTGAAGATCCTGCTGTTCAACAACCGGATCTATGGCCTCACCAAGGGCCAGTACTCGCCGACCAGCGAACTCGGCAAGATCACCAAGTCCACCCCGATGGGCTCGCTGGACGCGCCGTTCAACCCGTTGTCGCTGGCGATCGGCGCCGAGGCCACCTTCGTGGCCCGCACCATCGACTCGGATCGCCGGCACCTCCAGTCGGTGCTGCGGGCGGCGGCCGGGCACGAGGGCACCGCGCTGGTGGAGATCTACCAGAACTGCAACATCTTCAACGACGGCGCCTTCGAGGTGCTGAAGGACGCCGGCACCCGGGACGAGGCGCTGATCCGGCTGGAGCACGGGCAGCCGATCCGCTTCGGCGCGGAGTCGGGCAGCGGCGTCTTCCGGGGCCCGGACGGCGAGCTGTTCGTCGCGCCGGTCACGCCCTCGAACGAGGCGGACGTCCTGGTGCACGACGCCCACGCGGCCGGCCCGGCGACGGCCTTCGCGCTCTCCCGGATCGCCGACGCGGACACCCTGCACCACACGCCGATCGGCGTGCTGCGCGACGTCCGCCGGCCGGTCTACGACGAGCTGATGGCGGACCAGCTGGCCACCGCCGTCGCCCAGCGCGGGCCGGGCGACCTGGCGACGCTGCTGGCGGGCAACGACACCTGGACGGTGGACTGACCGCCCCGGTCCGCCCTGGTCCGCCCCGGCCCGCACGTCGGCGCCCCCGTCCCTCGTCGGACGGGGGCGCCTCGCGTTCTCCGGTCCTGCGTACGGCCGGCCCTTACCGCTGGGCCCACTCGACCAGCTGGATCACGACCCCGTTCGGGTCGGCGACCTGGAACAGCTTCTCGCCCCACGGCTCCTCGCGCAGCGGCAGGGTGATCTCGACCCCCTCCTCGCGCAGCCGCCGCTCCTGCGCGGCGATGTCCTCGACGGTGAAGGCCAGGATCAGCCCGTCCGCCGTGTGGTCGCGCTGGTCCTCGGGCAGCACCTCCAGGCCGCGGCGCAGGTAGACGACGCCGATCCCGCCGCCCGGGTGGGCGAGCGAGACGAAGCCGTCGGCGGACATCTGCTCGGTGTAGCCGAAGTGCCGCTGGAGGAAGGCGGCGGAGGCGGCGGTGTCCTCGACGGTCAGGGAGACGACGGTGGTGGTGATCTGCATGGCGGAGCCCTCTCGTCACTGCGTACGGATATCCCGTACGCAGTACACTATACATAGTACGGAGAATCTCGCCAGGGGTCCGCCCGCAACGGATCGCGCTCACGTTCGAGAAAGTCCGGCGGCGAACGGTCCGCCACCGCTAGGGTTTTGGAAATCGCATCGAACATGGGGGGTCGATCCGATGCCGGATCCCGGATTCGACGTGTCGCCGCAACAGCTGAAGTTCGCGGCGGACAACGCGTCGTCCATCACCGCCGGCCTGGCCAAACCGGTCCAGACCGCCGGCATCGCCTCGGGGACCGCCGAGACGGCCCTCGGGGGCTGGCAGGTGGCCGGGCAACTGGCTGCCGTGGTGACCTCGTGGACCCAGGGCGTGGAGAAGATCCGTACCGCGCTCGGCAAGGACGAGGAGGCGCTCCGCACGGCCGCCGACGGCTACGGCAGGACCGAGAAGGGGACGGCCAAGGCCCTCCAGTAGGAGAACACGGGGAAGGGGGGCTCCTGTGGTGGACTTCGCGCACCTGCGCGACGTGAAGCTGGAGTCGGTGACGGAGGCCGGCAAGGACTGGCAGGCCGTCGCCAAGGCGTTCGACCAAGCACGGCAGCACATCGAGGAGTCGGTGCTGAAGCCGATCGGCACCTGGACCGGCACCGCCGCGACCGGGGCCCGGCACTCCTTCGGCGAGCAGGAACTGCAACTGCAGGTGGCCGCGCTGGAACTCCAGGCGGTGCAGAAGGTCCTGGACGGCTTCGTCCAGGCCGTGACCGCCGCCCAGCAGGAACTGCAGTGGGCGCTGACGGAGGCGAGCAGGCGAGGCCTCGCGGTCGACGCGAACGGGACGGTCACGGCGACGCCGACACCGGTGGACCAACTGCCCAAGAACGCGGCGCTCCGCCAGGAGGCCGCCGACTCCTACCGGGCGGAGGCCGCCTACGCCGCCACCCTGACCGCCGACATCGCCGCCGCCGTGCAGGCCGCCACCCGGGCGGACGCCAAGTGCGCGGAAGAACTGGGCAAGCTGGCCGGGGAGTCCAAGCTCCTGGACGGCAGTGGGCGGACCGGCCTCGCGGGTGCGGTCCAGGCCGCGACCAAGGACCTCGGCGAGGCCACCCGGCTCGCCGGGGCCGTCGAGGGGGACGCCGTCCCCACGGACCCGGCCGCCCGGTCCGCCTGGTGGGGCGCGCTGACGCCGGACCAGCGGAACCTGTTCCTGGACGCCGCGCCGTGGAAGGTCCAGGGTCTGCCCGGTGTGCCGCCGCTGGAGGAGTACTACAAGCAACTCGCGATGCGGAAGGCCGGGATCGACCCGTCGAAGTGGCACCCGGATCAGGGGCTCGACTTCAACGACGAGACCGTGCAGAAGGTCTACGCCTGGTACCAGAAGCTGTGGGACGAGAACCCGGACTTCCAGTGGGCCGGCATGGCCAAGCTGGCCGGAGCGCCGGTGTACGGGGGGATCCACGACCTCGACGAGTTCATCAAGGGAGCGGACGTCGGCGGGCTGGTGACCCCCGTCCCCGGGGTGGGGCTGCTGTCCACGATGAGTACCGACGAGGTGCAGTGGTTCGAGAACAAGTTCCTGACCATGCAGAAGGACATCTTCGACGACGTCGGCTCCATGCACGCCGCCTACCAGCAGTACGGGATGGCCGGCATCGAGGCGTTGCAACAGCAGGACTCGAAGAAGTACCCGCAGCCCCTGATCGACGCTTGGCGGGACATCGACTCGGGTGACCCGAAGCGAGTGGCGGCAGGGAACGCCGCGCTGCTGGAACGTGAGCAGACCGTCGTGCTTCCCAAGTCGTACGGGGAGGTGGAGAACTACCACGGCCCGGTCGGGGAGACGTTCGCCGAGGTCTTGTCGGCCATGACCAAGTCGCCGATCCCGGGCGGCAAGTCCTTCAACGGCTACTACGGCGGCGAATGGTCGACCTGGTGGGACGACCGCTACGTGACCGATACGAATGACCGGATGGACTGGATCCGCAAGGACATGCTGCCCAAATACCAGCAGCTCCTGAAGAACCCGGTGGAGGCGAAGACGCTCATCGACACTCCGCTGCTCGACCGGGCCGACCAGTACGAGATCCTGCCGTGACGAGGGCGCGGTGGATCTGGAGCCTGGTGGCCTTGCTCTGCGTGGGCTCGCTGGTCGCCGGGTACCTCCTGGTCAGCGGGCGGACGCGTCCCGTCCACTGGGACCTGCGGACCTCGCACCGGGCAGCCGATCTGGGAGTCAGGCTGAATCCGCACAGCGGCCACGATTTCGACAACCCGGGCCCGGTGGACATCGACCTGCCGGGGGGCCAGCGCTTCCACGCCGACAAGATGATGCTCATCGTGGCGGTCACTCGCGATGACGCCGAGAACGTCGACGAACTCACCGGCTGGTATCCCGGAATGCCGCTCGACAAGGCGTACGAAAAGGCTCTGGAACTCTCGCGGCAGTTCGGTCTGAACACCGAGAGGATCATGGACTTCCGCCGGAGGGTCCTCGATGACCTGGCGAAGGGTGACCGGGTGCGCCTCGGCGAAGAGGAGGGCGGGACCGACTTCAAACTGCTGACTCCGGCCGGCCCGCTGATCGGCGTCAGCCTCAGGTACGAGACCGTGAACGACGGCCAGCCGGTGACCGTCAATATCGAGATCGCCTGGGGCGAGAACCTGGCCTCCGCCCTGGCGAAGCAGGCCACCCAGTCCGCCACCCCGCCCGCGCCCTGATCGGAGGCCCGATGTCCCACGAGCAACCCGTCCAGCCGACCGCCGTCACCTGGAACCTCCGCAGCGGCCACGGCCGGGGCGATGTCGGCTGGCCCGAGGCCGTTCGGCGCCGCTGGCGCATCCCCGCCGTCGCCGCGACCATCGCGTTGCCGGGCGGGCGCTGGCTCACCGGGCGGGTCGAGCTGCTGGCCACTGCCGAGGGGGAGGCGCTCGACCTGGTCAGTGCGACCTTCCCGGCGGCCACGGTGGAGGACGCGTACCGGCTGGCGGGCGAGCTGGTCGCGTACTGGGGGCTGCCGGTCGAGCCGTTGGAGTCCTGGTACCGCGAGGTCCGGGCGGGACTGGCGGCGGGGAAGGCGATCAACGGGTTCGGGTTGAGCATCCGTGGCCCGCGGCTGGAGGAGCCGTTCGGGCCGACGGTGAACCTGGTGTTCCTGTTCGCGCCGGGCAGCCCGAGGCCGGTGCGGCCGGCGTTGTACTTCGAGTGGTCCTGAGTCGGTGCCCTGCCCGGGGGCGGGGCACCGACTCCACGGCCGGTCGCGTCAGAAGACGCAGGGGATGCCACCGTCGGACTCGGCGTCGACACCGGGGCCCTGCACGGGCAGGTTGGCGGCCGGGTCGCCGCTGGGGGCGGGGCCGGGGGTGGTGGGCTTGTCGGCCGCGACGCCGGTGAAGGAGGTGCCGAGGGTGACCACCACGTGGTCCGCGGCGGTGCCGGCCGACTCGGTGGCGGTGACGCCGTAGCGGGCCGCGATCTGGTCGGCGGCGTCCTTGCCGCCCTTGCCGTAGGTGACCGTGGTGGTCTTCTGCTTGGTGCGGGCCGGGCCGGTGGTGCCCTCCTTGAAGCCCATCGCGACCAGGCTCTTGGCCTCGTTGCCGGAGGAGACTCCGGCGGCCGCGGAGGCGTTGTACACGTCGACGGTGGCCGGGGAGGCGGCCTTGGCCGGGGTGGTCGCGGTCGCCGAGGGGGCGGGGGCTTCGGTGGTCGGGGTGTCGGTGGCGCCGTCGGCCCCGGCGGCGGGCGCGGCGGCGTCGGCGTAGCCGAAGATCTGCTTGACGACCTTCTGGATCTTCGACGGGGTGACGATGTTGACGTCCTGGCCGTTGCGGGTGTCGAACTTGTCGAAGGTCAGGGTGTTGAACTCGACGTTGCCGCCGGTGAGCGCCGGGGCCTGCTGGGCGAAGTCCAGGACGTTCCACTCGTTGTCGATCACCAGGTCCTTCTGGACGACGCCGAAGAGGTCCTTCAGCTTGCCGAGGTCGCTGATGATGCCGTCCTGCTTGAGCTTGTGCACGACGGAGGAGATGAAGGCCTGCTGGCGGTGGGTGCGGGCGAAGTCGCCGCTGTTGCCCTTGCCGTCGTCCAGGTTGTGGCGCTGGCGGACGAAGGCGAGCGCCTGGGAGGCGTTGAGGGTGTTGATGCCCTTCTTGAAGTCGGCGCCGGAGCCCTGGCCCTCCATGGCCGGGTCCTTGGTGTCGTGGGTCAGGCAGACCTGGATCGGCTCGACGGCCTTGGCGATGTCGTAGAAGCCCATCAGGTTGACCTCGGCGACGTGGTCGACCGGCTGGTTCACGAAGGTCTGGACGGTGCGGATGGTGGCCGCGCGGCCGGCGTCGCGGCCGGCCTTCTCCAGGTCGGCGCCCTTGAGGCCCTTGGCCTTGGAGCTCCGGTCGAAGGCGTCCTTGGCGTTGCCGTAGGCCTCCTTGATCTTGTGCATGCCCTGCTGGGAGCCGTCCCCGTTGTAGGTCATGACGTAGTCGTCGCGCGGGATGGAGATCGCCTGCACCTTGCCGCCGCCCGCCGGTATGTGCAGCAGGATCAGCGAGTTGGTGTTGTAGCCGCCGATGTCCGAGCTGTGGCCGGCGTGCAGTTCGTCCTGGACGAACTGCGGGGGCAGGTCGGAGCCGTCCATGTTCTTGCGGCTGTCCAGGCCGATCAGCAGCAGGTTGACCGAGTTGTCCAGGTGCTTGGGGGCGTCCTTCTTGGTCTCGGCGATGGCGTTGGACGTCGTCATGCCGTCGGTGAGGGACGTGTACTCGTACCAGACCACCCCGCTCGCCGCGAACACCGCGAAGCCGACGGTGGTGGCCACCACCCGCCCGGCGATCAGCAGCGGTGAGTTCTTGCGGGGTGCCGCGTTCGTGCTGCGGCGCCCGGCGGCCCGGCCGTCCTCCTGCTGCTCACGGTCCTCAGCCATGCTGCCTCCTCCGGTCCCGGACCACCCGGACCACGATCACCAGCAGGGCCGCTGCCGCGGCCTGCGCCATCACGGGGAAGCCGTGCACCAGCCACTTCGCGGAGCCGGTGGCCAGGCCGTTGCCCTGGTACTTCTCGGTGTTCGCCGCGAATTCGACCACGGCCGTCACGCCGAGCACGACCACCGGCGAGGCGGCGACCACCCACCACCAGCCGCGGTGGGTGCAGAGCGCGGCCGCCAGGCCGGTGCCGAGCGCCGCGCAGAGGGCGAAGACCAGGCCCATGCCCGGCCCGGCGAGCTCGTCGATCACCGCGCCCAGCAGCGGGAGCCCGAGGGCCGCCACGGCGGGCAGGGTGGGCCCGCCGGAGAAGGGACGCGTGGGGCCAGTGGGCCGGGCCGCCGCCCGCCGTCGTGAACCCTGGTCGGACGACCGTCCTCGCTGCCCCGCCACTCACTCACCCCCGGTGTTCCCGTGCTTCGCGCGCCGCCTCGGCGCTGCGCCGGGTCTGCTGTGGAAGAGCGGTAGCGGCGCTGCCAGTACGGGACGCTGGTGTTCGGCCGGCCGGTTCCCGTTCTCGGTTTCCCGCTGCTGCTCGGGGGCAGGCACGTTTTCGGATTTGCTCTACAGAGGTGTAGAGATCGTACGCAGCATAGAGCACGCCTGTTCGGTGGCAGGCCCGCTCGTGAGCGGGCCTGCATACACTACACCGAGCAGTTTCTGAGAGGGTCGGCGGGGGCGCCGACGGAGAAGGAGAGCGTCGTGGCGACCACGGGCGGAGCGGGACGACCGGAGAAGCGCAAGGCGATCACCCGGGCCGCGACCACGGTGTTCGGGCGCGAGGGCTACGTCCGGGCCAGCATGGACGCGATCGCGGCCGAGGCGGGAGTGTCCAAGCGCACGGTCTACAACCACTTCGCCGACAAGGAGACCCTCTTCCTGTCGGTGGCACTGCAGAACTCGGCCGAACTGACCGAGCGGATCCGCGAGCTGATGGCGCACCACCTCGACCGGGTGCTGGACCTGCGGCGCGACCTCGTGGCCTTCGCGGTCGAGCGGGCGAACGCCGTGCTGTCCGCGGGCGAGCACGGGGCGCTCGGCCGGGCCATCCGCGCCGAGGTGGCCAACATCCCGGCGGACGTCCTGGAGGCCTGGCTGGAGGCCGGCCCGGTGGCCTCCCAGCGCGATCTCGCGGAGCGCTTCACGGCGCTCGCCGAGCGCGGGCTGCTGGCCGTCCGGGACCCTGAGCTGGCCGCCGAGCAGTTCACCCTGCTGACCTTCCACGGCGTGGCCGAACGCTCCTTCTGGGGCGCCCTGCCGGTGGCCGGCGCGGAGGTCGGGCGGATCGCCGAGCAGGGCGTGGACGCCTTCCTGACGATCTACGGCCCGGCGGCGGACTGACCGGGCGGACCGGGCGGACCGGGCGGACCGGGCCGGCGGACGCCGGTGGGCGGGGCGGCATCGGGCCGCCCCGCCCACCGGTCGTCGCGGGTCACTTCCAGTTGACGCCCTTGCCCAGGGTGTACGGCTCGCCCCAGTACTCGGCGCCGGACACCTTGGTCGCCTGCGGCGCCAGGGCCAGCACGCAGGAGGTGACCGACTGCCCGTTGGTGAAGCCCTTCGGGAAGGACGGGTGCGGGCACTTGTCGAAGGTGCCGATCAGCATCACCTCGCTGGCCTCCGAGCCGTCCGGCAGGGTGCCCTTCATCTGGGTCAGGCTGGCGAAGGACAGGTCGGTGCTGCCGGTGTTGGTGACCTTGAAGCGGACGTAGTACGGCACCATGCCCGCGGCCTTGTCGCCCAGCTTCAGCGGGGTGAGGTCGGCCGGGTCGCCCTTGTCGATCGAGGTGACCGCGAGCGAGACGGTGCCCTTGGTGCTGCCCGAGACGAACGGGATGGTGGCGGCCTCGCCGATCTTCACCGTGCTGCCCGCGGCCGCGGTCGGACCGGCCTGGGCCGGGGCCCCGCCGGTGGAGCCGCCCGTCGCCCCGTCGGTGGCGGCGCCGGTCGGCGCGGCCGCGGAGGCCACCGGGGTGGTCGGCGCGGCGGACGGCGTGGCCGGCGCCTGGGTGGCGGGCGGGGTGGTCGCGGTGTCGGACGAGGACGCGTCGTCGTTGCAGGCGGTCATGGTGAGCGCGCCGACCACGGCCAGGCCGGCCAGGGCCATGGTGCTGCGACTGGTGCGGATGGTCTTCACGTGATGTCCCCCGTTTTGCGGACCGCCGTCGCGGCGGTCCTCCTGAGGGACGTTCATAGCGCAGGGGGAACGCGGAACGCCATGCCTTTGGGGTCGTCTTGACGCCGCCGTGACGAGTCCCACGCGGGTCCGTGACAAGGGATGCCGAGTCGTGATCAGTGGTGCCCGAACCGCCCGCCACCTCGGGCGATCGGCGCCGTGCGATCCTGTGCGCCACGGCCGAGGGTGCCGCAGACGTCCCGAAGGCGGTCGATCGGGCCCGTCGGCCGGCGCCCGACCGCCTCCCGGACGGCTACGAGGCCCGCAGCACCAGCTCGTTGTACGTCGTGACGGCGGTGAACCCCAGCTGCCGGTAGAGGTGGATCGCCGGGGTGTTGTCCGTACGGACGTTGAGGCCCAGGTGGTCGGTGGTCGGCGCGAGGTGACGGGCCAGCGCGGTGACGCAGGCGCGGGCGAGGCCGCGGCCGCGGGCGTCCGGGTGGGTGACCACGTTGCCGAGCACGGCGACCCGGTGGGCGGGGGAGTGGACGTGCACCCCGGCGGCGGCCACCAGCCGGCCGTGCTCGCGGACGCCGACGTAGCCGCCGGCCGCCAGCAGCCGCCGGTCGAACCAGGACTCGGGGTAGGCCTCGGCCAGCAGGGCGTGCAGCGCGTCCAGGTCGGCCAGGATCAACGGCTCGGTGTGGTGGGCGGGTTCGGCGGGGAGCAGGCCCTGGTCCGGGAGGATCATCCGCAGCAGCGGGGTGCGGCGCTCGGCGGTGTAGTCGGGGGCGAGGGCCCGCTCGGCGCCGTCCGGGAGCCCGGCGGTGAAGCGGCGCGGAAGGAACGGCCGCAGCGCGCCCAGCAGTTCCTCCAGCGCGGGGACGGCGGCGGGCCGGGCGAAGGCGAGCAGGACGGGGGTGTCGCCGCCGCTGTAGAGCAGGGCGACCGGCCCGTGGCCGGGATCGGCCGTGTACCAGGCGGTGTTGGGCCACAGGGTGTCGTCCAGGTCGCCGAGTTCGAACAGGTGCAGGGCCGGGTCGGTGCGGAACCGTTCGGCGAGCGCGGTCCGGTCGTGCAGGCTGATGAGGGGCACGCGGTCGAGCTTAGGCCCGGCCCGAACCGGCCCGGCCTGTCCCGGCCCGGCCCGGACCGGGCCCTCCCGGACCGGCCCGTCCGTCGGCGGACGGACGGACCGGTCCGGACCGGGGCCCGCGGGGGTGCCTACTTGTGCCAGCGCTGCGCCGGGTCGTTGCCGTTGCAGGAGGTCACCGAGGTGTACTGGCCGATGCCGTTGCCCTTGAGGCACTGCCCGGTGGCGACGTTGCGGATCAGGTACCAGCCGCGGTCCTCGTCAGTGAGCCGCCACTTCTGGTTGGCGCCCATCCAGGCGCCGTTCTGCTGGTTGAGGCCGTCCCAGCCGCCGGGGGTGTCCCAGAGCTGGACGGCGCCGGTGCCGTGCGAGTCGAGGTCGAGCACCTTGCCGCCGCCGCCGTGCGAGATGGCGGTGGTGCCGTCGCAGTAGTCCCAGAACGTCCAGGTCTGGGCGGGGGACTGGTTGGCGGTGTAGGTGCCGACCAACTGGCCGTTGGCCTCGTTGTTCTGCGGCAGGTCGAGGGCGCCGGCGGAGCCGTTGACGACGCTCACGGTGGCGCCCACGGAGGGCCCGAGGTCGCAGGGGCCGGGCGTGGCGGCCTGGGCGGCCGGGGCGGCGACCAGGACGGTGGTGGCCAGGGCCGCGGCGGCGCCGAGTCCTGCGAGCAGGCGGCGGGTGCGGGTGGAGGTGCGGGTGGGGGTGGTCATGGCGGTTCTCCTGTCGGTGGGTTGTCGCGGTCGGTGTCGCTGTCGATGGCCTGTCGCCGGGGGCGGGCTGCCGCCGGGGCCGGTGTCAGACCTGGCCGAGGGTCAGCACGTAGCGGCCCCGCGTGCTGTCGCCCCGGCGGGGTGCGCGGCCGATGCCGAGGTGGTTGAAGCGCGGGTCGAGCAGGGTGTCGCGGTGCTGCGGGCTGTTCATCCAGCGCTGCATGGCCTCCGGCGCGCTGTCGGCCGCGGCGGTGATCTCGGCGGCGAAGCGGAAGGCGAAGCCGGCCGTCCGGATCCGGCGCCAGGGCGTGCTGCCGTCGGTGCCGTCGTGCTGGAGGAGGTCGTGCGCGGCGAGGTCGTCGGCGTGGCGCTGGGCGGCGGTGTTGAGCCGTTCGTCCAGGTGCAGCAGCCGGGCGCCGGCGTGGACGCGCCGGAAGTTGACGGAGGTCAGCATCTCGGTGCGGAAGTCGCCGCCGGCGGTCCGGCCCGCCGCCGCGGGGGTCAGGACCCGGCCGTCGCGTACGAGCGTGGTCATGGGTGGCGCCTCTCCTCGGGTGGCGCCCCGGGGCCGCGAGCGGCGCGGTCCGGGGCCGGATGAGGACTACCGTCCCGGACCGCGGTAGACAGGCGGTCAACGCGCGCAGCGGATGATCACCCGAGTCGGGCGAGCTGCCCTTCGACCTGCGCGGCGTCCTCGGCGAGGCCGAGCCGCCGGTACACCTCCAGCGCCTCGGTGAGCAGGGCCCGGGCGCGGCGCGGGCGGCCGAGGCCGGTGAGCGCGGTGCCGAGGGTGCGCAGCAGGGCGGCCTCCAGGGCGGCGCTGGTGCGGCGGGCCTGCGGCAGGACGGCCTCGGCGAGGTCGGCGGCGAGCAGCCAGCGGTCGGCCTCGGCGTGGATGCGGGCGGCGAGGTCCCCGGCGGCGGCCTCGAACACGGTGACCTGGAGGGCGGCGAACTCGTCCCGGGCGGTGAGCGCGTGAGTGAGGGCGGTTTCCGGGTCGCCGCACAGTCGCAGGACCCTGGCGAGGTAGTAGCGGCCGATCGCGGCGGAGACCGGTCCGGAGCCGGTCATCAGGCGGGCGCTGCGCTCGGCGGCTTCCCTGGCTTCGGGGAGCCGTCCGGTGTGGGCGGCGCTGAACGCGAACTCGCCGAGCGCGCTGCCCTCGGCCCGTCGGGCGCCGAGGCGGTGGAACAGTTCGGCGGCGCGGCCCGCGTGTTCGGCGGCCTCGGCGTAGCGGCCCTGGATCCGGGCGTTGCTGCCGAGGTTGATCAGGGCCTTGGCGAGCACGCGTTCGGTCTGTCGGTCGGTGCAGAGGTCGACGGCCCGGCGGATCTCCTCCTCGGACTCGGTGTAGCGGTTGATGTGCCAGAGCATGGTGCCGCGCAGGTAGCGGGCGAGGGCGAGCGGGCCGCGTTCGCCGCGGGTCTCGGCCTCCTGGGCGAGCCGTCCGGCGAGGTCGCCGATGACGCCGGTCTGGGTGCGTTCGGCGAGTACGGCGCCCATCCGGTCGGCGAGTTCGGCGGCGCGGTCGAGCGGCAGGGCGGGGTCGGCGCAGTTGAGCACGATGGCGGCGGCGTGTACGTCGGCCTGGTCGCGCATCCAGCGCACGGCTTCGGCGCCGTCGGTGATCGGCCGGCCGGCCGCGGTCACGGACGCGTCGAGCAGGCTGAGTTCGGCGGGTTCGGCCTTGCGGGCGGCCAGGTCGGCGTTGCGGGCGGTGGCGAGGCAGAAGTCGATGAACCGGTCGGCGGCGGCGGTGTGTTCGGCGGGGGGCTCCTCGGCGGCGAGTCGGCCCCGGGCGTAGTCCCGGACGAGGTCGTGGAAGCCGTAGCGGCCGAAGCGGGGAGAGTGCAGCAGGTTGAGGTCGACGAGGGTTTCGAGCAGTCGGTCGGTCTCGTCCTCGGTGCGGCCGAGCAGGGCGGCGGCGCAGGGCAGCGGCAGGTCGGGGGCTTCGGGGAGGGAGAGGAGGCGGAAGGCGCGGGCGAGTTCCGGGTCGAGGCGGTGGTAGGAGAGGGCGAAGGTGGCCTCCACGGTCCTTTCGCCGTCGCAGAGTTGGGCGAGGCGGTGCTCGTGGCGGAGCCCTTCGGCGAGGGCGGCGAGGGTGAGCGCGGGGTCGGCGGCGAGCCGGGAGGCGGCGATGCGGACGGCGAGCGGCAGCAGCCCGCAGGCCCGGACGACCTCCTCGGCGGCCTCCGGTTCGGCGGTGACGCGGTCGGCGCCGACGATCCTGGTGAGCAGTTCGAGGGCCTCGGCGGGCGGCAGGGTGTCCAGCCGCAGGTGGTGGGCGCCGGAGAGGCCGGTGAGCCGCAGCCGGCTGGTGATGAGGACGGCGCAGCCGGCGGCGCCGGGCAGCAGCGGTCCGACGTGCTCGGGGGCGGCGGCGTTGTCGAGGACGACCAGGACGCGCCGTCCGGCGAGGGCGGATCGGTAGAGGGCGCTGCGTTCTCCGGTGGCCGGCGGGATCTCGTCGGGGGCGATGCCGAGGGCGCTGAGGAAGCCGGCCAGCACGGCGCCGGGGTCGGGCGGGGTGCGGTCGGCGCCGCGCAGGTCGGCGAAGAGCTGTCCGTCGGGGAAGCGGTCGCGGACCTGCCGGGCGAGGTGCACGGCGAGGGCGGTCTTGCCGACGCCGCCCATGCCGTCCAGGGCGGAGACCGCCACGGCCCGGCCGCCGGCCCCGGCGAGCTGGTCGGCGAGGGTGTCGAGTTCCTCGGCGCGGCCGATGAAGTCGGGTAGGCCGCTGGGCAGTTGGTCGGGGGCCTGCCAGGGGCCGGCGGCGGGCTCGGGCTCGGTCCTGGGCGGCAGCAGGGTGGCGTCCTCGCGCAGGATGCGCAGCTGGAGCCGGGCCGGTCCGGGGTCGCCGGCGGGCAGGGTGGGGCGGGCGTCCTCGTAGACGGCGAGCGCCTCGGCCTTGCGGCCGGCCTGGTAGAGGGCGTGCATCAGGACGGCGGTGAGCCGGGGGCGGCCCGGGTGCTCCAGGGCGAGGGCGGCGGCCTCCGCGGTCAGGTCGGTGCGGTCGCCGAGTTCGGCGTCCAGTTCGAGCTGGGTTTCCTTGGCCGATATCCGTTGTTCGCCGAGCCGGGTGCGGACGGCTTCGGCGTGCGGTCCGGGCAGTCCGGCGAGGGGTTCGCCGGTCCACAGCCGCTGGGCGCGGAACAGCACGTCCCGGACGTCCTGTGGGGGTGCGTCGGTGCGGCGCAGTTCCTCGGCCTCGGCCAGGAGCGCCTGCCAGGCGAGGGCGTCGACCTCGGCTCCGGGCACCCGCAGCGCGTAGCCGTCGCCGACCCGGACCAGCGGCATCCGCTCCGGGTCGCCCCCGGTGTAGGGCCGGAAGGCGGTGCGCAGCCGGGAGACGGCGAGCTGGACGGCCTTGCGCGGGTCGGCCGGCGCGGCCCCGCCCCACACCCCCTCGACCAGCACCGGGACGGCCGCGGCCCGTCCGGCGGCGTCCAGCAGCACGGCGAGCACGGCGCGCTGCTGCGGCCGGCCCAGTTCCAGCTCCTGCTCCCCGTACCAGGCCCGCAGCGGGCCCAGCAGTCCGAAGCGCAGTCCGGCGCCCCCCATGTCAGTCATGTCCCGTCCCGAGAGTCGTCCCTGCGCCGGGATCCCGCCACTTCCGTCCGGACAGCGGCGCCCCCGTGTCCCGGCGACATATGCTCTGTCACAGATTGTGCACCGGATTCCGAGCTTCGAGGGGTGGGCTGTGTGGCTCGAATTCCGCGTGCTGGGGCCGCTGAGCGCCCGGTGCGACGGTGGTGAGATCGAGCTCGGCCGTCCGCAGCAGCGGGCGGTGCTGGCCGCGCTGCTGCTCGCCCCGGGGCAGTTGGTGCCGACGGACCGGCTGGTCGAGGGCTTGTGGGGGGAGGACGACAGCCGTTGGCCGAAGGATCCGGTGGGGCAGATCGGCACCCATGTGCACCGCTTGCGGCGGGCGCTCGGCGCCCCCGAGCTGCTCGTGGCGGCGGCGGGCGGGTACCGGCTGGCGGTGCCGCGGGAGGCGGTGGACCTCTTCCGCTACGAGGCCGCGGTGGCGGAGGCCGTCGCGCTGCGTCACCGGGAGCCGTCGCGGGCGCGGGAGTTGCTGGGGCGGGCGCTCGACGCCTGGACGGGCGGCCGGGCGCTGGACGGCGTGCCGGGGGAGTTCGCCGAGCGGGCGCGGGAGCGGCTGGCGGCCGGGCGCTTCGCGGCGGTGAAGGCGCTGCTCGACCTGGACGTGGCGCTCGGGCGGCACGTGGAGGCGGTGGAGCCGCTGGCCGTGCTGGCGGCGGAGTACCCGCAGGACGAGGAGGTGCACCGGCTGCACCTGCTGGCGCTGCACCGCTGCGGCCACCGGACGGAGGCACTGGCGGTGTACGAGGCGCTGCGGGAGCGGCTGGACCGCGAACTGGGGCTGGAGCCGGGGGCCGCCGTGGTGGAGCTGGCGAACCGGATCCGGAGCGGGGAGGCCCCGGCGTCGCTGCGGCGGCTGCCCCGGCCGAGCCAGCTCCCGTCCGACATTCCGGACCTGGTCGGGCGGGCCGGCCTGGCCCGGCGGGCGGAGCAGGCCCTGCGGGCGGGCGGCGGTGCGCCGGTGGCGGGCGGTGCGCCGGTGGTCGGAGGTGCGCCGGTGGCGGGCGGTGCGCCGCTCGCGGGTGGTTCGCCGGTGGTCGGGCTGTCCGGTCCGGCCGGCAGCGGTAAGTCGGCGTTGGCGGTGCACGTCGCCCATGCCGCCCAGGACGCCTTCCCGGACGGACAGTTGTACGCGAGCGGAGGGGAACCGGGCACGGTCCTGGCGGCCTTCCTGCGAGCCCTGGGGGAGCGGCCCGTGGGCGGCGCCCCGGTCGGGGAGCTGGTCGAGCGCTACCGCGCGGCACTGGCCGGGCGGCGCGTCCTGGTGGTGCTCGACGGGGTGCCCGAGCCCGGGCCGCTGCTGCCCGCGACCAGCGGGTGCGCGGCCGTGGTGACGGGGGCGGACCCGGGGGCGCTGCCCGGCGACGCGGTCCGGCTGACGGTCGGAGCGCTGGAGCCGCACGACGCCCACGAGCTGCTGGCGCGGATCGTGGGCGTGGAGCGGATCAGCCGGGAGCCGGCCGCGGTCGCCGAGCTGGCCGAGATCTGCGGCCACCTGCCCGTCCTGCTGCGGACGGCGGCGACGCGGCTCGCGGCCCGGCCCTGGTGGTCGGTGGCGGACCTGGTCCGGTGGTTCACCGAACGGGGGTGAGGCCGGGCGACGGGGGCGGCTTAGTACGGGTCGGTGCTCTGGAGGGTGACCGAGCTCGGGCTGCTCTCGAACCGGGAGGTGTAGTTGATCCGGAGCCCGCCGAAGCCCCAGACCTCCAGGGTGGCCCGGTCGCCGGGGGAGCTCTTGAAGGTGTCGGTGCGCCAGCAGACGTAGTTGTTGGCGTCGTAGACGACGAAGTTGCCGTCGCCCTGGAGGATCGCCCGGTTGCCGCAGTTCGCGGTGTTCGTCGCCCACCTCGGCTCGTACCGGTTGTCGGTGCGGTAGAGGACGAGGTTGCCGTCGGACTGCATGATCAGCCGGGTCTTGCCGGTGTCGAGGGACTGGCCCTGGTAGAGCGTGAACGGGTCGTTCACGGTGATCCGGGGCTGCTGGTCGGGGTCGAGCGAGTCGGCCTGCGCCGTCCCCGCCGTCGCCACCGACCCGGTCAGCGCCAGGAGGCCCGCCGCCACCGTCATGGCCATGTGCCGCATCGTCTTCGTCGCCTTCATGTCCCCGTGCTGCCTCTCTCACGTGAGTGCGCGCCCGTGAAAGTGACGGGCGCCCTGCGGTGGGGATGATCATGGCGGAAGGCGGTAGACAAACGATAAACGTGACATTGAGGGGCGGGCCCGCGCGGGATCGTTGATCGCATGTCAACCGAGGCACGAGAGCTTCGGGGCATGGAGAACACGACCACCGCAACCGAGGGCGCCCGTACGAAGCGCCCGCTGCGAGCCCTCGCCGCCACCGCCGTCGCGGCCGCCGCGCTCGCGCTCAACCTCGTCTCCGCGGCGCCGAGCAGCGCCGCGGCGCCCACCTGTTCGGGGGTGCCGTCCGGCTGGGACCACCTCACCCAGGGCATGTGCCTGCGGGGCGGCGAGCGGATGTCCTCGCCGATCCAGTACGGCAGCGAGGGTCTGGTGGCCACGGAGGAGGCGAACGTCCTCAGCTACCAGCAGGACGGGAACCTCGTCGTCTCGCACTGGAAGAGCTGGATCCCGCCGGAGGTCGGTGGGGCGCCCGACCTCGGCTCGCTCATCGAGATGATCCAGCGCTGCGTGTCGTTCCACGACTGCCAGGACGGCGAGACGGTCGTCGACATCCTGTGGCAGTCCGGCACCCAGGGCCGGAGCACGGGCGAGGCCGTGATGCAGGACGACGGAAACTTCGTGGTGTACGACGGCAACGGGAACGCGGCGTGGAACAGCGGCACCTATCAGTGCGGCGGCTCCTACGTGTGGGGCCGGATGCAGACCGACGGCAACTTCGTCCTGTACAAGGGCCACGCGGCCGGCGACAACAACTGGAAGCCGGTCTGGTCGACGAAGAACGGGCGCACCGCCGAGCCCTGCTGAACGGTCAGGAGGCGCAGCGCAGCGCGGCGCGGAGGGCGGGACGGCCGGGGCCGTGCCGCCCTCGTCGGCTTCGGCGTCAGGGGTTTCGGCGCAGCGGGTGACTGGGGCCGACGCCCCTCGACAGTGCAGCCTCCCGGGAGCCGCCTCCCTGTCACGGTGAACCATCCCGGTCACAGCCCTAGTTGTGCAGGTACGGGCAGGTGTTCGTCAGGATCTGCCACACGGTGCAGAAGTCCGTGCCCCCGGCGCGGACGGACGGGACGGACGGGGTGGCCGCACCGGCGGGCACGGCCAGCGCCCCGAGCAGGGCACAGGTGCCGATGACGAGTGCGGCGATACGGCGCATGGGGCTGCCTTCCCACGAGGCGACTGGTCCACCCGGCCCTACCCGCCGTCCCGGCCCACACACCCGATGTCGCCGGTGTGAGTGACGGGCCGGCGAAGCGAGCACGGCGCATTCGCGCCCCCGCCCGCGCGCTGGCCTCCAGCGAGCGGGCGGGGCTTCGGGGTGGTGCGTCAGCAGCAGCCGGCGTTGCTCCCGGCGAGCTGGGAGTGCGGCGCGGGGGCGGGCGCCGGGGCGGCGCTGCCGGGCGCCGTGGCGAAGAGAAGGGTGGCGGTCAGTGCGAGGCCGCTGGCGGCCGCGATCAGCATCGTGCGCATGAAGTCCCCCTGATGGTCGGTCGGCTCGGGCCTTCAGCCAAGCGGATGTGGCGGAGGACTGTCAATGGACTCGGGGCCGCCCGCCTCGGCGGCCGAGGCGGCTTAGTACGGGTCGGTGGAGAGGTAGACCGCGTTCGGGACGAAGGCCACCCGCCCGATCGAGGTGGAGTAGGGGAGTTTGCCGTCGCCCCAGAAGACGCCTGAGCTGCCGGAGGAGTTGATGGTCAGGCGGGCGTGCGGGTGGCCGGCGGTTCCGCTGGCCCAGCAGAAGCCGCCGTTGGCGGAGTAGACGACCAGGTTGCCGTCGGACTGCATGACGGCCTTGTAGCCACAGCCGACGGTGTTGCTGGCGGAGCCGACCACGATCTTGCTCGGGTCCCACTGGTCGGGCTGGTAGGCGACGAGGTTGCCGTCCGTCTGCATGATGATCTGGGTCCGGCCGGACTCGATGTGCCAGCCCGGGTAGAGCGGCTCGTCGTCCCAGATCGAGGTGTGCTCGCTGGCCCGCTCGATCGCCGCCTCGGCGGTGCCCGTGGTGGCCAGGGTTCCGGCCAGCGCCAGGCCGACCGTGGCGGCGGCCATCGCCATGTGCCGCAGCGTCTTCGTCGTCTTCATGTCCCCGTGCTGCCTCTCTCGCGTGTGGGGACGCCCGTGAGTGTGGCCGGGCGCCCGGTGGTGGGGATGATCCTGGTGGAGAGCGATAAACACGACGTTGAGGCACAGGCCGGGCCCCCGCTGACCGGGGTCGTGGAGCACACCACCACGGACGAACCCCCGCCCGCTCGTTGGAGGCCGACGAGCCGGGGGGGAGTGGTTCAGGCGAGGTGGTCGAACTCCGAACTCGCCGGCCCTGGCGCCGAGGAGGAAGCTGCGGAGCGCCGGGTCGTCCAGCCACACGTGCTGATCGCCGTCGGCCGTGATGATCAGCCCGAAGCGGGTGGGTCAGGTCAGCTTGTAGTCCTGGTGCGGTGTGGCCCGCTCCCATACGGCTTCAAAGGCGGAGCTGACCAGATCCACGGCGGCCTGATCCGTCCACCACTCCCTGTCCACGACCTCGCCGACCTCGGAGAAGTACGTGAACAGCACGGCCGATCCGTCGAACAACCACAGGTCCGTACCCGGCAGCGCGATGTCGGCAGCCTGCCGCCGGGGCAGCCAGCGCACCAGCTCACCCGCTGCGACGTTGGCGAACGTGAGGTCGTGCTCGTACCGGATGTAGTCCGTCACCGGCTCCGAGACGATCCGGGCCCGCCGCATCACCACGCCGCGCCCGGTCGTCTCGGCTACCAGGTCCGCCCAGGATCCCCACCAGTCGGGCAGCTTGGCCGGATCGCCGTCGTACCGGTGGCCGGCACGCCAGCGAGCGAACTCCGGATCATCCGGCGTGTAGCTGTCACGCATCTCCAGGTGCACGGCGGAGCGCTGTGCGTTGGCCAAGCCCTCACGTACGGGGTACTTCACCGGTCCCGCCCTTCGGCTGCGGAATGAACTGGCACATCACAGGCGGGAGTCGGATGATCGCCTCGCGGTCCGGAGAGTCCGTGCCGCGATGGGGTGATCGACCCGATCCCCTGGCACGCCCTCACCTCGTCCTCCGGGGTCTGCTCGCTTTCCGCTCGGTGGGCGATCCCCGTCCGGGCAGACTGGTTCACCCGGAACCGTTGCGGCTGAACTAGGCCACTCTCCATGCTGGACTGGTTTACTGACTGTTTGTCAGGTGAAGCGCAGCACTGCCCTGTGAGCCGAACCGAGAGAGGAACCTGACCATGGGAGACCAGAACGAGGGCGGCGCGAACGACGGCAAGGTTGGCGGGCACGCCAAGCCCGGTGGGCCGGCCGTCGGTCCGAAGCCCTCGAAGGACGGTCAGAAGCCGGATCCGGCCCCGAAGCACAAGAGGTGAAGGCCGACGAACGGCGGGCGGAGCTGGTGGCGGCGCTCACCGGCTCCGGGGTTCTGAATGCCGACTGGACCGCCGCATTCAGCGCCGTGCCGCGACACGCCTTCCTGCCCGAAACCATCTGGGCCGACGAGAGCGGCGGCGACACCGAGTGCAGCCGGTCCGAGGACCCCGGACGGTGGATGCGGCTCGCCTACAGCGACGTGCCGATCGTCACGCAGTGGGATGACGGCAGGGCGTGCGGCCGGACCACCCCCACGTCCTCGGCGTCGATGCCCACGATGGTGGCCGAGATGCTGTCCGACCTGGACGCGGCCCCCGGACATCGAGTGCTCGAAATCGGGACGGGCACCGGTTACAACGCGGCGTTGTTGGCTCATCGCCTGGGCGCCGAGATGGTGGCCACCATCGAGGTGGACATGAAGGTCGCCGAGCAGGCCCGCACAGCACTTCTCGCTGCCGGCTACACCCCCGAAGTCGTCTGCGGGGACGGCGAACGCGGGTGGGGCGCGCGCGCTCCGTACGACCGGGTGATCTCCACCGTGTCACTGCGGGACATCCCGCCTGCCTGGGTGGCTCAGACCCGGCCGGGCGGCTTGATCGTCAGCCCCGTCTCGCCGCTGCTGGGCGGCGGGGCGATCGTCAGACTCACGGTGCACGGCGACGGGACGGCGAGCGGCCGGTTCACCCGGTCGTCCGCGTTCATGATGCTGCGCCGACAGCGGTACCAGGGTGCCCCGGTGGACGACTACCTGCCGGGTGACTGGCCCGGTGACTCCGGGCAGTCCTGGACGCGTCTCGACCCCGAAGCCATCGGGGACGACTGGTTGGCGCAGTTCGCCTGTGCCCTCTCCCTGCCGGACGTGTACTACCGGCGCAACGAGTTCGGCGAGGGCTGGACGTGGTGGCTGTTCGATACGGCCGTCACGTCCTGGGCGACGGTCGACTCCGTACCGGGGGAATCCCGGTTCGAGGTTCGGCAGTCCGGGCCCCGGCGGCTCTGGGGCGAGATGGAGACCGCCTACAACCGGTGGACGGCCGCCGGGCGCCCCGGCTACGAGCGGTACGGGCTCACGGTGACGCCCGGGGGACAGGAGGCGTGGCTGGACGAGCCTGACAATCTCCTGTGGGGTAGCCGGTAGAGCGACGCCTCGCAGCCGACCGCCACACCCCCTTGGGAGCGGCGGTCGGCTGCATGCGGGCCCTCGCACAGGAGTTCAGGCGAGGTGGTCGAACTCGCCGGCCCTGGCGGCGAGGAGGAAGCTGCGGAGCGCGGGGTCGTCCAGCCACACGTGCTGATCGCCGTTGGCCATGATGGTCAGCCCGAAGCGGGTCAGCTCCGGCTTGCCGTCCTCCAGCCACGCCTGACGTGCGGCCACCACCTCGTCCCACAGTCGGCGAGGGCCGGACTGGTGGACGGCATCGGCTCCGTCCCAGTCGCGGAAGCGGACGGAGGCCCAGGAGCCCGCGTCGTCCGAGAGCTGGAAGCGGTGGGTGTCGGATGGGTCGGCTGCCTGCCAGGTGTGCACGGTTCGGACGCCGGGCATCCGGAGGCCGATGGCGAACGCCGCGTGGACGTTCTCTTCCGCCAGGTCGGGGTCCATCGGAGACGGGCCTCGGTGGTCTGGTGAGCGGTCCGGGTCCTTGACCTCGTGGGGTCGCTGGGCTCGCATCCACATGAACGACACGTCGCCGACGAATCGCCCGTGCGACTCCCGCCCCCGCTCGCCGACCTCCAGCCGGAGCAGCCCGGCGTTGGCGTACGGGGTGCCCCAGGGGGTCACGATGATGCCGCCGGGGCGGGTCTGCTCGATCCACGCGAGTGGCACCCGCTGAACGGCTGCCGTCGAGTGGATGCGGTCGTAGGGGGCACCGGCCGGGTACCCGAGCAGGCCGTCGCCGACGACCCGGAGGGGCTTCAGCCCGAGCCCTGCCAGGCGCTCCGAGGCAGCCGCAGCCACCGCCGGGTCGACTTCGATCGTCGTCACGGCCCCTTCGCCAAGCCGGTTGCACAGCAAGGCGCTCGTCCAGCCGGTCCCGGTGCCGATGTCGAGCACCGTGCTCCCGTCCACCACGTCCAGGTGGCGAAGCATGGACGAGACCAGGCGTGGCATGGATCCCGACGAGGTGGCGATTCCGGGCCCGTCCGCCCGGCCCTCGTCGAGCTGCGTGACGATCTGGCGGCCGGAGTTGACCTCCGCCCACCATCCGACCGGGTCCGCGTCCTTGCTGAGCAAGCGATATCCCTTGGGGGCGTCGTCGTCCTCGACCCAGACCTCGCCAGGCACGAAGGCAGAGCGCGGGGCGCGCTCGAAGGCGCCCCGCCACTCCTCGCCCAGGGCGCCGGCCTCGGTGAGGTCGGCGAGCAACTGCGCGTACTCGTCCATCAGTTCGGGCTCACTTCTTGGGCGGGTTGGTAACGGGCTTGGTCCACTGGCCGTCCGACTCCTTCGTGGACTGCTTCTTGTCCCCGGATTCGCCGCCCTTGCCATCACCGTGCTTGCCCATGTCGGCCACTCCTCGGAGTCGCTGGAATCGATGGCAATACGCTAGGCAGGGAGGTGAGTTGGGGTCCACGTGATTCTATGAGATTGCATGCCGTCACCCGATCGCAGCAATGACAGCCGTGATCAACGCGCGAGCCTTCGAGCCGTAGACCGCCATATCCGCGAGCGCGGCGTACGTGTCGGCGTACATGGCCACTTCGCTGGGCTGCGTCAGGGTGAGGTGCCCGGAGACCAGCTCCACGTTCACTTGGGTCGTGTCGAAGATCCAGAACCCTTCCACGGGCATCCTCGTGCGGTGCAGCCGAGCCGGGACGATCCCCACACTGACATTCGGCAGAGCGCTCACCGTGACCAGCTGTTCAAGCTGCTCGGTCTGGGCATCCGCGTTGCCGAGCCCGTTGCGAAGGACGGACTCCTCAAGGAGGAACGCGAAGCGCCGTTGCCCTTCGCGGAGGACGCGTTGCCGTTCCATCCGGACGGCCACGGCATCGGCCACGTCATCGACCGGCACTCGCCTGAGCTGGACGGCGCGCAACACGTCCTCGGTGTAGGTGTGAGTCTGGAGAAGTCCGGGAACGAGCCACGACGAGTACGCCCGGAACCAGTGCGTTCGCTCGAACAGAGGCAGAACGGCCTCCTGTGCCCTGCGCAGCCCCGCACGCTCCATGCGGCGCCACTCCACCCACATGCCTTCCACGGTCCGCAGCGAGGCCACCAGGTTGGCCGCCTGGTCCTCCCTACCGCACGCACGGCACCATGCGCGCAGGTCATCAGCGGACGGCGAGGTCTTGCCGGTGGAGATCCGGGACACCTTGGACGGGTGCCAACCACACAGCGCCGCGAGCTGCTTGCCGTCCAGTCCGGCTTCCTCGCACATCTCCCGAAGGCGATCTGCGAGGACCCGCCGGGCGGCTTGGACGTGGGACGATCCCGAGACGGACATGATGGGTCAGGTCAGCTTGTAGTCCTGGTGCGGTGTGGCCCGCTCCCATACGGCTTTAAAGGCGGAGCTGACCAGATCCACGGCGGCCTGATCCGTCCGCCACTCCCTGTCCACGACCTCGCCGACCCCGGAGAAGTACGTGAACAGCACGGCCGATCCGTCGAACAACCACAGGTCCGTACCCGGCAGCGCGATGTCGGCAGCCTGCCGCCGGGGCAGCCAGCGCACCAGCTCACCCGCTGCGACGTTGGCGAACGTGAGGTCGTGCTCGTACCGGATGTAGTCCGTCACCGGCTCCGAGACGATCCGGGCCCGCCGCATCACCACGCCGCGCCCGGTCGTCTCGGCTACCAGGTCCGCCCAGGATCCCCACCAGTCGGGCAGCTTGGCCGGATCGCCGTCGTACCGGTGGCCGGCACGCCAGCGAGCGAACTCCGGATCATCCGGCGTGTAGCTGTCACGCATCTCCAGGTGCACGGCGGAGCGCTGTGCGTTGGCCAAGCCCTCACGTACCGGGTACTTCACCGGTCCCGCCCTCCAGTCGCGGAATGAACTGCCGCATCACGGCCGGGAGCCGGACGATCGCCTCGCGGTCCGGAACATCCGTGCTGTGACCGGGGATCGATCCGATCTCCTGGCATGCCTTCACGTCGTCTTCGGTGGCTTTGTAGGACTGGATCAGCAGATCCCCGCTGTCCTCGTCTAGCCAGATCGTCGGCGAGTCGTCAACGGGGGTGTTCGGGATGATCCCCAGGAAACGCAGCCTCATGACCTCTCCCTATGCCGGTCTGATGGCGCTCAGTCGCACGACTATCGCCCCGGCAGCCGATGAGCGCAAGAACCACAGGGTGCGGGTGGCGCGGTGCGGCGGTGGGTGGAACGAACCCCGCCCGCTCGTTGGAGGCCAACGAGCGGGCGGGGAGGGGGAGGCGTTCAGCCGAGGTGGTCGAACTCGCCGGCCTTGGCCCCGAGGAGGAAGGCGCGGAGCTTGGTGGCGGTTGTGGTGATCACGGTGTTGGGCTCGTCGGACTCGCGAAGGTGACAGAGCGGATCGACGCCGGTAGCCAGTTCTAGGCAGGCGTTGCCAGCGTCCCCGCCGCTGAACGATGACTTCTGCCAGGAGAGTTCGGGCATTTGTGGCGCCTCTCATGCTTGTAGTGGGTAGAGGAGATATTGAAGAAGCCCCCACGAGGTCCGCGAGCTGTTCGCTGATGTCGCGTCGACAGCGGGTAGTGCGATCTCGCTCAACTGCTGGAACTTCCATCCATACGCTGCGATGTTCTCAGGGGCGCCATCATGTTCGGCCCGCCCGGGTAGATCCAGAACGATGGTTGAGAGATCAATGCATCCGGGGTCGCACACGACGAACGGCCCAGATGAGGGTGGCTTCCGGGTTGCTGTGAAGGGGAGGATCTGGATCGTGACATTGGGGCGTTCAGCCACGGCCAACAGGTGCGCCAACTGGACCCTCATGACTTCCATGCCCGGGAAGAGCATGCGCAGGGCGGCCTCATGGATAACAAATCGGAACTGGCGGTCGCTGTCCAGGATTTGCTGGCGATCTGTGCGGAATTGGATGGCTGTTGCGAGGTCCCAGTGCCCGTTGCGGTATGTGTCCTTGTAGATGGCCTCGGCGTACTCAGGAGACTGAAGCAAACCGGGGATGTATAGGGTCTCGAAGTTATCGATACGGATGGTTCGGTCTTCGAGCTCCGCCAGATCGAGCGAGAGATCGGGCACTTGGCCCTTGTACTTGCTCCACCAGCCCTTGCCGTTGCGGGATCCGAGATCGTGTAGCAGTTCGATGTAGGTATCATCCGTGCACCCATAGCCATCGAGCAGGACCGAGAGTCGCTCGGGGTCGAGCGATGTTCGGGCGGCTTCGATGTGGCTGAGCTGTGGGCCGACGATGCCGATGAGTGCGCCGGCGTCCTTGACCGCAAGGCCTGCCGCCTCGCGCAACCTCCTCAGCTCAGCGCCGAACCGCCGCTGTCGTTCGCTGATTTGGGTCCTGAGTGCCAAGGCGGGTTCCTTCCGTGTCGGGCCAGTCTCCACCCATACGAGTGAGCTTAGCCAAGTGGGGCGAGGTTTCTTGGCGATCAGGTTGCACGCGTAAGACCTCTAGCCCTACTCTCAGTGTTGCACCGATCACATGGCGAAGTGTCAGTCTTCGTCGATTCCCCTCTCCTCCCTCCCCTGGGGTCTCTCATGTGTGCTTCCAGCCCTCCCGACTGCTCCGCCGCCCGCGCCGAGCTGTCCGACCTCCTCGGCTCCGCCGGATGGCCGCCCTCCCGCATCTCCGACGCCGAACTCGCCCTGCACGAACTCTTCGTCAACGCCTGGGAGCACGCGGGCAGCCTGGCGCCGCTCGTCACGTTCTCCCTCTCCCCGCGCTGCCTCCGGGTCCAGGTCTGCGACGACAGTCCCGTCCTCCCGCCCGCGCCTCACCTCCCCTTGGACCCGCTCTCGCTCTCCGGCCGGGGCCTCCACCTGGTCCGCGCCCTCACCCACCGTTTCGGCGCCGACCCCCGTAAGCACGGCAAGGTCGTATGGTTCGAACTGGAGCCCCTCGCGTGAACCATCGCCAGCCGATGAAGCCCACCGATCCCCGGATCCGGGCCTACACCGACGACCACATCCGCACCCTCCTGGCCGAACTCCACGAGCGCGGCCGCAAGTTCGGCCTGGTCTTCCCCTCCGCCACCACCGACAAGACCCTCGACGGCCGCGTCCTGGTCCGCTTCAACACGGCCCCGGCCTCGACCTTGCTCAACCTCCTCACCCTCCTCCTCGACGCCGACCGCGACCGCGACCGCGAGCGCCCGTGCGGTTCCTGATCGGCGCCGCCTTCGCGACCCTCCTCGCCCTCGCGCTGGCCACCGTCGCCCTGGGGGTCATCACCGCACTCAACGTTGCAAGGCCCGACGAAGAGGAGCCCAGAGATGTCTGACCCCGCCCTCGCGAACGCCCTCGCCGCCGCGCAGTACGCCGTTGCCGCCGCCTTCAACTCCGTCTCCCTCACCCCCGTCACCCCGCCCGTCCCCGACGACTTCGACTGGCCCGCACTCGAAGCCTTCGTCTTCCACCTGGGCTTCGCCGCCGACGACTCGGACGCCGCCCTCAACCTCCACCGGCTGCTCTTCGCCGTCCAGCGGATCGCCTACCGCGAGGCCGCCGGCCGTGACGCCCCCTGGCCGGCCACGCGTCTCGATCCGCGCTCGCCGGTGTGAAACCCTCGCCCCATGAAGGACGAGTTCACGCGCCGGATGGACAGCGCCTGGGAGTGGTGGGACGCCGCCATCGAGGACTCCCAGGAGGGCCGGTGGATCCGCACCGACACCGAGCGCCGGACGATCGACGACATCGCCGCCGCGACCGTCGGTTGCCCGCCCGCGTCCGGTGAACTCCCGTGGCGGGCCCGGCTGGCCCGGATCGTGCGCTGGGCCGCCGTGCTGAGGCTCGCCGCCCGGGCCGGCGGCTGGGAGCTGGTGCCCGTCACCGGTGTGGCCCCGGCCCGGCCGGCCGGCATGGCGACCCTGCTCTCCGCCGTCTACGCGGTCGGGGAGCAGGGTGAGATCTGGCTCGACGCCCTTCGGACGGAGGGCCCGCCGCCGGTCGTCGAGGTCGGCCGGGCGGAGGCCTTCCTCTTCGGGCCGGGCTCGGTCGAGGACCTCCGCCAGTTCTTCTACGACTGACGCGCTACGACTGACGCCCGGCTCGGCTTTCTCCCCGTGCGCCGACGGGCCCCCGGCGCCGGAAGTCGGCCCGTCCGACGTCCTGTGCCGTTTGGTGCCGGATGGGTGCAACCGAACACGCGTTTTCACCCGTTTCAGCTGATGTGAATCTCACCGGCACCCCGTTCTTCGTCCTCGCGCTCCTCCTCGTCCCGATCTCCGTGGGTCTGCTGATGTACCTGTGGAACCGGGTGCGCGGCCCGCAGGCCCTGCGCTTCGGGTCGCGGCTGCTGATGGTGGCCTTCGCGCAGGTCACGGCGGTGACGCTGGTGTTCGTGCTGGTGAACAACGACAACCAGCTGTACGGCAACTGGGACGACCTGCTCGGCACCGGCAGCCACGTGCACGCCGTGCCCGTCCCGCCCCCGGCGGACGCGACGGCGGCCGCGAACGCGCCCGACCAGCCCAAGGTGGTGCAGCAGTTCGGGCCGGTGGACGACGACGCGGTGCCGAAGGACGTGAAGACCACCCAGCTGAAGGGCCGGGTGTCCGGGGTCGACGGCGAGGTGCTGGTCTGGACGCCGCCGCAGTACGACGACCCGGCCTACAAGGACAAGAAGTTCCCGGTGGTCGAGCTGCTCGCGGGCTTCCCCGGCTCGTCCAGCGCCTGGTTCGGCAGCATGAACGTCTCCAAGCAGCTGGGCCCGCTGATGAAGTCCGGGCAGGTCGCGCCGTTCATCCTGGTCGCGCCGCGGGTCGTGCTGCTCGGCGCGCACGTGGACACCGGCTGCGCGGACGTGCCGGGCAAGGTCAACGCCGAGACCTGGCTGGCGCGGGACGTGCCGCAGATGGTGCTGGACAACTTCCGGGCCGAGCCCGGCCCCGAGCGGTGGGCGGTGGCCGGCTACTCGGCGGGCGCGCACTGCGCGGTGCGGCTGGCGCTGGGGCACCCGAACCGGTACCACGCGGGCGTCGGCCTGTCCGGGTACAACGACCCGATGGGCGAGTCCGCCTCGCTGACCGCCAAGGACCCGCACCTGCGCGAGGTCTCCAACCCGGTCTACCTGCTGCAGCACGCCCAGACCCCGCCGAACGTCGCCCTGTACGTGACCGGGAAGAAGGGCGACGGCTACGAGGACGCCTTGGCGCTGCAGAAGAACGCCAAGGCGCCCACGGCCGTCACCCCGGTGGAGGTCGACGGGCCGCACCTGACGTCCACGTGGCAGCCGCTGGTGCCGTCCGTGTTCACCTGGCTCACCCAGACCGTCGGGAAGGGCTGACGGTCAGCGCTGGGGCAGCTCGCAGCCGTCCGGGCCGCAGGCCTCCGCGTCGCCGGGTACGCCGACCTGGATCAGCGGGGTCGGCACCCGGCTGCCCCAGGCCTGCTCCAACGCCTGGGTGAACGTTTCCGCGGGCTGGGCGCCGGAGACGCCGAGGCGCCGGTCGAGGACGAAGAACGGCACGCCCGTCGCCCCCATGGCGGAGGCCGTCTCCTCGTCCTCGCGCACCGCTTCCGCGTACGCCTCCGGGTCCGCCAGCACGGCGGCCGCCGCGGAGGCGTCCAGCCCGGCCTCGACGGCCAGCTCGGTCAGCCGCCCGGCGTCGAAGGCGGAGCGCTCCTCGGCGAAGTTCGCACGGTACAGCGCGTCCAGCAGTTCGGCCTGCCGACCGTGCTCCTTGGCGAAGTGCAGCAGCCGGTGCATGTCGAAGGAGTTCGCGGCGTCCCGCCCGCCTGCCAGATAGGGCAGGCCCTCGCCGCGGGCGTTCTCGGCGATCCGGGCCTCCGCGGCCTCGGCCTGCTCCAGGCTCATCCCGTACTTGGCGGCGAGCAGCGGGATCACCGGGCGGGCGGTGCGCGGGGCGTTGGGGTCCAGCTCGAACGAGCGGTGGACGACCTCCACCTCCGCGCGGTGCGGGAACACCGCCAGGGCCCGCTCGAACCGGGCCTTGCCGATGTAGCACCACGGGCAGTTGATATCGCTCCAGATCTCCACGCGCACGGCGCCGCACTCCTCACGGTCTCGCGCGGACCGTCCGCGCCGACGCCTACCGGAACGCCGGCCTCCACCTGAATATTTCTCGTCCTGAAATGTTCAGGTGCGAGAGCCGGCGACCGGCCGCTCGTAGCGGCTCATCCAGAGCGCCGGGACGTCCTCCTTCGGCTGCCCCGGCAGGCCGGGCCGGCGCGTGTCGCCGCGGTGGACGAAGCCGCGCCCCTCGTCGTAGTCGCGCAGCGAGCGGTTGTGGGAGACGCAGTCCTGGGAGGCGTCGAGCCGTCGAGGCGTCGAGGCGTCGAGGCGTCGAGCGGTCGAGCCGTCGAGCGGTCGAGCGGTCGAGCGGACGCCACGGACACCGTTCACCCGATCGGCTGAAGCGCGGAGCGGGAGGTCGGACCGGCCGACTTCCCGCTCCACCGGCCACCAACCCGGCGCTCAGCAGGAGATGTTGCCCCCGCCCACGGTGGTGCCCAGCACACCGACGAACTGCTTGAACAGGTTGATCCGGTCGTTGCGCTCGTCCGGGTTCTTGCCGTTGCACTCCAGGTCGCCGTTGATGCTGCGGATGGTCTCGCCGAAGCCCCGGTTGTCGACGATGGCGTCGTGCGGGGTCACCGTCCCGGCGCCCTTCTGGCTGTCCCAGAACCAGAGGGCGGTCTTCCAGGAGACGGCCGGGTTCTTCTCGACCTGGGAGGGGTCGTGCAGCAGGTCGATGTGAAGGGCGTCGCCGGCGGCCTTGTAGTTGAAGTTCCAGCTGATCTGCAGCGGTCCGCGCCCGTAGTACGCGGACTTCCCCGCCGGGCAGCCGTACGGCTGGGTGGTGTCGCAGTAGTGGCTGTAGTTGGCGGTGTTCTGCTCGACGACGTACCGGAGCCCGCCGGTCTCGTGGCTGACGTTGGCGAGGAACGCGGCCGCTTCGCGCTTGCGGGTGGCCGTGTCGCCGGTGGTGGTGAACTGCGGGTAGGCGCCCAGGGCGTCGGTCAGGCCCCGGTACGTGTAGAAGGGGTTCCGGTTCGGGAACATCTTGTCGAACTGGGCCTCGCTGACCACGAAGGAGGCCGCCGCGGCCGCCTGGCCGGCGGTCGGACCGGTCAGGGCGACGGTGCTCAGGGCGGCGGCCGCGGCGGCTGCGGAGAGGGTGCGGGAGAGCTTCATCGTTCCTCGTCGGGGGTCTTGGGGGGAGCGGTGCTTCGCGCTCGAAGCGCCGGTGCCATCGTGGTCGGCGGCACCCCGGGATCCGGGCCGTTCCGAGGTCCAAACCACTCGTACGGGTCCCATCCGGCCCGGGAGTTGTCGCCGCGTTCACCGCGGGGTGATCATCCGGCAGTCATACGCACCGGATAGCCTCATCCGCGCACGGCACGAGAGCGGACCCGGGGGACAGGGCATGGCGCACACCGACGACGAGGGTGACGAGCGGCTGGCAGCCGAGGGCGAGGTGGCCGTCGCCCGGCTAGCGATCGACTCCGGCGACCTCACCCACGCCGCCGACCACCTCTCCGACGCGATCCTCGCCGACCCCCAGCTGCCCGAACTCCACGAGGCACTGGCCGAGTTGTCCGCGGCCGCGGGCGGCCCCGCCAAGGCGCGCGAGCTGTTCCCGCTGGACGGCGAGGTCTACCTGGGCACGGTCGTCTGCCGGGCCCACGTGGAGGCCGCCGCCGGGGACTGGGACACCGCCGTCACCCTGCTCGCCTCGGCGATCCAGTACGAGCCGGCCCGCCCCTGGGCGCACACCGCCTGGCTCGCCCGCGAGGACCTGCCCACCCTGGTCGACCCGGACGCCGTCGCCCAGGCGGTGGCCCGCGCCGCCGGCACCCTGCCCGACCCGCTGCCCACCGAACTCGCCGACGCCGTACGGCCCTTCGAGCGCTTCCTGCGGGCCGTGGTGGCCCGCCACCCCGAGCACCCGCTGCTGCTGGCGATGGCGTCCGGCCTGACCCGCCGCTTCGGCGCCACCGCCCGCGCCGTCGAACTCGCCGAGCGGGCCCACCGCCTGGCCCCCGGCTACCTGCCCTCCGTGATGCTCGGCAACGCCCTGCGCGCCGACGGCCGCCCCGAGGAGGCGCTCGCCGTCTGGGAGGCCGAACTGGCCCGGGTCGCCCCGGACGAGGGCAACTCCAGCAGCTACCTCGCCGTGGACGTCGCCGAGCTGTACGCCACCCTCGGCCGCCCCGCCGAGGGCCTGCCCTGGCTGGAGCGCGTCCTCGCCACCGAGCCCGACCACCCCAAGGCCGCCCCCGCCCGGCACGGGCTGCGGCACGCCGTCGACGGCGACGCCGTGCACCTGCTCGCCCTCGCCGACCACCACCGCGACCACCCCGACCACGAGTACGCCCAGGACCTGCTGGAGCGGCTCAGCCACCGGGAGTCCTGGCTCGGCATGGTCTCCGGCGCCACCGAGGCGACCGTCAACGTGCTGCACCAGGTGCTCGGTTCGGCCGGCGCCGGCCCCGACGCCGAGATCGACTGCACCGCCTCCGCCGTCGAGCCGCCCAGCTCGGTGCTGGCCGTCCACCTCGCCCTGCCGCGCTCCACGGTGTCCTACCGGTCCGTCGGCGAGCCCGACCCCCGGCTGCCGCTGACCGAGCCCACCACCCGGATCTGGGCCTGGGACGGCACCGACCCGCGCCCGGCCGTCGCCGCGCCCGCCCCGTCGAGCGCCGAACTCGTCCGCGCCACCGCCGAGATCGTCTGGCCGACCGTCCCCGCCGCCTACGACCACGCCGTCCGGCTGGCCGGGCTGCCGCTGGACGAACTGCTCGGCGTGCTCGTCCACCCGCCGGCACCCCGCGAGGACGACCTCGGCCGCGCCCTGCTCGCCCACCAGCCCGAGCTGTGGGTGCGCGCCGTCCAGTCCTTCGCCTGCCTCGGCATCGCCCACCACCGCACCGACCAGCCCTGGGAGGGCTCCGAACGCCGCCGGGTGCTGCGCGACCTGCTGCTCGGGCCGGAGGACTGGGTGGTCGAGGCGGCCGGCTTCGCCCTGGTCGCGATCGGCTGGACCCACCCCGCCGCCCGCGCCGACGTCGCCGCACTGCTGCGCCAGCGGCTGGACTACAGCGCCCGGGCGAGCCGCAGCCGGGTGGTGACGATCCTCCGCTCGTACTGCGCCCTGGTGCTGGCCGCGCCCTGGGCGGAGCCGGCCGACCTCGCGCTCGCCCGGCAGCTGCTGGAGGAGGCGGACGCCCGGGACGCCGAGGACGGCGAGGACAGCGAGGACAGCGAGGACGGCGACGACGGCGAGGAGGCGGAGGACGCCGACGGGACCGGCGACGCCCGGGGCGCCGACGAAGGGCCCGCGCCGGCGGAGCCCGGACCGCCGCAGGACCGGGGGCAGTCCCGCCCCGGCCTGTTCCGCCGCCTCTTCGGCCGCTCGTAGCGCAGCGGGCCGGTGGCAGCGGGCCCCTGCACCCCTGGTGGCAGCAGCGGCCGCTACACCCCCGGCAGCGTCTCCTGGTCCACGTCGAACCGCGCGACCCGCTCCGCCGGATCGCGGCACTCCGGCCCCAGCCGCAGCATCCGCGACTCCGGATCGTGCAGCGGCCGGTGGCAGCGTCGGCAGGTCACCCGGGGGCGGAGGGCCTCGGTGGTGGCCGTGCCGGGCAGGGGCTCAGGGCTGGTCATGGGGAGACGGTAGCGGCCGTCGGCCGTGAAAGGATCCCCGCATGGCCACCGACCGCAGCAGCGCAGGAGACCCGGCGCGCACCCTCGCCCTGCTCTGGGGGCTGACCGCCGAGGAGAAGCCGGGCCGGCGCGGCCCCCGGCAGGCCCGTTCGACCGGCGAGATCGCCGCCGCCGCGATCGCCCTGGCCGACGCCGAGGGCGTGGACGCCGTCACCATGCGCCGGGTCGCCCAGGAGCTGGGGCTGTCCGCGATGGCGCTCTACACCTACGTGCCCGGCAAGGCCGAACTCGTCGACCTGATGCTGGACACGGTCTACGCCACCATGCCCCGCAGCACCCCGGCGGACGAGGGCTGGCGGGCCCGGGCCACCGCCGTCGCCGACGACAACCGGGCGCTGTTCCGCGCCCACCCGTGGGTCGCGGCCGTGTCCACCAGCCGCCCGCCGCTGGGCCCCGGCCTGATGGCCAAGTACGAGTACGAGCTGCGCGCCCTGGAGGGCACCGGCCTGCCCGACGTCGAGCTGGACGCCGCGCTGACCCACCTGCTCGGCTTCGTCCAGACCTGTGCCCGGATGGCCGCCGACGAGCGGGCCGCCCAGCGGGACAGCGCGCTGACCGACGCCCAGTGGTGGCAGGCCAACGCCGAGCTGCTGGCCCGGGTCTTCGACCCCGAGCGCCACCCGGTCGCCGCCCGCGTGGGCGCCGCGGCCGGGGAGGCGCACGGCGGCGCGTACAGCCCGGACCACGCGTACGCCTTCGGCCTGGCCCGCGTCCTGGACGGCCTGGAAGCCCTGATCAGGGAGCGGTAGCCCCCGCCCGGATCAGGCGGTGGCGGCCCGCCCGTCGTACTCCTCGCGGGCCGCGACCACGGAGGCCACCTGCTGCTCCGACCAGTGCGCGAGCGCCGCGACCAGCTCCGCCGCCTCCTGCCCGAGCGGGGTGAGGCTGTAGTCGACCCGGGGCGGGATCACCGGGTGCGCCTCGCGCCGTACGAAGCCGTCCCGCTCCAGCGTCTGCAGGGTCTGGGCGAGCATCTTCTCGCTGACCCCCGAGACCCGCCGCCGCAGTTCGCTGAACCGGTAGCCGCGTTCGCGCAGCGCGCCGAGGACGAGCACGCCCCAGCGGCTGGTGACGTGCTCCAGCACGCCCCGGGACGGGCACATCCGGTCGAAGACGTTCGCGGGCGGGAGTCCGTCCGCGATCCCTGTGCTTACCTTCATGTCAGTACCATACTTTGAAGTGCGTACTTTCGAAAGGTTAGTGCCGTCCCTAAGGTTAGTTGCGAGCCCGAAAGCCCGCGAACCCCCTGAGGAGCACGCCATGTACGTCGTCACCGGAGCCACCGGCCAGCTCGGCCGTCTCGTCGTCGAGGGCCTGCTGGCCGCCGTCCCCGCGAGCGAGGTGGCGGTCGCCGTCCGCTCCGCCGAGAAGGCCGCCGACCTGGCCGCACGCGGGGTCGACGTCCGGGTGGTCGACTACGACCGGCCGCAGACCCTGGCGGGCGCCTTCACCGCCGGCGACCGGGTGCTGCTGATCTCGGGCAGCGAGGTCGGCCGCCGCATCCCGCAGCACCGGGCCGTGGTGGAGGCCGCGCGGGCGGCCGGGGTCGGCCTGCTCGCCTACACCAGCATCCCGGGCGCCGCGACCTTCGGGCTGGCCGACGAGCACAAGGCGACCGAGGAGCTGATCCTCGCCTCCGGGCTGCCGTACGCCTTCCTGCGCAACGGCTGGTACACCGAGAACTACCTGGGCGACGCGGCCGGCACCGTCGAGCGCGGCGTGGTGCTCGGCAGCGCCGGGGGCGGCCGGGTGGCCACCGCCCCCCGCCGGGACTACGCCGACGCCGCGGTCGCCGTGCTGCTGCGCGAGGGCGAGCGGAACCGGGTCTACGAGCTGAGCGGCGACACCGCCTGGAGCCTGCCCGAGCTGGCCGCGGAACTGGCGCAGGCCTCCGGCAAGCCGGTCGCCCACCGCGACGTGACCCCGGCCGAGCACTTGGAGGTCCTGGTCGGCGCGGGCCTGCCGCAGGGCTTCGCGCAGGCCCTGGTCGACGTGGACGCGGGCATCGCGCGCGGCGAGCTGTCCGGCACCCCGGGCGACCTGGCCCGGCTGATCGGCCGCCCGACCGTCCCGCTGGCGGAGTCCGTCCGTACCGCGCTGGGCGTCTGAGGCACCCCGCCTGAGCAGCGGAAACGACGGGATTCGTCCAGCATTCAGGCGCTGTCATGACCAAAATACGGAAACGGAGATGACAGGCTGCCCTCCCGCCCGCTACCGTCGCCTCGATATTCGCGCGCGCGGGAGGGCACTCGGCCATGCCAGAGACAACCCAGCAGGACAGTGGCCGAGGCCTCTGGTACGGCATGGCGGCCTACGGCATCTGGGGCCTGTTCCCCCTCTTCTGGCCACTGCTGGAGCCCGGCGCCGCCGACGACATCCTGGCCAACCGGATGGTCTGGTCCCTGGTCGCGGTGGTGCTGATGCTGGTCGCCCAGCGGCACTGGAGCTGGATACGCCCGCTGCTGCGCCAGCCCCGCCGGGTCGCCATGCTGGCCGGCGCGGCCGCGGTGATCTCCGTCAACTGGGGCGTCTACATCTGGGCCGTCAACAACGGCCACGTCGTGGAGACCAGCCTCGGCTACTTCATCAACCCGCTGGTCACCATCGGCTTCGGCGTCCTGGTGCTCAAGGAGAAGCTGCGCGGCGCGCAGTGGACGGCCGTCGGCATCGGCGCGGCCGCCGTCGCGGTGCTGACCGCCGCCTTCGGGCAGCTGCCCTGGATCGCGCTCACCCTGGCGCTCTCCTTCGCCACCTACGGCCTGCTGAAGAAGCAGGTCGGGCTGAGCGGGCTGGAGAGCCTGGCCGCGGAGAGCGCCTTCATGTTCCCCTTCGCCCTCGGCTACCTCGTCTACCTGGAGGTCAGCGGGCGCGGCACCTTCGGGCACACGGTGGCCGGCTCGTACGGCTGGGGGCACTCCGGGCTGCTGGTGCTCAGCGGGGTGATCACCGCGATCCCGCTGCTGTTCTTCGGCGCGGCCGCCATCCGGGTGCCGCTGACCGTGATGGGCCTGCTGCAGTACCTGGCGCCGGTGTTCCAGTTCCTGATCGGCGTCGCGGTGTTCCACGAGTCGATGCCGCCCGCGCGCTGGGCCGGCTTCGCCCTGGTGTGGGCCGCGCTGGCGCTGCTCACCTGGGACGCGCTGCGCCAGGTGCGCGCCGACCGGGCCGACCGCGCCGACCGGGCCGACGGCGCCGGGCGGGCCGCGGTGACGCCGCAGCCCGCCCCGGCCGAGGCCGCCCGGGAAGCCGTCACGCGCTGAGGCCCCTCACGCGCTGAGGCCCCTCACGCGCTGATGTCGCGGCTGGTGAACCGGGCCCAGGCCGCCGCGCCGAACACGGCGACGTAGGCGGCCTGCAGGCCGAGGTCCTTCCACACGCCGTCCCAGTACATCGGCGCGCGCAGCAGGTCCGAGAAGCTCATCCAGTAGTGGGTGAACAGGAACGGCCGGATCGCGTCCAGCTGCGGGAAGGCGTCCAGGATCTGCACCGTGATGACCAGCCCGACGGTCGCGGCCATCGCCGCGATGCCGCTGCCGGTGAGGGTGGAGACGAACAGCCCGATCGCCACCAGCCCGGCCAGCGAGACCGCGACCACCCCGGCCACCAGCACCGCCCGCAGCAGCGCGTCGGCGAAGCCGATGGTGTCCCCGGAGATCAGCGTGACCTCGCCGAGCGGGAACAGCGCGGCACCGGTGGCCAGCGCCGCCAGCGCGACCGCCGCGGTGGCCGCCAGGCAGAACACCAGCCCGGCGGTGAACTTGGCGGCCAGCAGCCTGGTCCGCCCGGCCGGGGCGACCAGCAGGTAGCGCAGCGTCCCGGTGGCCGCCTCGCCCGCCACCGAGTCGCCGGCGACCACGCCGACCGTCATCGGCAGGAAGACCGGCAGGGCCACCGCCAGCGCGGTGAACACCAGGAACAGGCCGTTCTGGGTGGTCTGCGCGATGAAGTTCGGACCGCCGCCGTCGTGCGGGCTGTCGGTGTTGAGCTTGACGACCACCCCGATCAGGACCGGCAGCACCGCCAGGATGCCGAGCAGCACCTTGGTGCGCATCCGGCGGAAGGTCAGGTGCAGTTCGTTGCGGAACAGCGCCAGGAACCCGGACGCGGTCTGCGGCCGCCGGCCGGTCACCAGCACCGCCCCGGGCCCCGTCGCCTCAGCCGCCTTCGCCTCAGCCTGCGACATCGAAGCCCTCCCCGGTCAGCGCCACGAAGGCGTCCTCCAACGTGCCCCGCTCCAGCCCGAACCCGTGCACCCGGACCCCGGCCTCGACCAGCGCCGCGCACAGCTTGGGCAGCGCCTCGTCGCCGCTCGCGCCGAGTTCGCCGTCCACCCGGCCCTCGCCGGGCACCAGCGCGCCCACCTGGTGGGCCGCCAGCACCTCGGCGGCCTGCGCCACGTCGGGGGTGCGGACCACCAGCCGGCCCTGCGCCCGGGCGGCCAGCTCGGCGACGGTGCCCTGGACGACCAGCCGGCCCCGGGACATCACCGCCGCATGGGTGCAGACCTGCTCGATCTCGTCCAGCAGGTGGGAGGAGAGGAACACCGTGGTGCCCTCCGCCGCGACCTCCCGGACCAGCGCCCGGATCTCCCGCATGCCCTGCGGGTCCAGCCCGTTGGTCGGCTCGTCCAGCACCAGCAGTTCGCGCGGCTGCAGCAGCGCGGAGGCCAGGCCCAGGCGCTGCTTCATGCCGAGCGAGTAGGCGCGGGCCTTCTTGCCCGCGGCGGCGCTCAGGCCGACCCGCTCCAGCGCGGTCTCGACCCGCTGTCGGCGGGTGCGCGGGTCGGCGGTCGGGTCGGCGGCGTCGAAGCGGACCAGGTTGTCCCGGCCGGACAGGAAGCCGTACAGCGCCGGGCCCTCGATCAGCGCGCCCACCCGGGGCAGCACGGTGGCGACGGACTGCGGCATCGACTCGCCGAGCACGGTGGCCATGCCGGCGGTGGGGGCGATCAGGCCCATCAGCATCCGGATGGTGGTGGTCTTGCCGGAGCCGTTGGGGCCGAGGAAGCCGAACACGGAGCCGCGCGGCACGGTCAGGTCCAGTCCGTCGACGGCGAGTTGGCCGCCGCGGAAGCGCTTGGTCAGGCCCCGGGTCCTGATCACGTCGTCACCAGCGGAAGCGGAGGAAGCGGAGGAAGCGAGGGAGGCGGGGGAGGAAGCGGGGGAGGCGGAAGGAACGGGGGCCGGGCGCGACACCGCGCCCGGGCCCCCGGCCGACTCCGTAACGTCCCCCGTTACGGGAGTCTCGGTCATGCGTCAGTTCACCCCGGCGGCGTGCTGGAGGACCGGCAGGGTCACCGCGCCGGCGAAGACCCGGCCGTCGTCGGTGAGCAGCACGTTGACGACCTTGGTGCTGATCAGGGTGCCGCCGCCGACCGGCTTGCCGAGCGACTTCACCAGCGCCTGCGGGTTCATCGGGGGCTTGCTGTGGTGCTTGCCCTGCTTGCCGTCGCCCTGAGCGTCCCCGGCGGGGGCGCCGGCCGTGCTCGGCAGCTGGGTGGAGACGACGGCCGTCCAGCCCTCGCCGATCACGTTCACCCCGTCGTGGCCCTTGCCCTGCTTGCCCTGCTCGCCCTGGGCGTCGTGCCTGCCCTGCTTGCCCTCGGCGCCCTTGGCCGCCTCGTCCGCCTTCTTCTCGGTCACCTTGGCGCCCTTGGGCGCGGCGAAGTCGAAGGTCTTGGCGGCCGGCTTGGCGAAGGAGACGTCGGTGAAGTGGACGTCCAGCACGGTGGAGCCGTCGCTGGACTTCACCACCACGGCCAGCGGCACCCCGTTGTCGGCGGCGACCGAGATCCGCACCTCGGCGATGGTCGAGCCGGACTGGGTCGGCTTGACGCTCAGCTGGTAGGCCTTCTGTCCGGCCACGTTGGCCGTCCCGGCGACGGTGACGGAGGTGGTGCCGGCGCTGCCGGTCAGGAACTGCCTGGCGGCCTCCTGCGGGGTGGTCGGCACCCCGGTGAGCGGGGTCTTCGGGGCCTCGGCGGACCCGGCCGGACGCCCGGTCATGTGCAGCGCGGTGTTGGTCGAGCTGTCCCAGGCCCAGCTCTGGTCGCCGTTGCGGACGAGCGTGTAGCCCGCCATGTTCTCCATCAGGTCCACCCGCTGGCGGTCCGGGCCGTCCACCGCGACCCGCAGCGTCTGGTCGCCGCCGAGCAGGCCGAGCAGCTTGGCCTGCGGGTCCGCGGACGCGCCCTGGCCCTGGCCGCCGCCGTGGCCGGCCGCCGCGCCGAGCCCGCCCGCGGCCGCGCCCAGCAGCTGGCTGGGCACGCCGAGGTCGGTGGAGACGGAGACCGTCCCGGACAGGGCCTGGGCGTCGGATCCGAGCGCCTTGGCCACCACCTGCTCGGCGGACTGCTGGGGCAGGTCCGGTGGCGAGTCGGCGGCCAGCGCCGGCACCAGCCCGACCCCGGCCGCGATCACCGCGGCCACCGCCAGTGGCACCCCGGCCCGCACCAGGGTGCGCCGCCGCGAGCGGTACGGCACCCCGCCGTCCATGGTGTCGTCCACCGCCGTCTCATTGGTCATGGCGTCCTCAACTCCTCTGTGAACCTGTTCGATTGGTACTGCTCTCCCATTAGAGGCCGGTACCGCCGCCACGTCATCGCCCTGCGGGGGCACTTCGGGGTGAACCTGACGGGTACGCCGACCCTGAGACGGCCTCAGGGTTGTGTCCTCCCGTCGTACGACCCTGACGTAGGGTCGCGCCATGGACGGAACCGCTACGGACGCAAGCAACCCTCCGACCGCGAACGCGATGCGGCGCGCCCTGCGCCGCGCCAGGGACGGCGTCGCCCTCGACCTCACCGAGGCCGCCGTGCTGCTCCAGGCCAGAGGCGAGGACCTGCGCGACCTGTGCGCGAGCGCCGCCCGGGTGCGCGACGCCGGTCTGGAAGCGGCCGGCCGGCCCGGTGTCATCACCTACTCCAAGAGCGTGTTCATCCCGCTCACCCGGCTCTGCCGCGACAAGTGCCACTACTGCACCTTCGTCACCGTCCCCGGCAAGCTGCGCCGGGCCGGGCACGGGATGTTCATGTCCCCGGACGAGGTGCTGGACATCGCCCGGCGCGGGGCCGAACTCGGCTGCAAGGAAGCCCTGATCACGCTCGGCGACAAGCCCGAGGACCGCTGGCCGGAAGCCCGCGAGTGGCTGGACGCGCACGGCTACGACGACACCATCGCCTACGTCCGGGCGATGTCCATCCGCATCCTGGAGGAGACCGGACTGCTCCCGCACCTCAACCCCGGGGTGCTGAGCTGGACGGACTTCCAGCGGCTCAAGCCGGTCTCCGCCTCGATGGGCATGATGCTGGAGACCACCGCCACCCGGCTGTGGAGCGAGCCCGGCGGCCCGCACTACGGCTCCCCGGACAAGGAACCGGCCGTCCGGCTGCGGGTGTTGGAGGACGCGGGCCGCAGCTCCGTCCCCTTCACCAGCGGCCTGCTGATCGGCATCGGCGAGACGTACCAGGAGCGCGCCGAGTCGCTGTTCGCGCTGCGCAAGGTCTCCCGGGCCTACCACGGCGTCCAGGAACTGATCCTGCAGAACTTCCGCGCCAAGCCGGACACCGTGATGCGCGGCATGCCCGACGCCGAACTGGACGAGCTGGTCGCCACAGTGGCCGTCGCCCGGCACCTGCTCGGCCCGACCGCCTGCCTCCAGGCGCCGCCGAACCTGGTGGACGGCGAGTACGAGCGGCTGATCGCGGCCGGCGTCGACGACTGGGGCGGCGTCTCCCCGCTCACCCCGGACCACGTCAACCCCGAGCGCCCCTGGCCGCAGATCGACCGCCTCGCCGAACGCTCCGCCGCGGCCGGCTTCGCCCTGCGCGAGCGCCTGGCCGTCTACCCCGAGTACGTGCTGCGCGGCGAACCCTGGCTGGACCCGCGGGTGCTGCCGCACGTCCGCGCCCTGGCCGACCCGGCCACCGGCCTGGCCGACCCGGACGCGACGGTCCAGGGCCGCCCCTGGCAGGAGCCGGAGGACCTCCCGGAGTCGTACGGCCGGACCGACCTGCACACCGCCGTCGACACCGAGGGCCGCACCGGCGACCGCCGGGCCGACTTCGAGGACGTGTACGGCGACTGGGAGGTGCTGCGCGAACAGGTGCTGGCCAAGGGCGCCCCCGAGCGCCTCGCCGGGGACCTGCGCGAGGCGCTCGCGGTGGCCGCCGACGACCCGACGAAGCTCACCGACGACCACGCGCTGGCCCTGTTCCACGCGGACGGCCCGGCCCTGGACGCCCTGTGCCGGATCGCCGACGACGTCCGCCGCGACGCGGTCGGCGAGGACGTCACCTACTGCGTCACCCGGAACATCAACTTCACCAACGTCTGCTACACCGGCTGCCGCTTCTGCGCCTTCGCCCAGCGCCGCACCGACGCCGACGCCTACACCCTCTCCCTGGAGCAGGTCGCCGAACGGGCCGCGCAGGCCTGGGAGGTGGGCGCCACCGAGGTGTGCATGCAGGGCGGCATCCACCCGGACCTGCCCGGAACCGCCTACTTCGACATCGCCCGCGCCGTGAAGGCCCGGGTGCCCGGCATCCACGTGCACGCCTTCTCCCCGATGGAGGTGGTCAACGGCGCCACCAGGACGGGCCTGTCGATCCGCGACTGGCTGCAGCGGGCCAAGGAGTCCGGCCTGGACACCATCCCCGGCACCGCCGCCGAGATCCTCGACGACGAGGTCCGCTGGGTGCTCACCAAGGGCAAGCTGCCGGCCGCGACCTGGGTCGAGGTCGTCACCACCGCCCACGAACTGGGCATCCGCTCCTCCTCCACCATGATGTACGGGCACGTGGACACGCCCGCACACTGGCTCGGGCACCTGCGGCTGCTCGCCGAGATCCAGCAGCGCTCGCTCGAACTCGACAGCGGTGGCGGCTTCACCGAGTTCGTCACCCTCCCGTTCATCCACACCAACGCCCCGGTCTACCTGGCCGGCATCGCCCGCCCCGGCCCGACCGCCCGGGACAACCGCGCGGTGATCGCGATGGCCCGGCTGCTGCTGCACCCGCACATCCCCAACATCCAGACCAGCTGGGTCAAGCTGGGCGCCGAGGGCGCCGCCGAGATGCTCCGCTCCGGCGCCAACGACCTCGGCGGCACGCTGATGGAGGAGACCATCTCGCGGATGGCCGGCTCGGCGTACGGCAGCTACAAGTCGGTGCGCGACCTCCAGGCGATCGCCGAGGCGGCCGGGCGCCCGCACCGCCAGCGCACCACCCTCTACGGCGAGGTGCCGGCCGAGCGGCGGGCGGCGGCGCTCGCCTCGGACGGGCACCTGCCGGAGCTGCTGCCCGTCCTCGACTGAGGTCGCCCGCCCGGCCCGCCGCACCGTCGGCGGGCCGGGCCCCGGGGGCACCGGACCGCGAGGGATCCCGTCGATCCGTTCGAACCTTCCAAGTACAGTGCCAGGGCGCGTCGGCCGCCGTGGTGCCGCGCGCGGCCCCGACCCCGACGAAAGGCGCTCCGTCGTGATGCCACTGTGGTCACGAGCCCAGCAGCAGGACTTCCGCAGCAGGGTCCGCGGCTGTCTGCTCGGCGGTGCCATCGGTGACGCGCTCGGCGCGGGCGTCGAGTTCGAGTCGCTGGACAAGATCCGGGCCCAGCACGGCCCGCAGGGCGTCACCGGCTACGTCCCCGCCTACGGGCGCACCGGCGCGATAACCGACGACACCCAGCTCAGCCTGTTCACCGTGGACGGCCTGATCCGCGCCCACATCCGGCGCGACACCGGCAGCTGGCACCCGCCCACCGACCTGCACCTGGCCTACCTGCGCTGGGCCGCCACCCAGCGCGACTGGGGCCCGGACGAGCGCCGCCCCGACCTCGGCTGGCTCGGCCGCGAGGAGTGGCTGTACGCCCAGCGCGCCCCCGGCCAGGGCTGCCTGACCGGCCTCACCGGGCCGGACGGCGAGCGGCTCGGCACCCTGGAGCACCCCAAGAACCCGCACTCCAAGGGCTGCGGCACGGTGGTGCGGGCGGCGCCGTTCGGGCTGCTCACCACCTGGGAGCCGGGCCTGGTGTTCCAGCTCGCGGTGGAGTGCTCGGTGCTCACCCACGGCCACCCCACCGGCTACCTCGCGGCGGGCGCGCTCGCGGTGATCGTCCAGGCCGTCGCCCGCGGCGGCACCCTGGAGGAGGGCGTCCACCTGGCGCTGGCCCTGCTCTCCGAGCGGCAGGGGCACGAGGAGACCACCACCTCGCTGAGGGCCGCGCTGGACGCGGTGCGGGCCGGGGAGCCGTCCGCCGAGCGGGTCGAGGCGCTGGGGGAGGGCTGGGTCGCCGAGGAGGCGCTGTCCATCGGGGTCTACTGCGCGCTGGTCGCCCACGACGTCCGCTCGGGCCTGCTGCTGGCCGTCAACCACTCCGGGGACAGCGACTCCACCGGCGCGATCTGCGGCAACCTGCTCGGGGTGCTGCACGGCGACACCGCGCTGCCGCCGGGCCTGGTGGCGGGGCTGGAGGGGCGCGGCGCGATCCTCGAACTCGCCGACGACTTCGCTCTGGAGCTGACGCACGGCACCGAACTGCACGACCGGCGGAGCCCGGAGGGGTCCGACTGGGCCGGCCGGTACCCGGTGGCGCACTGAGCGTCCGTCACGCACGGGAGCGGGCGCGGCACCGGAGGCCGGCACCGTCGGACGACCGCAGCAGTGAGAGGCCGGCACCGGAAGACGGCGGAAGGCGGCGGAGGGCGGCGGAAGACGGCCCCGGAAGACGGCGCCCGGAACGCGAGTTGCCCGCAGCGCCGTCCGCCGCTCGGGGCGACGGACACCGCTACGGGCAACTGGGCCGAGCACGGATCCGGTCGGGTCAGACCTCGCCGAAGGACCCCGCCGCCGTGGCCGACGCGAACGCGTTCCAGGCCTCGGTGGAGAAGCGCAGCTGCGGGCCGGCCGGGTCCTTGGAGTCCCGGACCGCGACCGCCCCCGCGGCCGGTCCGGCGATCTCCACGCAGGCGCCCTGGCCTCCGCTGTGACTGCTCTTGCGCCAACGGATTCCGTGCTCGGCGGGGGTGCTCATTCGTGGTATCCCTTTCCGATGTCGGCTATCAGCGACCGGCTCTCCGCGACACCGAGCGCGGCCGCTCTCAGGTAGTCGTAGAGACCGGTATAGCGGCGCACATCGGCTTCCTTCTCCAGGTAGAGATCGCTCGTCACACCTTCGAAGTAGACAACCGTGGAATCGGCTGACTCCGGGAACTCCAGCAGGGAGAATGTCCCGGTCATGCCGGGATGGGCTCCGTGCGAGAACGGGATCACCTGGATGGTGATGTTCGGGCGCAGGCTCAGCTCCAGCATCTGCCGCAGCTGGCGGGCCATGATCTCGCGGCTGCCGACCTCGCGGCGCAGCGCCGCCTCGTCTATGACGGTCCACAGGCTGCCGAGCTGGTTCTCGCCGTGGACGCGCTCCTGCCGCTTCATCCGCACCTGCACCCGGCGCTGCACCGCGTTCGCGTCGGTGTCCGGCTGGGTGCCCTCGACCACCGCCTGGGCGTACTGCTCGGTCTGCAGCAGCCCGGGGATGAAGGAGGACTCGTAGGCGCGGATCGAGGAGGCCTCGGCCTCCAGGCCGATGTAGACGCTGTAGGGGGTCGGCATGTCGTTGAAGTCGTGCCACCAGCCGCGCTGGCGCGACTCCTTGGCCATCTCCATCAGGCTGCCGCGCATCTGCTCGTCGGCCACGTTGTACACGTCGCAGAGGTCGCGCACGTCGCGCTGGCTGATGCTGCGGCGGCCGTTCTCCAGCCGGCTGATCTTCGACTGGGAGACCATCAGGCGGCCGGCCACCTCCTCCGCCGTCATCCCGAGGCCCTCGCGGAGTTTGCGCAGCTCGGAGCCCAGGCGCCGGCGGCGCACGGTGGGATTGATGTTCGCGGACACGTCGACCTCCGGCCGGACCTCTGGTGATCGTTGGAGCGGCAGCCCTGGGAACACTTCGGACATTGGGACCAACCCCCCTGACTTGGAGCAGCATGTCACCTTGGGCCAGGTCGGCGCCCGGGAATCACAGCAGCGCAGTAGAACAGATCATCGGAAAAGCGCGTCCGTGAGACAGCGAAAGCCCCCAGGTGGTAATGCGGCTCGGCGACTAGGACCGGTAGTTGCAATGGGCCTCGACGGGCCTCAGGGAACGGCAGAGGGGCGGTCGCCGGGCGACTCGCGTCGCGGGGCGACCGCCCCTCGGTGCCGTTCGTGGTGCCGGTGATGCCGGGTCATGCCGGGTGATGCCGGTGGTTCGGATGGTGCGCGGTGGTGCGGTTGGTGGTCCAGCGCCCTGGAGGAGCGCGAACCGGGCGGCGTGCGCCGTCGGGCCGATCGGGCTCAGCGCACCCCGACCCGGGGAGCGGAGACCCGTCCGCCCGGAGCCCGGTTTGTCGCCCGGGCGCCGGAGCGACCGGAACCGGCCCCGGAACCGGCCCCGGAACCCTGGGAAGAACGGTTCTGCTGCGCTGGCAGGCCGTTCTGCACGTCCATCACGGCGTGCGCGACCATCCCGCCCAGCGGGTCGTACCGGATCAGATCGCGCAGCCGCGACCGCGAGGACCGGCCCTCGTTGCCCGGGTACAGGTGCTTGCCCAGCCCCACCGAGTGGGCGAGGGCCGCGAGCGCGGCCGTCCGCGGGTCCGGCGGCACGCCGGTGCGGATCGCGGTGTCCAGTCGCTGCTTGATCGCGGCGTTGGTGCAGTCGTCGGACGCCTGGTACCGGGTCGTCGGCAGCACCCCGCACATCTGCCCCGGCACGGCCGTGACCATGCCACAGCGTTCCAGGTGCGCCAGGTACGTCTGACGCAGCCCCAGTCGGGGCCCGCCGATCCAGTGCGCCGCGCGGACCGGACTGCCGCGTCGGCGCAGCAGTTCCAGTGCGTGGTCAAGGGTCGGGTCGCCGGTCGGCCGTGCGAGCACGACGGCGATCCGGTCGCCCTCCGGTACGATCCGTCCGGCCAGGGACAGCTCGACGAGCTGCGCCCCGGCGAGTCCGAGGTCGAGGGTCTGCGGCTGCGCCGTGGTACCCGTGGTCGGGTCCAAAGCGAGCAGCAAGAGTTCCTCGGGAACAGTTCTGCGGCTCTTGCCCATCCAAGCCTCCCCGCGTGGATGAGAGACAGGGTGACGCCTCTCACACGGGCTTGTCGAGTACGCCTCCGAATCGTGACCTTGAGGTGAAGGCGCGGAACCGGCGGCCACAGGCCCGGCGTCTGACCCAGGAACAGACCGCGTTGCGGCCGTGCGGCGGCAATAAGCGCCGGTCGGGCGGGGTGTGCGCGGCTGGTTCGGCCGTCGGTGGCGGAGACTGTACAGGTACACGGGGCGGGGCGTCGGTTTCCCGAAATCGGGTCTGCCGATGCCCCGCCGGGCGTTGAGGAGGCTGGGATACGTGGGCGAGTCCCCCGACAGGGTGCTGAGGGACGGCGAGCAGGGCCGCGAACGCGAACGGACCGGGACGAAGGCTGTCGGGGCGTCAGCCGCGGCCGTCGCGGCCGGGGACGCCGCGGCAGCGCCGGAGGCGACCTCCGGGGAGAGTTCCGCCGGGGAGTCGGCCGGGGCCTCGGCCGGGGTGTCGACCGAGACGGCGACCGGGACGGTGACTGCGGCGTCGACCGAGGCGTCCGCGGACAACTCCGCCGACGCTTCCACCGAGGCCTCCACCGACGCCTCCGCCGACGCGCCGAGGACGGGCAGCAAGGGCGGCTCGACCGTACAGCTCCGTGTCCGGGATGTGGACAGCCGGACGACGATGCTGCGGCTGCCGGTGGACAACAAGACCACCGCGCTGCGGCTGCCGGAAGAGCTGCTGACCGCCGTCGACGAGGGCGGTTCCGATGACGCGGCGGGGGAGAAGAAGGACTCGCCGAGGGTCGAGGAGAAGAAGGAGGCCGCCGAGCGGCCGCCCGCCGCCGACCCGCGTCTCGCCATGCGGACTGCCGCGGCGAAGGAGGAGCCCGCCGCCGAGGCCGACGGGAAGGCCGCGGACAAGGAAGGGGAGAAGGCCGGCGAGGAGGCCGGAACACCCGACTCCGCCACCGCCGACGACGAGGCCGCCGCCGAAGCGGCCGACGCGCCGGAGCAGGACGCTCCCGCCGTCGCCCCCGCGCCCGTCGCCCTGAGCAAGAACGGACAGCCGGGTCAGAAGCCGGGCCGGCCGGGGCAGTCGAAGCAGTCGGGTCAGTCCGAGCCCTCCGAGCCCTCCGAGCCCTCCGAGCAGTCCGAGTCCTCCGAGCCCTCCGAGCAGTCGGGCCGGACCGGCAAGCCGGAGAAGCCCGAGCCGCTGCGCGCCCCGGCCGCCTCCCCGTCGGCCGGTACCGTGCCCGAGCCCCCGGAGCCCGCTCCGACGCCCGAGCCGGGCCCCGAGCCGAAGCCGGCGCCCAAGCCCCTCCCCGAACCCGAGCCGACCCCGGGCCCCGAACCGCTGCCCGCCCCGGCCCCGAAGCCGGCCCCGGGCCCCGCGCCCGCGCCGACGCCGCTGCCCCGGCCGGACCGCGAGCCGGTGCCGCCCGTCCCGCCGCTGCCCCGGCCCGAGCCGCTGCCCTCCCCGCAGCAGCCCCAGCCCCAGCCCCAGCCCGAGCCGCTGCCCTCGCCCGAGAACACGGCCGAGGCGATGGAGGTGCTGGCCACCCTCAACGCCCGCCCGGTCTCCCCGCTGCGGCGCGTGCTCAAGCGCGTCACCATCTGGACGGTCTTCCTGGCCGTGGTGCTCGGCGCCGTCGTGGTGGCCCAGCTGCTGCGTCCGCTGCCGGACCCGAAGCTGCGGATGACGACCGCGGGCAGCTTCAGCTTCGCCGGCGACCAGCTCGACCTCGCCTGGCCGGCCAAGGGCCAGTCCGCCGCCGAGGTGGTCGGCGTCGGCACCCTCGGCAGCTCGGGCCAGGAGACCCCGGCCCCGATCGCCAGCGTCACCAAGGTGATGAACGCCTACCTGGTGCTGCAGAAGTACCCGCTGAAGAAGGGGGAGAGCGGCCCGAAGATCACCGTCGACAAGCAGGCCGCGCAGGAGTCCGGCAACAGCGACGAGTCCCGGGTGACCCTCACCGAGGGCCAGGTGCTCACCGAGTACCAGGCGCTGGAACTGCTGATGCTGCCGTCCGCCAACAACGTGGCCCGGCTGCTCGCCCGCTACCACTCCGGCTCCGAGGAGGCGTTCGTCAAGCTGATGAACGACACCGCGGCCAAGCTCGGCATGACCAACACCAGCTACGCCGACCCGGCGGGCTTCAGCGCGGACACCAAGTCCACCGCGAAGGACCAGCTGAAGCTGGCCGAGCAGGTCATGCAGGACGACATCTTCCGGCAGATCGTCTCCACCCCGGAGACCACCTTCAACAACGTGAAGATCCTCAACACCAACAACCTGATCAACCCGAAGACCGGCGTCATCGGCGTCAAGACCGGCTCCAGCACCCCGGCCGGCGGCTGCCTGATGTGGGCCGCCTACAAGGACATCGGCGGCACCAAGCGGCTGATCCTCGGCGTCACCCTGGGCCAGCAGGCCACCTCGTCCGCCCCCGGCGACGGCATCCTGCCCACCGTGCTCAAGGTCAGCGGCAAGCAGATCCAGGCCGCGCAGAACGGGCTGACCGGCCAGACCGTGGTGAAGAAGGGCGACGTCGTCGGCAGCGTGGACGACGGCCTCGGCGGCAAGGTCCCGGTCGTCGCGACCAACGACCTCGTGGTGCCCGGCTTCCCCGGCGTCACCGGCACGATCAGCCTGGACCCGTCCGCGCTGCAGCACAACGAGAAGGCGGGCAAGGAGGTCGGCACCCTGCGGGTCGGCGCGGGCGACGCCAAGACCGAGGTCCGGGTCGCCCTCCAGAACGACCTCAACCCGCCGTCCATCCAGTCCCGGCTGCTGCGCCTCCTCTGACCCCGTCCCTCGGGAACCGCGAAGGGGGAGCCGGCCCGCCCGGCTCCCCCTTCCGCTGTCCTCCCGTCAGCCGCCCCGGACCGCCACCCCCGGCCGACCCCCGATCCGGTAGGCTGTGAGCGGCCTGGTCATCGACCGGCCACGCCTCAGTAGCTCAGGGGATAGAGCACGGCTCTCCTAAAGCCGGTGTCGCAGGTTCGATTCCTGTCTGGGGCACAACAGAACCGCAGCTCACAGGCCCTCCACCCACCCGGGCGGAGGGCCTGCGGCATTTCCCGTCCTCCTTCACCCCGCCCGTCACGGGAGACCGTGCGTCGCCCTCCCGCACCGGGCCGGAGCCCCTTCCGGAATTCGGAATCCCTTTGTGGCCAGCCGGAAAACGAAACCTCCGGTTATCGCGGTGGAATTGCCCTTTGAGACGGCCATAGGGTGCACGTCATGGGGGAGGGAGCCCACATGGCGGTTCTTCAGGCCAGAGGCGTAGGAAAGAGTTACGGGGACACGTGGGTCCTCCAGGACTGCGGGTTCGCCTTGCCCGAGGGGTCCGTCACGGCCCTGGTCGGGTTGAACGGGGCCGGGAAGTCCACGCTGCTGCGGCTGATCGCGGGGCTGGACCGCAGCAGTGCCGGCGGGATCGAGATCGCGGGCCGGGAAGTGGTCTTCGGCGAGCCGCCCGCGGTGTCGTACCTGTCGCAGGAGCGCCCGCTGTACCGGGCGCTGCGGGTGCGGGAGATCCTCGGGTACGCGGCGGCGCTGAACGAGGGCTTCGACGCCAAGCTGGCCCGGGAGTGGCTGGACGCCTTCGGGATCCCGTTGGCCCGGCGTTGCCAGGACCTCTCCGGCGGGCAGCACACCCAGGTGGCGCTCGCCGTGGCGCTGGCCAAGCGGTCGCCGCTGGTGGTGCTCGACGAGCCGATGGCCGACCTGGACCCGCTGGCCCGGGAGGACGTCTCGGCCCGGCTGCGGGAGATCGCCGCCACCACCGGGCGCTCGTTCCTGCTCTCCTCCCACGTGATCGGCGACCTCGAACCGGTCTGCGACCGGCTGCTGGTGCTCGCCGACGGACGGATCGTGCTGGACGGGCCGGTCGACGGCCTCGCCGAGCGGGTGCGGGCGAACGGCGGGACGGTGCCGGAGGCGGCCACGCTCACCGAGATCGTGCTGGGCACCCTGCGCGGCTCCAGGGCCGGGGCCCCGCCGTCCCGGCCGGCCGGCTGACCTCCTGATCCCCTGGCCCCCGAAAGGCAGCGTTCCCATGTTTCGGCACACCGTCCGGCTCGACCGGCTGCCCCTGGCGGTCACCGTCGTCGCGCTGGCCCTCTACCTCCCGTCCAGCCTCTACGAGGTGTCGAGCCGGCCGGGCAGCGGCATGACCGAGGGCCTGGCGCCCTACCTCGCCATCCTGCTCGCCGTGGTGTGGGCCGCGCCCATGCTGGCCCGCGAGTTCGAGACCGGCACCAGCGTCTGGGCCTGGACCCAGGGCACCAGCCGCTCGCGCTGGTTCGTCAGCCGGGCGGCGCTGCCGATCCTGGCCGCGATGGCCTCCGGACTGGCCCTGACCGGCGCCGTGATGATCAGCGGGATGCACCGGCCGGTCTTCGTCGCGCACGACCACATGAGCGAGAACTACCTCAGCACCCACGGCCCCTACCTGGTGCTGAGCGCGCTGTGCGCGATCGCCACCGGCCTCGCGGCCGCGGCCGCCACCCGCCGGGCCGTCCCGGCGATCGGCATCAGCCTGATCGCGCAGATCGCGCTCACCCTGGCGATGCCGAAGCTGGCGACCCTGGTCGCGCCCACCACCACCGCGACCTTCGGGCGCGGGGTGACCGACTACCAGATCGCGGTTCTGGACGGGCACCAGACCTCGCTGACCCGGCTCGCGGACGGCGGGGTGGCGGTGGAGTACCAGTCGAACGGCTACTTCTGGGAGGCCCAACTGGTCGCCAGTGCGGTCTTCCTGCTGCTGACCGCCGCCCTGCTCGGCTACGCCTGGCGCACGGTGCGGACCCTCCCGACCAAGGGCTGACCGCCACCGCCCGCTCGCAGGCCCTCCGCCGACTCCGGCGGGGGGCCTGCGGCGTTCGGGTGCGTCAACTACGGCCCCAGCCGGGTCCGTCGACGCCGTGGCCGTCCGACTCGGCTTCCTCCAGAGGCTCGTCGGCCCGCGGCGCCCGGACGGACGGCACGATGACCCGCTGGACCCTGGGCCTGGTGCGCCAGTTGACCCGCCGGACGTCCCGGGCCAGCGCGCCCGGCCGCCAGAGTTCTATCGCGGAGGTCACGAGGCCCAGTACGGCGCCGGCGGCCAGCCAGCCGGCCACCACGTCGCTGGGCCAGTGCACCCCGAGGGCCGTCCTGGTCCAGCCGATGGTCAGCACGGTGACGGCCGCCACCGAGCAGGCGATGGTCCGGCCGCGGCGGTCGACCCGGTACCAGACCAGGCCGACCAGGACGGCGCAGGTGATCGCCGAGGCCATGGCGTGCCCGGAGGGGAAGGCCGGGCCGCCGGCGTGCGAGACCGGGTCGGAGAAGGCGGGCCGCTGCCGGTCGACGGCCAGCTTGAGCGCCCACTGGGCACCCCAGCCGACCAGCGCCTGGGCGGCCACCCAGCCGGCCAGCACCCGGGCGCCGATCAGCCAGAGCCAGCCGGCGGCGATGCCGAGCAGCGCACGCATCGTGACGGGGCCGCCGATGTCGGAGAGGGTCTGCACCGCGGCGGTCCAGATCCGGTGGTCCCGCGCGTAGTCGTGGAGTCCGCCGGTCCAGTCCTGGTCGAACTCGTGCAGGGGGTGCCAGTGGCCCGTCACCAGCATCGCCAGGAGGCCGAACAGCGCGGCGCAGCCCAGCGCGAGCGACGCGTCCCGAAGGAGGCGGCGATGACGCACGGTGACGGGAGTCGTGCTGTTGGTCAGGTGCATGCCTGACACCTTCCCAGCGCGCTGTGCCGATCGGGAGCTGGAGTGATAGCGATTCGGCATCTTTTGTGCGGAGGACCTGCGTGCGCCGGGGGGTGGGCGCGGGCGGACGTTCGGGGGCGCCCGGGAACGCCGGCGATCGTCCGCCTGTTCAACCAAGGGGCGGCGGTCGGGTGTGCGGACGGTGAAGAAGCGCTTGCGAAGCGGTCGCTCGCGAGCACCGGAGGTGCCCGATCGGTCACCGAGTGTCCAGAGCCGGGGTGAAAACCGGCAGGATACTGCATCGCCGGGAAGAATCTGAACGACTTGGGAATGTTGTCCGGAATCTGTTCGTTGGATCGTTACGTGTGAGCCCCCAGGGGCCCGCACTTCTTGCCCTCCTGGGGGCAGGCAGGCAGACCTCGGCAACACCAGTCAAAGGGAGCAAGCATGGCCACCCGTGCCGTCGTTCGTGACAGGGCCGACCGGACTCGCGCGGCCCGCCCGACCAACTTCGAGGCCGACCGCGACCTGGTCGGTATGTACCTCGACGAGATCGCCAGGACGCCCCTGCTCGATGCCGCCGAGGAGGTCGAGCTCTCGCTGCGGATCGAGGCCGGTGTGTACGCCCAGCACCTGCTGGAGGGGGACGAACTCCCCGACGGTGTCACGCGCGAGGAGCTGGAGGCGATAGCCGCCGACGCCGAGCGCGCCAAGGACGTCTTCATCCGCTCGAACCTCCGCCTGGTGGTGGCGGTCGCCCGGCGCTACCCGCGCAGCGGCCTCCCCCTGCTGGACCTCATCCAGGAGGGCAACGCGGGCCTGGTGCGCGCCGTCGAGAAGTTCGACTACGCCAAGGGCTTCAAGTTCTCCACCTACGCGACCTGGTGGATCCGCCAGGCGATCACCCGCTCGATCGCCGACCAGTCCCGCACCATCCGGCTGCCCGTGCACCTGGTCGAGGAGCTGGGCAGGATCCGACGGGTGCAGCGGGAGAAGTCCAAGGAGCTGGGCCGTGAGGCCGAGCCGGCCGAGATCGCGGCCGAGCTGGACACCACCGAGGCCCGGATCAAGGACGTGCTGGACTGGGCGCGCGACCCGGTCAGCCTCAACATGTCCGTCGACGACGAGGGCGAGACCCAGTTCGGCGACCTGGTGGAGGACACCGGGGCGACGTCCCCCGAGGACGCCGTGATGGTCATGCTCCGCCGCGAGGAGCTGGACGGCCTGATCGGGCGGCTGGACGACCGCACCGCGTCGATCATCCGCTCCCGCTACGGGATGGAGGACGGCCGCGAGCGCACCCTCACCGAGGTGGGCAAGCAGCACGGCCTCACCCGCGAGCGGATCCGGCAGATCGAGAAGCACGCCCTGGCCGAGCTGAAGAAGATCGCCGACCACGCGGGCTTCGAAGCCGCCTGACGATCGGCGGCCGGTGGCTGACCACCGGCGGCCGACGGCCTGCCACCCGGGCCCTGATGCGGAGCGCTCCGCACCGGGGCCCGAGGCGCGTCATGGGCCTCTTAGGCTGGAGGGACAGGTCAGACCGTGAGCAGGGGATCGGCAGGGGAGTGGACAGGGTGAACGAACAACGGCAGGGACAGGAAGACGGGCAGGAGCAGGAGCAGGAGCAGGAGAAGCGCGAGGCCGAGGCCAAGGCCCGGCTGCTCTTCCGCGACCCGCTGGACCAGCAGTCCCGGGACGACACCGACGCCGGCTGGGGCGACCGCCCGGGGGCGGGGCAGAGCGGTGGGCGGGGGCTGGACTGGTACCTGAGCCAGCGCCCGCCGCACCACGGGGACTGAGGGCGTGCCCTAACGCGTCGCGACCAGCGCGTCGCGGATCTCGGTCAGCAGTTGGACCTCCTTGGCCTCGGCCTCGGCTGCCACCTCGGCGATGCTCTTGCGCCTGGCCGCCATCCGGTTCATCGGCACGATCAGGACGAAGTAGACGACGGCGGCGGTGATCAGGAACTGCAGGGCGGCACTGAGCACCGACCCCCACAGGATGAGGATTCCGGACGTGACCTCACCGGTGCCGCTCACCTCGCAGGGCCCCTTGAGGCAGGAACTGTAGGACGCCAGGTCCTTCGTCCCGAACACGCCGACGAGCGGGTTGATCACGCCCTTGACGAAGGCGTTGACGATGTTGGTGAAGGCCGCGCCGATGACCACGGCGACGGCGAGTTCGACGACATTTCCACGCAGCAGGAATTCCTTGAAGCCTTTCATGCCGCCTCGAACGACGAAGTCGTTCCTGGGTTACGGGTGATCTTCCGGCAGCCCGGATTGACAACCCGTACGGCCCACCGCGCCCGCGGCGGGCGGCGGCAGCCCGGCCCGCAGAGGCCCGGAGGCGAGCGCCGCGGCTACCGCGAGCAGTACCAGCGCGGGCACCCCGCCCCGCCGTCGGACGGCTCGGCGCCAGCGGTGCCACCTGCCGCACCCGCGCCGGATCGGCGGGAAGCTCGGCACCTCCCGCCGGGGCGGCACGGTGGGGGCGGGCAGGGGGAGGGAGAGGGGCGGGCTCGTGGTCGTCATCGGGACACCTCCGGATTCGGTCGGTCCTTGCTCGATGACCCACACCCTGCGCGTTCCCGCCGCGACCGGGAAACGGATTCCCACAGCCTGTGGACAAACCCGCCCCTGTGGATAACTTCGTACACTCACACGAGCTAATTCGGCCCTCGAAAGTTGACGAAGGCGACGGAAGGCCGCGCGAGAAGCGGGCGACAAGGCACGCGAAAAGGCCCGCCGGCCCCCGCGCGAAGCGGGGCCGACGGGCCTTCCCGTGAAACCGAGGTCAGCCGGCGGCCGGAGCCGGGCTGCTCGACGAGCTGGACGAGCTGGACGAGCCGGAAGAGCTCGACGAACCGGACGAACCCGAACCCGAGGTCGACGACGAGGCCGTGGTCGACGTCGAGGAGCCGGTGGACGAACCCGCGCCCACCGTGCTGCTGGAGGACGAGCGGCTGTCGGTGCGGTAGAAACCCGAGCCCTTGAACACGACACCCACGGCCGAGAAGACCTTGCGGAGCCGTCCCTGGCAGTCGGGGCACGTGGTCAGCGCCTCGTCGGTGAACTTCTGCACCGCCTCCAGGCCGTTGCCGCACTCGGTGCACTGGTACTGGTACGTGGGCACTTGTCTTCCTCCTGGCACTCTCGCCTGATGAGTGCTAACGATGGTCAATGATGCGGTATTCCGTTGGATCAGTCCAGCGAATCCGGTGTGAGATGAGCCGGTACCGCGTCACCGCCCACCGCGCGTTCAGCCCTTGGCCGCGCCGACGAGCTGCGCCGCGTTGCCGCGCTCGGCCGACGAAGCCACCACCCGGCTCGCCCCGCCCGGGGCCACCAGCAGGTGCCGCATCGACAGCAGCGCGATCAGCCCCAGCCCGGCACCGACGGCCGGCACCAGGAACCCGACCGAGGGCCCGTGGCCGTCGAGCAGCTTGCCCGCCGCCATCGAGCCGAACGCCAGGCCCAGCCCGATCGCGCCGGTCAGCCAGGTGAAGGCCTCCGTCTTGGCGCCGTCCGCGACCAGCGTCTCGACCAGGGTGTAGCCGCTGATCAGGGTCGGGGCGATGGCCAGACCGCAGACCAGCCCGGCGACCGTCAGGGCGACCAGGTTGGGCATCGCCCACAGCACCGAGCAGCCCAGCACCAGCATCGTGTAGCTCATGGCCATCCGCTGCTGCACCGGCCGCCGCCAGGCGATCACGCCGTACAGCACGCCGGCCAGCATCGAGCCGCCCGCGAAGATCCCGTACACCGTGCCGCCGGAGTCGTGCTGCCCCACCGAGTCGGCGAAGGCGTTGACCGACACCTGCATGCCGCCGAACACCGCGCCGACCCCGAGGAAGGCTCCGACCAGCAGCCGGACGCCGGGCGAGGCCAGCGCCGAGGCGCGCCGCACGCCGGGTTCCGGGAGGATCCGGGCGGGGGCGCTGCGCCGCTGGGCCGCGAAGGCGAGACCGCCGACCAGGGTCAGCGAGGCCTCGACGACCAGCGCGACCGCCGGGCTGGCGAGGGCGGCGATGTTGGCGGCCAGGATCGGGCCGACCACGAAGGTGAACTCGTCCGTCACGGACTCGAAGGCGAAGGCGGTGCTCACCTTGGCGCCGGCGGCGGGCGAGGCGCCCTCCCCGGTGAAGGTGGAGACCCAGCGGGCCCGGACCATCGCGCCGACCTGCGGCACGCTCGCCCCGGCGGGGACGGCGGCCAGGTACACGCTCCAGTCCGGTGCGTGGCCGAGCGCCAGCGCGATCAGCACGCCGACCGAGGTCGCGTGCACCAGCACCGTCGGGACCAGCACCGCGGCCTGGCCGTACCGGTCGGCCAGCCGCCCGGTCTGCGGCCCGATCAGGGCCTGGGCGACGGCGGCGACGGCGACGGCCGTACCGGCGGTGCCGTACGAGCCGGTGGTCTGGGTGACGAGCAGCAGGAGGCCCATGCTGAGCATCGCGTAGGGCAGCCGCGCGACGAGGGCGGGGGACAGGAACGTCCAGGCGCCGGGTGTGCGCAGCAGCTCGCCGTACCCGACCCTGGCGGGCGGCTCGGCGGCGGTGTCCACAGTGCTGGTCGCGGTCTCCGGAGCGGAGTCCGCGGTGATCTCGACCGTTCGGCGGGCCGTCACGGTCGGTCCTTCCTGCTGCCTGGTAGCGCGGCAGGGCATGGGGTGGCCCCGACGGCGCCGAGAGTCGTCCTCTCGCGCGTCGACCGGGGTAGATACCGGGTCGGCCGGGCCTGGTGGGCCGGTGCCGGACCGCGGCCGCCGAGCGGTCGCGCCAACTCTGCGTCAGGCAGATGCTGGGGGTGGTCTAACGGTAGTTATACGGCGTGGTCGAACCAGCATACAGTTACGCGCGTAGATACCGCCAGGCCACCCAGGTCGCGCAGGTCACCCGAGCCACGCAGGTCACCCGAGCCACCCAGGCCGCCCAGGTCGCGCTGGCCACCCGAGCCACGCAGGCCGCCCGCGCTCAGGCGCTCACCGCCCGTTCAGCCACCCCGCCAGCTTGCCGCCCTTGTCCACGGCCCGCAGCCGCCGCTCGGCCGCCTCGCCCACCTCGTCGGTGGTGACCACCAGCAGCTCGTCCCCGCCGCGCAGCATCGTCGCCTTGTCCGGCACGAAGGAGTTGCCCTCCCGCACGACCAGGGTGACCGCCGCCCCCTTGGGCAGCCGCAGCTCGCTGATCTCCACGCCGGACATCCGCGAGGTCGGCGAGAGCGCGACCGACAGCAGGTGCCCGTGCAGCTTCTCCAGCGGGGCGGACTCGATGTCGAGGTCCTGCCCCATCGCGCCCTCGCCGATCCGCAGCCGCTTGGCCATCCAGGGCAGGGTCGGGCCCTGGAGCAGGGTGAAGACGACCACCAGGATGAAGACGATGTTGAACACGTCCTCGGCCCGGTGCGCGCCGGAGACCACCGGGATGGTGGCCAGCACGATGGGCACCGCCCCGCGCAGCCCGGCCCAGCTGAGCAGCGCCTGCTCCCGGACGGGCATCTTGAACGGGGTCAGGGTGAGCACCACGGACAGCGGCCGGGCCAGGAAGACCAGCACCGCGCCTATCACCAGCGCGGGGACCACCGCGTCGCCCATGCTCTCGGGCGCGGCCAGCAGGCCGAGCAGCACGAACATGCCGATCTGCCCGATCCAGGCCAGTCCGTCGGCGAAGCCGCGCACCGCCGGTCCGTGCGGGAGCTTGGAGTTCCCGAGGATCACCGCGCTGATGTAGACGGCGAGGAAGCCGGAGCCGTGCAGCAGCGAGCCGCCGGCATAGGCGAGCACGGTGAGCGCCACCACGGCGATCGGGTAGAGGCCGGAGGAGGGCAGCGCGACGTGCTTGACCGCGAACGCGCCGAGCTTGCCGACGGCCAGGCCGACCGCCACGCCGATCGCCAGTTCGGCGGCGATCGTGCCGAGCAGCACGTACCAGGAGTCCAGTTCGCCGACCGAGGCGAAGGCGACGACCAGGATGACCACGGGGGCGTCGTTGAAGCCGGACTCGGCCTCCAGCAGGCCGGTGAGCCGGTGCGGCAGCGGGACCATCCGCAGGACCGAGAAGACGGCCGCCGCGTCGGTGGAGGAGACGATCGCGCCGAGCAGCAGCGAGGTCCGCCACTCCAGGCCGACCAGCCAGTGCGCGCCGGCCGCGGTGACGAAGACGCTGATCCCGACGCCGACGGTGGCCAGTACGGTGGCCGCCGGCATCGCCGGCTTCACCTCGCGCCAGCTGGTCTTGAGGCCGCCCTCGGCCAGGATCACCACGAGTGCCGCGTAGCCGAGCACCTGGGTCAGTTCGGCGTTGTTGAAGGTGACGCCGATCCCGTTCTGGCCCAGTGCCACGCCGATCCCGAGGTAGATCAGCAGACTGGGCAGTCCTGATCGGGTCGAGAACCGGACGGCGACCACCGCGAAGAGCAGGATCACGGAGGCTTCGAGCAGGAGCTGGTTCAGGTGGGCGACGTTCACGCAGTGGCACCTCGGGCAGGCATGGGCGGGCGGGGTGTCAGGTGGTGCTGAAGGTGTTCCGTTGGTACAGGGAGGGTGCTGTCGGGCACCGGACCGCTAAGAAGGCGTCAATGCTCCTGTTGCGGATCGTTACTCAGTCTAACATTTTGCCATACCTTTAGCTTGGTCCCGGCTTGGCTCCAGCTCGGTCCCCCGTTCACAGCGCTCCGCCGACTCGGCCTAATGTGGTGCCCTGTCCCGGCCCCAGGCCCCGGACACGCCCGCCCGCCCCGAAGTCAGGACCGCAAGGACCCAGATGCCCCGCTCGAAGAAGTTCCGGCGCGCCCGTCTGATCGTGATCATGCTGGTCGTGCTGCTGGTGGCCGGCGTCGGCTACGGCGGCTACCGCGGGGTCACCGCGGTCCGCGCCTCCTTCCCGGAGGTCGACGGCACGGTCAAGATGGCGGGCCTGAGCGCGCCGGTCGACGTCAAGCGGGACGCCAACGGCATCCCGCAGCTGTACGCGGACACCCCCGAGGACATGTTCCGCGCCCAGGGCTACGTCCAGGCCCAGGACCGCTTCTGGGAGATGGACGTCCGCCGGCACATCACCGCGGGCCGGCTGTCCGAGATGTTCGGCGACAGCCAGGTCGACACCGACTCCTTCATCCGCACCATGGGCTGGCGGCAGGTGGCGCAGAAGGAGTACGACACCAAGCTCTCCCCGGAGGCCAAGAAGAACCTCCAGGCCTACGCGGACGGCGTGAACGCCTGGCTCGGCGAGCACCCCGGCGGGGAGAAGGCCTCGCTGGAGTACGCCCTGCTCGGCGCCGTCAACAGCGGCTACAAGCCCGAGCAGTGGACCCCGGTCGACTCGGTGGCCTGGCTCAAGGCGATGGCCTGGAACCTCTCCGGGAACCTCCAGGAGGAGATCGACCGCTCGCTGCTGGCCCAGGACTTCGGCCCGGACAAGATCGCCGAGCTGTACCCGGACTACCCGTACTCCCGCAACGGCACGATCGTGAAGACCGGCACCGTCAGCGGCGACACCTACCGCCCGGCCGACGGCTCCGCCCAGCCCGGTACGGCCCCCGGCGGCTCCACCACCCAGGGCGCGGCCACCACCAAGGCCCTGATGCAGGGCCTCACCGACCGGATCGACGCGATGCCGCAGCTGCTCGGCCGCCCCGGCCAGGGCATCGGCTCCAACTCCTGGGTGGTCGCCGGCTCGCACACCACCACCGGCAAGCCGCTGCTGGCCAACGACCCGCACCTCGGCCCCGGCCTGCCCTCGGTCTGGTACCAGATGGGCCTGCACTGCCGGACCGTCTCCTCGGCCTGCCAGTACGACGTCTCCGGCTTCACCTTCGCCGGCATGCCCGGCGTGATAATCGGCCACAACAAGGACGTGGCCTGGGGCTTCACCAACCTGGGCGCGGACGTCAGCGACCTCTACCTGGAGAAGGTCACCGGCCCGGACACCTACCAGGTCGACGGCAAGGACGTGAAGTTCGACCTCCGCAAGGAGACCATCAAGGTCGCCGGCGGCGAGGACCGCACCATCACCGTCCGCACCACCCAGACCGGCGCCCCGCTCATCTCCGACGTGAGCACCGAGCAGCAGAACGTCGGCAAGTACGCCCCCAACGGCAGCTCCGCCCCCGACCGCGGCACCGGCGGCTACGGTGTCGCCCTGCAGTGGACGGCGCTCAGCCCGGGCAAGACCATGGACGCCGTCTTCGAGCTGGACAAGGCCCGCAACTGGGACGAGTTCCGCGCCGCCGCCAAGGACTTCGCCGTCCCCGCGCAGAACCTGATCTACGCCGACGCCAAGCACATCGGCTACCAGGCCCCGGGCGTCATCCCGGTGCGCGGCAAGGGCGACGGCTCCATGCCCGCCCCGGGCTGGGACTCCTCCTACCAGTGGAAGCCGGACCCGGTCCCCTTCACCGCCCTGCCGTGGAGCCTCGACCCGGCCGCCGGCTACATCGTCACCGCCAACCAGGCCGTGGTGGACCCGAGCTACAAGTACAACCTCACCAAGGACTGGGAGTACGGCACCCGGGCCAAGGAGATCACCGACCAGATCGAGGGCCTGCTCAAGAACAACGGCAAGATCTCGCCGGACGACATGCAGACCCTCCAGCTGGACAACACCAGCATCATGGCCAAGACGCTCGTCCCGCTGCTGCTCAAGCAGCAGATCGACGACCCGTACGTGCGCGAGGCCCAGGACCTGCTGAAGGACTGGAACTTCCACCAGGACGCCGACTCGGCCGCCGCCGCCTACTACAACGGCGTCTGGCGCAACCTGCTCAGCCTCGCCTTCGGGCAGAAGTTCCCGGCCGACATCCGCGCCAAGGACAACTGCCTGCTGGTCCGCCAGCAGGACGACCCGACCAAGCCGGACAGCTCCAGCAGGATCGTCACCCAGTGCGGCACCCGCGACCCGGGCAAGGCCCAGCCGGACGGCGGCGACCGCTGGACCGAGGTGGTGCGCGCCCAGCTGGACAAGCCCGACAGCTCGTGGTGGACGTACATCGACTCCCAGCACAAGGAGCAGAAGGGCCTGGACAACCTCCTCAAGGAGGCCATGAAGAACGCCCGCCAGGACCTGACCTCGCTGCTCGGCAAGGACATCTCCACCTGGAGCTGGGGCCGCCTGCACAAGCTGGACCTGCGCGAGCAGACCCTCGGCACCGACAACTCCTCGATCGCCTCCGGCGTCGTCCACAAGCTGCTCAACCGCGGCCCCTACCGCCTCTCCGGCGGCTCGGCGGCGGTCGACGCGGCGGGCTGGAACGCGGCGGCCGGCTACCAGGTGGACTGGATCCCGTCGATGCGGATGGTGGTCGACCTGAACGACCTGGACTCCTCGCGCTGGGTCAACGTCGGCGGCGCCTCCGGCCACGCCTTCCACCAGAACTACAACGACCAGACCGACCTCTGGCTCAAGGGCAAGCTGCTGACCTGGGCGTTCACCCCGGACGCGGTCGAGAAGGCCACCCAGCACAAGCTGGTGCTCACCACCGGCTGACGCCGGTACGACGCGCGGACGGCGGCGGGGCCCCCCCCCCCCGGGGGGGGGGGGGGGGGGCGGGGGGGGGGGGGCGGGGGGCGCCCCCGCGGCGCAGCAGCGCGCCGCCGCCCCCCCCGGGGGGTTCCGGACGGGGTCGCGCCGG
>NZ_JBVHIP010000007.1:0-92076 GCF_055560495.1 Kitasatospora sp. NPDC023176 | reverse complement strand
GATATTGCCCCCCAGCACCAGCTGGGGCACAACTCCGGCTGAGCCCGGTACGACGCGCGGACGGGGGCGCCCCCGCTCCCCGTTGAGGGGAGGGGGGCCGCCGCCGTCGGTCCACCAGGGCGCCCACCCGGGCCCTCAGCCGAGCGCCCGCACCCCCGAGGGCGTGACCGCCAGGTCCACCGGCAGGTCGTGCGGCTCGGCCGGCACCCGCTCCAGCAGCTCGTGCTCGTACAGCAGCACCGCCAGCACCGGCCGCGCCCCCGCCCGCTCCAGCCGGGCCAGCACCCGGTCGTAGCTGCCGCCGCCCCGGCCCAGCCGCAGCCCGCCCCGGTCCACCGCCAGGCCCGGCAGCAGCACCACCGAGGCCCCCGTGACGGCCTCCGGCCCGAGCCGCGGCCCGACCGGCTCCAGCAGCCCGCGCCCGGCCGGGGCCAGCTCCCCGGGCCCGGTGTACTCGGCCCAGTCCAGGTCGTTGTCGGGCAGCAGCACCGGCAGCAGCACCCGCACACCGCTCTCCCGCAGCGCGTCCAGCAGCGGCCTGGTCCCGGGCTCCGCGCCCACCGAGACGTACGCGGCCACCGTGCTGCCGGCGGCCGCCAGCTCCCAGGCGTGCCCGGCCAGCGCGTCCGCCGCCTCCGCGCGCCCCTCGGCGGTGAGTGCGCGCCGTCGCGTCAACAGCCGTGTCCTCAGGTCGCTCTTCTCGTTGTGCACCGGATCCTCCGCGTCCGAAAACCGTGACGCGCAGAGCCTGACACGCGAAAGGGCCCCCGATTGTCCACCCCGTTGCTGGTCCAGGCCCTGGCCGCGCTGAGCGCCCCCGCACTGGCCGGGGCCACCGCGCTCGGCCTGCGCGGCCGCCGGGAACGCGCCGAGGCCGCCGAGGACCGGGAACGGCTGACCGGGCGGATCGCCGAGCTGGAGGAGTGCTGCGCCGAACTGGAGCGCACCGCCTCCTGCGACCCGCTCACCGGTGTCTGGAACTACCGCCACCTGCAGCTCACCCTGGACCGGGAGATCGAACGGTCCCGCCGCGCCGAGCACACCGACCAGGCCGACGGCCCGCGCCCGCTGGCCGTCCTGCTGCTGGAGATCGCCGGCTTCGACGCCGTCACCGCCGAGCACGGCCGCGCCCGCGGCAACGCGGTGCTGCGCGACCTCGCCCAGCGGCTCGCGATGGAGATCCGCCGCGCCGACACCCTGGGCCGCTACGGCGGCGAGGAGTTCCTGGTGGTGCTGCCGGACACCGGGGCCGAGGGCGCCGTGCACGTCGCCGAGCGGCTGATCTGGTCGGTCCGCCGGCACCTGCTGCTCGACTGGTCCTCCGGCACCAGGGCGCCCCGCCCGGCCCGGGGCAACGGCCTGACCGCCGCCGTCGGCATCGCCGTCCTGCCCGAGGACGGCACCCACGCGGCCGTCCTGCTGCGCTGCGCCGACGCGGCGCTGGCCGCGGCCCGGGCGTCCGGCGGCGACTGCTGGCGGATCGCGCCGCGGCCCGGTCAGCCCCCGGCCGGGCCCCGTGAGCAGCCCGCTTCCGCTCCGGGGCCGGCCCCGGCTGCCGAACGTGACCGTTCGGAAAAGCCGGGTAGTGTGTCGGCCTGTACCGGAGGGGGTCCCTCGGCCCAGCCGGTCGCTTCCCATACGCCCGCCATCGTGGCCGTGCCCCGCGACGTGCTGTCCTAGCCGTCCGAACGCGCTCGGCCGGGCGAAAACGTGCCTGAGTAAGGTAAACGCATGACGACGACCGCTCCCCGAATTCCGGTGACCAAGGCCGTGGTGCCCGCGGCCGGACTGGGCACCCGCTTCCTCCCGGCGACCAAGGCCACGCCGAAGGAGATGCTGCCCGTCGTGGACAAGCCGGCCATCCAGTACGTCGTCGAGGAGGCCTCGTCCGCGGGCCTGTCCGACATACTCATGGTCACCGGCCGTAACAAGCGCGCGCTGGAGGACCACTTCGACCGCGCCTACGAGCTGGAGGAGCTGCTCGTCCGCAAGGGCGACGAGGACCGGCTGCGCCGGGTCCGCGAGTCCGTCGAGCTGGCCAACATGCACTACGTCCGCCAGGGCGACCCGAAGGGCCTCGGCCACGCCGTCTCCGTCGCGGAGCAGCACGTCGCCGGCCAGCCCTTCGCCGTCCTGCTCGGCGACGACCTGATCGACCCCCGCGACCCGCTGCTCTCCCGCATGATCGAGGTGCAGCAGGAGCTCGGCGGCTCGGTCGTCGCCCTCATGGAGGTCGACCCCTCCCAGATCCACCTCTACGGCTGCGCCGCCGTCAAGGCCAACGGCTTCGGCGAGGACGTCTTCCAGGTGACCGACCTGGTCGAGAAGCCCGAGCCGGGCGAGGCTCCCTCCAACTACGCCGTCATCGGCCGCTACGTCCTCGACCCGCTGGTCTTCGACGTGCTGCGCGAGACCCCGCCCGGCCGCGGCGGCGAGATCCAGCTCACCGACGCCCTGCGCGAGCTGACCAACCGCGACGCCGAGGCCGGCGGCCAGGTGCACGGCGTGCTCTTCAAGGGCCGCCGCTACGACACCGGCGACCGCGCCGACTACCTGCGCGCTATCGTCCGACTGGCCTCCGAGCGCGAGGACCTGGGCCCGGAGTTCCGCTCCTGGCTGCGGGAGTTCGTCGGCTCCGAGCTGCAGGACTGACCCACGACACAGAGAGCGAGCCGCCGATGACCGGGTCCACGGAGCACAGCACCACCCCCGCAGCCTGCTGCGAGGGGTCCGCGGACCGGGCACCGGCGGCTCCTCGGTTCTGGACGGTGGACGAGCACCGGGCCGACGTGCTGGCCGCCGTCGGCCCGCTGCCCGCCATCGAGCTCCAACTGCTCGACGCCCAGGGCTGCCGGCTGGAGGAGGACGTGGTCGCCGACGGCGACCTGCCGCCCTTCGACAACAGCTCGATGGACGGCTACGCGGTCCGCACCGCCGACACCAGGGGCGCCACCGACGCCTACCCCTCGGTGCTCACCGTGGTCGGCGACATCGCCGCCGGTGCGGGTGAGCTGCCCAAGGTCGGCCCCGGCCAGGCCGCCCGGATCATGACCGGCGCCCCGATGCCGCCCGGCGCCCAGGCCGTCGCCCCGGTCGAGTGGACCGACGGCGGCACCGGCACCGGGGTCGCCGCCGCCGCGATGACCGCGCCGGTGGCGGACGAGGAGGTCCGGGTGCTGCGCCCGGTCGCCGAGGGCGCGCACATCCGGCGGGCCGGCAGTGACGTCGCGGCCGGTGCCAGGGTCCTGGAGGCCGGCACCCGGCTCGGCCCCGCCCAGCTCGGCCTGCTCGCCGCGATCGGCCGGGCCACCGTGAAGGTCCGCCCGCGCCCCCGGGTGGTGGTGCTCTCCACCGGCAGCGAGCTGGTCCAGCCCGGCGAGCCGGTCGGGCCCGGGCAGATCGCCGACTCCAACAGCTTCACCCTCACCGCCGCCGCCCAGGAGGCCGGCGCCATCGCCTACCGGGTCGGCGCCGTCCCCGACGACGCCGACCGGCTGCGCGCCGTCCTGGAGGACCAGCTCGGCCGCGCCGACCTGATCGTCACCAGCGGCGGCGTCAGCGTCGGCGCGTACGACGTGGTCAAGGAGGTCTTCGAGTCCTACGGGGGCGTCGACTTCCGCAAGCTGCGGATGCAGCCCGGCAAGCCGCAGGGCTTCGGCCGGATCGGCGGCGGGGCCGGGGTGCCGCTGCTCGCCCTGCCGGGCAATCCGGTGAGCGCCTACATCTCCTTCGAGCTCTTCGTCCGCCCGGTGATCCGCACCATGCTGGGCGCGACCGACGTCCACCGCCCGGTGGTGCGCGCGTTCTGCCCGTCCGCGCTGCGTTCCCCGGCCGGCCGACGGCAGTTCCTGCGCGGCCGCTACTCGGCCGCGGACCGCACGGTCGAGCCGGTGGGCGGCGCCGACTCCCACCTGGTCGGGGCGCTGGCCCGGGCGAACTGCCTGATCACCGTCCCCGAGGAGGTCACCGAGCTGCCGGCCGGCAGCGAGGTCGACGTGGTCCTGCTGGACGCCTGAGCGGCCGGCGCACCGCGGCGGGCCGAAGGGCGGCGGGTCAGGAGCGCCCGGAGGCGAGTGGGCGTGGCACGGGGCGGTACGGTAGCGCGGTATTCGACCTGCGCGCCCCTGGAGTTACCCGTGACGACACCGAACCCCGGCGACCGCCTCACCCACGTCGACGAGCAGGGCGCGGCCCGGATGGTCGACGTCTCCGAGAAGGCCACCACCGCGCGCACCGCCGTCGCGGCCGGGCGGGTCCGGGTCTCCCCGAAGGTCGTGGAGCTGCTGCGCGGCGAGGGCGTGCCCAAGGGCGACGCCCTCGCCGTGGCCCGGATCGCCGGGATCATGGGCGCCAAGCGGACCCCGGACCTGATCCCGCTCTGCCACCCGATCGCCGTCTCCGGCGTCAAGGTCGACCTCACCGTCGCGGACGACGCGGTCGAGATCACCGCCACCGTGAAGACCGCCGACCGCACCGGCGTCGAGATGGAGGCGCTGACCTCGGTGACGGTCGCCGCGCTGACCGTGATCGACATGGTCAAGGCCGTCGACAAGGGCGCCGGCATCGAGTCCGTCCGGGTGCTCAGCAAGACCGGCGGCAAGAGCGGCGACTGGTTCGCGCCGGAGGCCGGCGCATGAGGCCGCAGGGCATGAAGCCGCAGGGCATGAGGGCGCTGGCCGTCACCGTCTCCAACCGGGCCTCGGCCGGGGTGTACGAGGACAAGGGCGGCCCGCTGCTGGTGGCAGGCCTGACCGCGATGGGCTTCACCGCCGACGGCCCCCGGGTCGTCCCGGACGGCGAGCCGGTCGAGGCCGTCCTGCGCGAGGCCGTCGCCGCCGGGTACGACGTGGTGCTGACCACCGGCGGCACCGGCATCTCGCCGATGGACCTCACCCCCGAGATGACCGCCCGGGTGATCGACCGGCAGATCCCCGGCATCCCCGAGGCCATCCGCGCGTACGGCCGCGACAAGGTGCCGACCGCGGCGCTCTCCCGCGGGCTCGCCGGGCTCGCCGGACGTACCCTGATCGTCAACCTGCCGGGCTCGACCGGCGGCGTGCGGGACGGCCTGGCCGTCCTGGAGCCGCTGCTCGCCCACGCCGTCGACCAGCTCGCCGGCGGGGACCACCCCCGGCCCGACGCACCAGCTTCCGGGAGAGCGCACTGAACGCCGGCTGGCCGGTAGAACTCCAGGAGGGGGAGGTCGTGCTGCGCCCGATCCGGGCCCGCGACCAGCGCGAGTGGCAGGAGGTGAGCCGCCGCAACCGGGACTGGCTGCGCCGCTGGGAGGCCACCGTGCCGCCCGGCCCGGCGGGGCAGGCGGCCGGGCCCCGGCCGACCTACCGGCAGATGGTCCGCTTCCTGCGCGGGGAGGCCTCGGCCGGCCGGATGCTGCCCTTCGTGGTGCTCTACAAGGGCCAGCTGGTGGGCCAGTTGACCGTCGGCGGGATCACCTGGGGCTCGATGTGCTCGGCCAACGTCGGCTACTGGATCGACGAGGCGGTGGCCGGCCGGGGCATCATGCCGACGGCCGTGGCGCTCGCGGTGGACTACTGCTTCGACACCCTCGGACTGCACCGGATCGAGGTCTGCATCCGCCCGGAGAACGGCCCGAGCCGACGGGTGGTGGAAAAGCTCGACTTCCGCTCGGAGGGAATCCGCCCGCGCTATCTCCACATCGACGGGGACTGGCGGGACCACTTGGTCTACGTCCTGACCGCCGAGGAGGTCCCGGAGGGGATGCTGGAGCGCTGGCGGGCGATCAGTTCGGGTCGCGAGCCACGTAATTGAATATATGTTCGAAAAGAATATCGATATGGCATCGACGCGGTGGCGGACCGTCACAAATACCGGCAAAATAGTCGGAGAATCAGCTTGATCACACGACACGCCGTGCCAAATTGCTGCCAGGCCTTCCCCGGCGCCCGTACGGTGTGAATCGTGAGCAGTAGCGGCCTTATCTACGCCGTCATCGTAGGGGCCTGGGCCGCCTATCTGGTGCCGATGTGGCTCCGCAGGCAGGACGAACTCAACGAGGCGCGCCCGACGGAACGCTTCAGCACCGCCATCCGCCTGCTGGCCGGGCGTTCGGCGCTGGAGCGGCGGGCAGCCCGGGCCCTGGGCGACGAACCGCGTGACGACGAGCACAGCGACGACGGTCCTCCCGAACGGGACGGGGCCGCCTCCGGCGATCCCGTCGCACGGGAGCCCGAACCCCCGGCGGAGCGCCCGGCCGAACGGCCGGCCCCGGTGCGGCAGGGCGGCGGGGAGCGCCGGGCGCGGCTGCTGGCCCGCCGGCGCCGACTGGTCTCCGTCCTCTTCCTGGCCTTCGCGCTCGGCACGGTGGTCGCCGCGGTGGCCGGCCTCGCCTTCCTCTGGGTCCCGGCGGTCCCGGCACTCCTCCTCACCCTCTACATCGGCCACCTGCGCCGGCTGGAGCGCCAGCGGTACGAGGTGAAGCTGGACCGCAACCGGGCCGCCCAGGCGGCCGAGCGGCTGCGCCAGCGCGAGCGGCAGCGGGTCGAGGCCCCGGCGGACGACCGGCCGACGGTCGAGGCCCCCGCCCCGGTGGAGCCGGCCCCGGCCGCGCCCGCCGGGCACCGGCCCGGCCGGGCGCACCTGCGGCTGGCCGCCGACCCCGAGCAGGCCACCGTCGCGGTGCCGTCCGCCTCCGCGGTGGCCGAGGCCACCGAGCACGAGGAGTGGGTCGACGGCATGCGCGAGCGCGGTGCGGCCGGCCCGGACTCCTGGGAGCCGGTGCCCGTCCCGCTGCCGACCTACGTCACCGCGCCGGTCGCCCCCCGGGTGTCCCGCGGCCTCGACCTGTCGGCCCCCGGCACCTGGACCGCCGGTCGCCCCGCCGAGTCCCGCAGCACCCCGCTGTTCGACCAGTACGCCGAAGCCCCGGCTCCGGAGCCCCGCCCCCGCGCCGCCAACGAATGAGGTGGGTGACCACCCCCGACCAGGGGGTGGTCACGGACCCCCTCCGGAAGGTGCTAGAGTTTCTTCTCGTTGGGGCTGTGGCGCAGTCCGGTAGCGCACCTCGTTCGCATCGAGGGGGTCAGGGGTTCGAATCCCCTCAGCTCCACCCAACGGACCGGCTCCGATCGGTCCAGCAAGTCCCGTCGGGAGTCAACTCCCGGCGGGACTTCGCGTTTTGCGGGTCCGACGGCCCGGCGGCCAGGCTGGTGACCGAGGTCACACCGCCCTCACCAGGTGGAAATCTGACGTGCTTTGGGACTCAGGGGAGTTTCAGAGGGGTCAGTTATGGTGGGTGGGCCCAGACGCTGACGAGGGAACGATCTGGTCTATCTCAACGGGGTGCCATCGCGGTGCGCGAGTTCGGTCTGACACGGTGGACGCGGCAGGCGGACCCGGAGGGGCCAGACGGCGGCCCGGCGAACGGAAGACCGAACTCCTGGACCATCGCGGCGGCCTGCGTCGCGGCAGTGTCGGTGGCGGCCTTCGTCCTCCAGCGGCACCTGCACGGCGCCACCATGGTCGACATGCTCGTCTACCGGGCCGAGGGCCAGGCCGTCGTCAACGGCGACGACCTGTACGCGATGCGGCTGCCCGGCTGGGACCTGCCGGCCACCTACCCGCCGTTCGCCGCGATGCTGTTCGTACCGAGCACCTGGTTCGACGTGAGCACCCTGCGCGTCCTGGTGATGCTCGGCAACTACGCACTGCTCGGCCTGGCCGTGTTCCTGTCGCTGAAGCTGGCCGGCTGGCCCGCCCGGCGGCACCGGCCGGCCGCCACCATCCTCGCCACCGGCCTCGCGGTCTGGCTGGAGCCGGTCTACACCACCTTCCAGTACGGCCAGGTCAACCTCGCCATCCTCTGCCTGGTGCTGTGGGACCTCACCCGGCCCGACCGCAGCCGCGCCAAGGGCGTGGGCATCGGCCTGGCCACCGCGATCAAGATCACTCCCGGGCTGTTCGCCGTCTACCTGTTCCTGACCGGCCGGATCCGGGCCGCCCTGGTCTCCATGGGCACCTTCCTGGCGGCCGGCCTGATCGGCTGGATCATGCTGCCCGACGGCTCGTACGGGTTCTGGACCACGTACCTGTGGGACCCGAGCCGGGTCGGCGTCACCGTACTGGTGGACAACCAGTCGCTGCGCGGGGCCGTCTGCCGGCTGCTCGACGTCAACGACCCCGGCCTGGTCGGGCTGATCGCCTCCGCGCTGGTCGCCACGCTCGGGCTCGGGGTGGCCGTGCTCGCCGGGCGCTCCGCCCGGGTGCTGCGCCGGGCCGACGCCTGGGGCGGCGTCTGTGCCGCCCTCACCGCGCTGCTGGTCTCGCCGATCAGTTGGACCCACCACTGGGTCTGGTGCATCCCGCTGATCGCGCTGCTGGCCGCCGAGGCCCGGAGCACCGGCCGCCGGGTGCTGCTCGGCGTGACGCTGCTGGTCTTCCTCTCCCACGTGATGTGGGCCGTGCCGCACCGCTGGGGCCGCGGGGTCTCCTGGTACTGGCAGCTGCCCGGCTCGATCTACCCGCCGATCGCCGTCGCCGTCCTGGTCGTCATCGGGGTGCGGCTCTACCGGGCCCGGCGGCAGGCGGTCGACGCCTCGGCCGGAGCCTGGGCGCTGCTCGGCGCCAGGCTCGACCACGAGCCCGACCACGAGCCCGACCGTGACCCCGCCCTGACCAATCGGTCCTGACGGACCAGAGAGGGACCGGAGCCGACGTGACCACCCAGACCGCGACCCCGCCGACGCCCCGGGCCGCCGTGCCCGCCGCCGCCCGCAGGGCCGCGACCGTCCTGGGCACGCCCGCCCGGCGCACCCTGGTGCTCGGCCTGCTGTGCTTCGCGGTGACGTGCGCCATCGGCATGCAGGGCTGGGCCTCCGTCTCGCTCGGCGGCTTCGACCTGGGCATCTTCGACCAGGGCATACGCGGCTACGCCCACTTCGGGCTGCCGGTCTCGACGCTGAAGTCCTACCACCACGAGTTCCCGCCCGGGTTCTCACTGCTCGGCGACCACTTCTCCCCGGTCCTGGCGCTGCTCGCGCCGCTGTACTGGATCTGGGACGACCCGCGCTCGCTGATCATCGGACAGGCCCTGCTGTTCGCGCTCGGGGTGCCGCTGATCCGCCGGATCGCCGCGTACTCCTTCGCCGCCGCCGAGCCGCGCACCGCCCGCCGGGCCGCCGACCTGGCCGGGCTGACCTACGCGCTCGGCTGGCCGCTGCTGGTCGCCTCCCGGGTCGGCTTCCACGAGGTGGCCTTCGCCGTCCCGCTGACCCTGCTGATGCTGGAGCGCGGCCTGGCCCGCCGCTACGGCACGGTGGTGCTCGCCGCGGTGCTGCTGTGCTGCACCAAGGAGGACATGGGCCTGCTGGTCGGCGCGTACGGCCTGGTGCTGCTGCTGCGCACCCGCCGCACCGGGGACCGCGCCGGGCGCTACACCGGGATCGGCCTGCTGCTCGGCGGGCCGATCGCCTCCGCGGTGGCGATCAAGTGGCTGATCCCGGCCATGGGCGGGGAGCCGGGCTACTACTGGAACTACGAAACCCTCGGCGCGGACGGCGGCCAGGCGGTCACCAACCTGCTGCACGACCCGTTCCTGCTGGTGCAGACCGCCTTCGACCAGCCGCTGAAGCCGCTGCTGTTGCTCTGGCTGTTCGGGACCCTGTTCCTGCTGCCGCTGCGCTCGGCCACCGTGCTGTGCCTGGTGCCGCTGCTGGCCGAGCGGATCCTCTCCAGCAACCCCAACCACTGGTCGATCGCCCGGCACTACGACTCCCTGCTCTGGCCCGTCCTGCTGACCGCCACCGTCGAGGTGCTGGGGCGGCTGAGCAGCACCGAGCGGACCGAACGGACCCGGCGGCGGGCCCGGCTGCTGGGCCTGGGCACGGTCGGGGTCGCGCTGGTGGCGGCGGTGCCGATCGGGCTGCTGCAGCTGGCGGTGCCCTCCTCCTGGGAGCCCCGGGCGAGCGAGGCCGCGCTGGTCCGGGCGGCCGCGCTGATCCCGGACGGCGCCTCGGTGGAGGCCGACAACCAGATCGCGCCCCGGCTGACCGCGCGGACCGACGTGGTGCTGGTGGACGGCACGCCGCGCGGACGCGACTACGTACTGACCCGCTCCGACAAGCGGTCCTTCCCGTTCAAGACGGACAAGGAGCAGGCCGACCGGATCCAGCTGCTGCTGGCGCACGGCTACCGGCAGCTCTGGGCCGAGGACGGGGTGGTGCTGCTGCACCGGGAGGGCGACCAGCCGGTGCCCGGCGAGCGCGTGCCGGGGCCGGGCAGCAAGCCGGTCCAGGACGAGGTGCCGTCCGACGTGGGGCACAACCTGTTCAAGGGCTGAGCCAGGTCTCGCGGACGATGACCACCGGGCAGGGCGCGTGGCACAGGCAGTAGTGGGCGACGGTGCCCAGCGGGACGTCCGGCGGGGTGGCGTGGCCCCGGTTGCCGAGGACGAGCAGGCCGGCGCCGGTCGCGGCGGCGACCAGCGCGGGGCCCGGTGACCCGGCCCTGAGGCGGCGGCTCAGCGGAAGGGCGCAGCCAGCCGCCGTCTCGTCGAGGATCTCCGCGGCCCGGCGCTCCGGCTCGAAGCCGTCCAGGGCGGGCGGGACGAGACCGTGCTCGCCGAAGAGACAGGGGAAGTCCCAGACCGCGACCGCCTCCAGCGGGCCACCGGTGAGGCCGGCCAGCCGGGCCGCCCAGCGGACGGCGGCGCGGGCGGGGGCGGAGCCGTCCACGCCGACCACGATCCGGGCGGGCGGCTGCATGCTTCGAGGGTAGGGCCTGCCCCCTGGGCCGTGTCGCCCCGGGCGGGACCCGGGAGACGGGCCCCGGACATGCCGGAGGGCCGGCCGGAAGGTGTCCGGCCGGCCCTCGGGTGGGCGGGGTTACGGGCGCTCGGCGTAGTTGCCGTGCTGGTGCGAGCCCTGGGGCGGGACGGCGCCGTAGTGGCCGGGGCGGCGGCCGCGCGGGTGGCGGGTCAGGTGGTAGCCGAGGACGCCGGCCAGGGCGGCCAGGAAGCCGCCGCCGATGGTCCAGTACCAGCGGCTGTTCCAGCCGGAGAACCAGCCGGTGTACCAGTGCTCCTTCTCCGCGACCGGGGCCGCGGCCTTGGCCGTACTGGCGCCGCCGCCGACCGGCGGGACCAGCGGGGCCTTGAGCGCGCCGCCCTCGGGCTGGGCGTTGTCGGCGTTGCCCTTGGCGGCGACGTGCAGCTGGGCCGTGGCGGGCAGGCCGAGGTCGGGCTGCGGGGCGTCGGTGACCGACAGCCGGACGTAGTAGGTGCCGGGCAGCGGGTCGCCGGACCACGGCTCGGCCCAGGTGCGGACCTCGCGCAGGGTGCAGTTCAGCGCCAGGCTGGTGGCGCTCTGGTCGCCGGTGGCGTTCTGGGTGCCCGCGGTGCAGGCCTGGCGGCGGCGCAGCCCGTCGAAGACCTCGACGGTCCAGGTCTGCGGGCCGTGCCGGTCGGTGGCCGGGGCCAGGTTGACGGTCAGGTCGACCGTCGGGGTCTGACCCTCGGAGGCGCCGAACGCCCAGTACAGGTAGTCGCCGGTGGAGACGGCGACGTTGGCGTCCTGGCCGGGGGATAGGTTGACCGCGGTCAGGAAGGAGGTGCCGGCCTTGGTGGCCGGGGCCGGGGTGCCGCTCGCGGCCGCCGTGGGGGAGGGCGAGGCGGCGGAGGCGGCCGGGGCGCCCAGCGCGAGGGCGGGCAACAGGGCGAGGGCGGCGAGGGCGCCGCGGATCGTCGTACGCATGGTCAGTTCTCCCGCCAGACGGCGATCCGCCAGCGTGCGATCCAGCCGGCGAGCAGGCCGAAGACCAGGCCGGCCAGGGTGAGGGTGAGCAGCAGGATCCAGCCGCGGCCGAGGCCCATCGCGGCGCCCTCGGGGGCGGGCGAGGCGGAGGCGAGGTCCACGGTCAGTTCCAGCGGCATGCCGGGGTCGGTGTGGACGCCGGCCTGCGGGGCCAGCGCGTTGCTGACGACCAGGCAGACGGTGGTGTCCGGCTTGTCCTTGGACGAGGCGGTCGGGCTCGCGGTGACGTAGCCCTTGGAGTCGTTGGTGGACCAGCGCAGGCCGGTGGAGATGACGTCGGTGCGGGTGCTCGCGGCGTCGGTGCCGCGGACGAGCTCCTGGCCGGTGGCGCTGGTGGCCTGGAGCAGGACGCCGTAGTCCCGGGCCACCGCGCGGTCGAGGCCCACGCTGACCGAGGCGCGCAGCTCCTGGCCGGCCTTGACCGGCACCTTGTAGACGCGGTGCTCGGAGAACTTCTCCCGGTCGCTGTAGACGCCGGGAGTGAGCACCGGGGCGCTCTCGCACTTGTCGGTGCCGGCGGTCTTGACCGGGTTGACGGTGTAGGTGTCGTCGTTGCGGTCGATCAGCTGCTTCACCTTGTCGGTGAGCTGCTGGCCGGTGCGCACGTCGGTGTAGGTGCCGCCGGTCGCGTTGGCGATGCAGAGCAGCTGCTGGCGGGTCTTGTCGTCGTGGGCCAGGCCGAGGGTGTCGACCACCAGGTGGATGCCCTGGGCGGCGAGCTCGCGGGCCACGTCGCACGGGTCCGGCGGGGCGCAGTCGTCCTCGCCGTCGGTGATCAGCACGATCCGGCGGGTGGCGTCGCCCTTGCCGAGGTCCTGGGCCGCGCCGCGCAGGGCCAGGCCGATCGGGGTCCAGCCGGTGGGGCGCAGGGTGGCGACCGCGGTCTTGGCCTCGACCTTGTTGGTCTTGCCGACCGGGAAGAGCTGCTTCGTGTCCTGGCAGCCGACGTTCTTGTCGTTGCCGGGGTAGGTGGCGCCGAGGGTGCGGATGCCGAACTCGGCCTCCGAGGGCAGGGCGTCGATCACCTCGTTGAGCGAGTTCTGGGCCACCGAGATGCGGCTCTTGCCCTGGATGTCGGCGGTGTTCATGGAGCCGCTGACGTCCAGGATCAGGTCGACCCTGGGGGCCTCCTTCGGTGCGGGGGAGGCGCCGGCTGAGGGTTCGTCGGCTTGGGCTGGCAGGCCGAGGAGCAGCGAGGCGCCCGTTATCGCCAGGGCGGCCAGCAGGCTGCCGAGCCTGGTCTTCGGTCGTCGTCCGGTATTCACCCGGCCGATCCTAGGGATCATCAGTTCGTCAAGGCCAAACGAGACCGGGCGGTGCACCCGCCTGCCCCGGCGTGAACTCCGGCGCGTGGTCGAGGGATTGCACGACGCAAAGCTCACGGTGGCCTTACCGGCGCTCGATAGCCTTCGGGGGGACCGGATGGAGGCGGGGTGCGGATGGAGCTGACCGCGGTCGGCAAGCGGTACGGGCGGGGCGGGCGGTGGATCCTGCGGGACGTCCAGCTGGCCGTCGGGCCAGGGGAGTTGGTGCGGATCGCCGGGGCGAACGGGAGCGGCAAGTCGACCCTGCTGCGGCTGGCGGCCGGGATCGAGCGGCCGAGCACCGGCCGGGTGGTGCGGCCCGGGACCGCGGCGTACGTGCCGGAGCGCTTCCCGCCGGCGCTGCCGTTCGACGCCGCCTCCTACCTGCTGCGGGTGGGGCGGGTGCACGGGCTGTCGGCGGCGGCGGCGCGGCGGAGCTCCGGGGAGTGGCTGGACCGGTTCGGCATCGCGGACCGGGCGGGCACCCCGCTGAGCCGGCTGTCCAAGGGCACCTGCCAGAAGGTCGCGGTGGCGCAGGCGCTGATCGCCGAGGCCCGGGTGCTGCTGCTGGACGAGGCCTGGACCGGGCTGGACCCGCAGGCTCGGGCGGTGCTGGACGACGCGGCCGCCGAGCGGGCGGCGGCGGGCGGCACGGTGCTGTTCGTGGACCACGACCCGGCCCGGCTGGCCGGGCGGACCAGCGCGGCCTACCGGGTCGGCCCGGACGGCGGGCTGCGGCCGGCGGAGGAGTCGACGGCGGTGGACCGGGGCGGGCCGGTGATGGAGATCGAGGTGGACGTCCCGGACGACGCCCCGCTGCCGGAGCGGCTGCCCGGCGCGCCGGTGCCGACCCCGCTGGGCGGCACGGCGGTGCGGCTGACGGTGCCGGCCGCGTACTCGGACGCGCTGCTGCGCGGCCTGCTGGTGAGCCGCCCGGCGCTGCGGGTGCTGGCGGTGCGTCGACGGGAGGAGGAGCGGTGAGGCAGCTCGGCGCGCTGACCCGGTACCACCTGGAGCTGCTGGTGCGCTCGCACGCCTGGCTGCCGCCGTTCCTGGCGTTCGCGCTGGTGCTGGTGATCGGGGTGACGCCGGGCGATCCGCTGCTGGGCGGGCTCGGCTTCGGCGCGGGGCTGCTGGTACCGGTGAGCGCCTGGTTCGTGCGTAGCGTGCTGACCGCCGAGCCGCCGACCTCGCGGGCCTGCCTGGTCGCGGTGGCGGGCCCGGCGCGGGTGCACCTGGCCGCGCTGCTGGCGGCGCTGGCGGCGGCCCTGCTGCTGGCGGTGGCGGAGGTGGCGGCGCTGTGGTGGACCAGCGGGGCGGTGGCGAACCCGGGGGCGCGGCAGGATCCGGGCGTCGGCCGGGCGCTGCTGGCCGGGCTGGCGGCCTCGGTGGTCTGCGCGCTGCTGGGGGTGCTGGCCGGGGCGGTGGGCAACCGCCCGGTGCTGGTCCGCTCGCCGTACGGCATCCTGGCGGCGCTCGGGCTGGCCGCGGCGGCGCTGGTGGTGCCGGTGTCGCCGGCCAACGCGGCGGTGCGCGGGGTGGTGGCGGCGGCCCGGACCGGGCGGCTCGCCGTGCCCTGGGGTGAACTGCTGCTCGCCGTCGTCCTGGTGGCCGCGGCCGGGGCCGGGGTGGCGGCGCTGGCCGGGCGGCGGCCGGAGTGAAGGCGGCAATGGCGGACACACCGTGACAAACAGCCGATAAATATGGATAGCGCTCGTTAGGGTGACGAACCGGGGCGCCGGTGCCTGGACCCGGTCGGCCTCTTCGACTCCCGCCTCCCCCCCCAGGACGGTCCGTGGCGACACCCTCCGCCGTGACGAGATCCGCCGCCCGGCCCGGCCGGCCGGTCCCCACCAGGCGCACCACCGAACTGGTGCTGGTGCTGATCGCCGTCCTGACCGCGGTGTTCGGCTACGTCGAGGTCGGCGTCAACCTGGACGGCGAGGCGCCCGCCGACGCCGCCCAGTACGGGGCCGCGCTCGGCGTGCTGGCCCTGGCGGCGCACGGCGTGATCCGGTGGCGGGCCCGGTACGCGGACCCGCTGCTGCTGCCGATCGCGGTACTGCTCAACGGGATCGGGCTGGTGGTGATCTACCGCCTCGACCGGGCCACCCCGGGGCGGGAGGCGGCCTCCACTCAGCTGCTCTGGTCGGCCCTGGGGGTGGCGCTGTTCATCGCCGTGCTGCTGCTGGTGCGCGACCACCGGCGGCTGCGCCGCTACGCCCACGTCGGGGCGCTGCTGGCGCTGGTCCTGCTGGTGGTGCCGATCCTCTTCCCGCCGGTGTACGGCTCCCGGATCTGGATCGTCGTCGGGCCGCTCTCCTTCCAGCCGGGGGAGTTCGCCAAGATCCTGCTGGCCGTCTTCTTCGCCGCCTACCTGGCGGTGCACCGGGACGCGCTGGCGCTCACCGGCCGCCGGGTCTGGCGCTGGCAGCTGCCGCGCGGGCGGGTGCTCGGGCCGGTGCTGATGATCTGGGCGGCCTTCGTCGGGGTGCTGGTGCTGGAGACCGACCTTGGGACGGCGCTGCTGTACTTCGGCCTGTTCGTGGTGATGCTCTACGTGGCCACCGCGCGCACCGGCTGGATCGCGATCGGGCTGGGCCTGGCAGCGGTCGGCGCGGTGACGGTGGGCTGGCTCTCGCCGCACGTGCACAGCCGGGTGGTGGACTGGCTGGACCCACTGGGCTCGATCACGGCCGGCAAGGGCGCCAACCAGATCGCTCAGTCGCTGTTCGCCTTCGCCTGGGGCGGCGAACTGGGCACCGGGCTGGGCAACGGGCACTCGGTGCTGATCGGCTTCGCCGCCAAGTCGGACTTCATCCTCGCCACCGTCGGCGAGGAACTCGGCCTGACCGGGCTGACCGCGGTGTTCCTGCTGTACGCGGTGCTGGTCTCGCGCGGCTTCCGGACCGGCATCGCGCTGCGCGACCCGTTCGGGCGGCTGCTGGCGATCGGGCTGGCCGCGATCGTCGGGCTGCAGGTGTTCGTGGTGGCGGGCGGGGTGCTCGCGCTGATCCCGCTGACCGGGATGACCATGCCGTTCATCGCCCAGGGCGGCTCCTCGGTGGTCACCAACTGGATCATCGTGGCGCTGCTGGTGCGGATGAGCGACGACGCCCGGCGGCCCGCTCCGGAGGGGGTGTGATGGCCCGGAACCGGCCCAAGGGGATCCGGCCCGGAGCGATCCGGCCCAGAGCGATCCGGCCCAGAGCGATCCGGCCCGGCGGCAACGGCCCGCAGGGGCTGCCCGGGATCTCGGTCACCGGGCGGCGGGCGGGCACCTTCTGCCTGCTGCTGGTCGGGGCGCTGTGCGTGCAGGCCACCCGGGTGCAGGTGTTCGAGGTCGACGACCTCGACCGCAACCAGGCCAACCAGCGGCTCACCGTGGAGCGGTACGCCCAGCCGCGCGGCGACATCCTGGTCGGCGGCCAGGCGGTGACCGGCTCCCGGCCGACCGGCGGCCGGTACGCGTACAAGCGCACCTACGGCGACGGCCCGACGTACGCCGCCGTCACCGGCTTCGCCTCCCAGGCGTACGGCAACAGCCAGCTGGAGGGCACCGAGGACGACCTGCTGACCGGCACCGACGGCCGGCTGAGCGGCTGGTCGCTCTGGGACGCGGTCTCCCGCCGGCGCAACCCCGGCGGGGACGTGTACACCACGATCGACCGGGCGGCCCAGCAGGCCGCGATGCGCGGGCTCGGCGACCAGAAGGGCGCGGTGGCCGCGATCGAGCCGGCCACCGGGCGGATCCTGGCGCTGGCCAGCACCCCCTCGTACGATCCGGGCGGCTTCGCCGGGTCCGCCGGCGCCGACCAGACGGCCTGGAACCGGCTGCAGGCCGACACCGACCGGCCGATGCTCAACCGGGCGCTGCGCCAGACCTACCCGCCGGGCTCGACCTTCAAGGTGGTCACCGCGGCGGCGGCGCTGTCCGCCGGGGTGGTCACCGACCCGGACGCGCCGACCGCGGCGCCCTTCCCGTACGTGCTGCCCGGGACGACCACGCCGCTGATGAACGACAGCGCGGCCTGCGACCGGCCGGGGCTGTCGCTGGACGCGGCGATGACCGCCAGCTGCAACAGCGTGCTGGGCTACCTGGGGGTGCGGACCGGGCAGTCCGAGCTGGTGGCGACGGCCGAGGGCTTCGGCTTCAACGACCCGAAGCTGGACCTGCCGGTGCGCCCGGCCCGCTCCAACGTGGACACCGCGATGGACCCGGCCCAGCTGGCGCTCTCCTCGATCGGGCAGTTCGACACCGCGGCCACCCCGCTGGTGATGGCGATGGTCGCGGCCGGGATCGCCAACGACGGGACGGTGATGCGCCCGCAGCTCGTGGACCGGCTGACCAGGAGCGACGGCACCGAGGTGGAGCTGATGAAGCCGGCCGTGTACCGGCGGGCGCTGACCCCGGCGGTAGCCGGGCAGGTGCGGCGGCTGATGACCGACGTGGTGGAGAACGGCACCGGCGGCAACGCCCGGATCGACGGGGCGGTGGTCGGCGGCAAGACCGGCACCGCCCAGCACGGGGTGGACAACAGCGGGACGCCGTACGCCTGGTTCATCGCCTGGGCCAAGCCGGCCGGTTCGGACGCGGTGCCACCGGTCGCGGTGGCCGTGGTGGTCGCGGACAGTGACGCCAAGGACGTCACGGGTGGTGCGCTGGCCGCCCCGGTGGCCCGGGCGGTGCTGCGGGCGGTGCTCGGCCGTTGAGGCCAATCAGGCGGGCTGAGCTGGACGTTTAGCGGAACGGTCGACGGGTGCGACGGGTGCGAAGTGTCCGCTTTGGTATGTCTGATGTGCCGATTCGTACAATGCGCCGATCGGTATTGTTTGTTTGCGACACTGGTGTCTTCGCGGGGTCCTGTCCCATGTTTGTTCGGTTGGTCCCCGAAGACACCCCCCAGTGCCTCGGGTGACCGGCCGCTAGGACACCCTCCCCCCGCCTAGAAGGACCGCGTTTTGGCCAGCAACACCCTTGGTGAGCGTCTGCTGCGACGCAAGCCCGTCTCGACCCTGATCGCGGAGAGCGAGGGCCACGGCCTTCCGGCCGGTGCGCCCGAGGAGGGCGGCCGCTCCGGCATCCACCTGCGCCGCTCCATCGGCCTCTGGCAGCTGTCCTCGATCGGCATCGGCGCCACCATCGGCACCGGCATCTTCTTCGTGCTCGGCACCGCGGTGCCGGACGCCGGGCCGGCCGTCATCCTGTCCTTCGTGATCGCCGCCGTCACCGCCGGGCTCACCGCGCTCTGCTACGCCGAGATGGCCTCCGCGATCCCGGTCTCCGGCTCCTCGTACTCCTACGCCTACGCCACCCTCGGCGAGGGCGTCGCCTTCGGCGTCGGCATCTGCCTGCTGATGGAGTACGGCGTCTCCGCCTCCGCCATCGCGGTGAGCTGGGCCGAGTACCTGAACAAGTTCCTCGACCTGGCCTTCGGGGTCAAGATCCCCGTGCAGCTGTCCGGCGCGCCGGACAGCACCCACTGGTTCAACCTGCCGGCGCTGCTGCTGGTCGCGATGATCTGCTTCCTGCTGGTCCGCGGCGTCAGCGAGTCGGTGAAGGTCAACGCGGCCATGGTCGGGATCAAGATCGTCATCCTGCTGCTGTTCGTCGGCGTCGCGCTCACCGGCTTCCGCTCCGGCAACCTGACCCCGTTCATGCCGCTGGGCATCGGCGGCGTGCAGATGGCCGCCTCCAGCATCTTCTTCTCCTTCATCGGCCTGGACGCCGTGTCCACCGCCGGTGAGGAGGTCAAGAACCCGCGCCGCACCATGCCGATGGCGATCATCATCTCGCTGGTCGTGGTGACCCTGCTCTACATCCTGGTCGCCCTGGCCGGCATCGGCGCCCAGCCGTGGCAGGACTTCAAGGGCCAGGAGGCCGGGCTCGCCCAGATCATGCAGAACATCACCGGCCAGAGCTGGCCCGCGATGCTCTTCGCGATCGGCGCGATCATCTCGATCTTCAGCGTCACCCTCGTGGTGGTCTACGGCCAGACCCGCATCCTGTACTCGATGGGCCGCGACGGCATGCTGCCCAAGCGCTTCGCCCAGCTCTCCCCGCGCACCGGCACCCCGGTCTGGAACACCCTGGTGGTCGGGGTCGGGGTGGGCGCGCTGGCCGCGTTCATCCCGCTGGACGTGCTGGCCGACATCACCAGCCTGGGCACCCTGATCGCCTTCTCGGTGGTCTCGATCGGCGTGATCATCCTGCGCCGCACCCAGCCCGACCTGCCGCGCGGCTTCAAGGTCCCCGGCTACCCGGTCGTCCCGCTGATCAGTGTCGGCTTCTGCATCTACCTGATCACCGGCCTGCACGCCGACACCTTCCGGGCCGGGGCGATCGCCCTCGGCGTCGCCGTGGTCGTCTACTTCGGCTACAGCATCAAGCACTCCCGGCTGGAGCGGGCCGAGGAGCAGAGCGTCCCGGCCGACACCAAGGCCGGCTGACCGGGCCATCGGCCGACCGGGCCGTTACCCAATCGTGAAGGGCCGCCGCTCGGTACGACACCCGGCGGCCCTACGCGCGTAGCGTCGCCACCGGAGCCCGACGCGATGGCGACAGGGCCCGGTCGGCCGCCATAACCTTCCACCATGGTGAGCACCCGCACGCCCGGCTTCACCCGCCCGCGCGGCCGCTTCACCGGCCGCGCCAGAACGCCGGCCCCGACCATCAGCACCGAACTGCCCGCCAGACCCGGCCCTCCGGCGAGCGGCTTCCCGACCCGTCCGTTCCCCCGACAGCGTGGTGAGAGCACCTTCCCGCCCACGCCCGATCGGTGGAATCCCGCCCGGCTCGCCTCGCTGCGCTGGGTGCAGCTGCTCGGCTGTCTGATCGCGGCCGGCTGGGCCGCGGCCTTCCCGCTCGTCTCCGACCTGGCCAACCAGCGGCTGTGGGGACTCGTCGCGGCCCCCGCCTACGTCGTGGCCGGGCTGCTCTGCCTCACCCTGCCGCGCCGCTTCGCCGCCGAGGCCGCCGCCGTCGTCGCCCTGCTCGGGGCCGTCCTCGCGCCGCTCGGACTGCTCGCCGTGACCGGCCGCCACCAGTCCGAGGTCATGGTGGTCGAACGCTCCGCCCACCTGCTGCTCACCACCGGTGACGTCTACCTCCCGCACCCGGTGGTGGTCACCGACTACAACCCGTACCTGCCGGCGATGTCCCTGTTCGGGCTGCCGCGCCAGCTGCTCGGCAGCTCCACCGCCTTCGCCCGGGTCGCCGGAGACGCCCGGATCTGGTTCGCCCTCACCTTCGTCGTCTGCCTGCTGGGCGCCTGGCGGCTGCTGCGGCCGTCCCGGGACCGTGCGCCGCTGCTGCCGCTGGCCGTCCTCACCGCCTCGCCGCTGATAGCGCTCGCCCTGGTGGTCGGCGGGGTCGACCTGCCGCTGATCGGGGTCTGCTGCCTGGCCATGGCGCTCGCCGAGCGGGACCGCACGGTCGCCGCCGGGCTGGTGCTCGCCCTCGCCTGCAGCCTCAAGTGGACCGCCTGGCCGGCCCTGCCGGTGGCCGTCCTGCTGCTGTGGCGGCTGTACGGTCGACGGCCCGCCGCCCGCACCGCGCTGATCGGGGTCGGGGTGAGCGCGGCGGTGCTGCTGCCGTCCGTGCTGACCCAGCCGCAGGCGCTGCGCGACCAGGTGGTGCGCTTCCCACTCGGGATGACCGCGATCCGCACCCCGGCGGGCAGCCCGCTGCCCGGCAAGGTGCTGGCCGGCTTCGGACCGACCGGGCACACCGTCTCGCTGGCGCTGATGACCATGGCCCTGATCGGGGTGGCGATCTGGCTGGTGGCCCGGCCGCCGGTCTCCGCGATCGCCGCCGCCGACCTGCTGGCCGCCGGGCTCACGATCGCCTTCATGCTCGCCCCGGCCGGGCGGTTCGGGTACCTGGCGCTGCCGGCCGTGCTGGTGATCTGGCCCCGGCTGGCCACCCGGCGCTGGAGCAACCGCCGGCTGGTGCCGCCGACGTCGACGCCGGACGCGCCGGAACCGGCCCTGCCGAGAGGTTGAACAAGGTCCGGACACGACAGAGCCCGCCCCGCCACGACGGCGGGGCGGGCTCTGTCGTGTACCAGCTAGCCGGTCACTTGTTGCCGCTCTTGAGCAGCGAGGCGACCGCCGGGCCCGCCGCGTCGACGCCGTGGCCGCCGCCCTGGACCTCGGCGGCGACCGCGAGGTTGCCGCGGAAGCCGGTGAACCAGCTGTTGGTGGTGGACGCGCCCTGGACCTCGGCGGAGCCGGTCTTGGCGCCCGCGTTGTCGGTGATCCCGGCCATCACCTGGCTGGCCGTGCCGCCGACGGCGGTGGCGTTCATCATCGCGCGCAGCTTGGCGGCGACGTCCGGCGAGATCTGCCGGGCCGCCTGCTGCTGCGGCAGGCCGGCGACCAGGATGGGCTGCTTGAACGCGCCGCTCTGGACGGTCGCCGTGATCGAGGCGATGGCCAGCGGGTTCATCTGGACCTTGCCCTGGCCGATGTAGTTCATCGCCTGCTCGTCCTTGCTGCCCGGGGTCGCCGGGATCTTGCCGTCGGCGTTCGGCAGGCCGGTCTTCCACTCCAGGCCGATGCCGTACACGTCCTTGGCGGTGCCGGACAGCGTCTCGGGCTTGAGGCTGGTCAGGCCCTGGTTGATGAAGGCGGTGTTGCAGGACACCATGAAGTCCTGCTGGAGGGTGTTGTTCGGGAAGGCGCCCGGAAAATCGTTCGGGATCGCCACCGGGTTGCTGCTCTTCTCCGGGCAGGCCACCGTGCTGTCCGGGTTGAGCCCGGCCTCCAGCAGGGCCGTCGAGGTGACGATCTTCATCGTCGAGCCGGGGGCGAGCAGGCCGGTGAAGGCCCGGTTCTGGCCGGCGGCCGGGGCGTTGGCGAAGGCCAGCACCTGGCCGGTGCTGGGCTCGATGGCGACGATCGAGCCGGACTTTCCGCCCAGGTCGGTCATCGCCTTCTCGGCGGCGGCCTGGAGGGTGTTGTCGATGGTCACCTTGAACGGCTGGCCGGGCTTCGGCTCGACGATGGTGAACAGCTTGTCCGCGGCGGTCTTGCCGGCCGGGTCGGTGATCACCACCGCGCTGCCCGCGTCCTTGTCCTTGTTCGGGTCCGGCGGCAGCAGCTTGTGGGCGTTGTCCTGCAGGGTGGCCATCAGCGCGGGGGTGAGCGAGGCGCCCTGGAGCGGCTTGCCGTTGCGGTCCACCACGGTGGACGGCGGGGCGAAGACCTGCTGGGTGGCGATGGTCTCGTTGCCGGACAGGTGGGGGTGGATCACCGAGGGGGCCCAGTGCACGGCCGGGGTGTTGTCGCTCATCTTCACGACGCCGAGGAAGCCGTTGTAGTCCCAGGCCCGGCTGGTGCCCTCGAACTCGGCGCGGGCCTTGAAGCCCATCAGCACGCCGGTGGGCCCGGTGGCGGCGGCGGACGGCGAGTCGGTGGCGCCGGGGGTGGCGGTGGCGGACGGGGTGGCCGAGGCCGCGCCGGTGGGCTTGGCCGGGGCCGGGGTGCCGGTGGCCGAGGCGAAGGCCTGCGGGGTGGCCGGACCGGCCGGGGTGAGGGTCAGCGCGCTCGGCTTCACCTGGTCCTTGAAGGCGGTGAGCGCCGTCGTGGCCGCCGCCGGGTCGTCCGTCAGCGAAGCCGCCTTGGCGATGTCGCCGGAGGCCCAGGCCGCCAGGAAGTCCTTCGCACCGGTCGCCGCCTGATCGGCCGAGGGCGGCTCGGCCACCACCGTGCGGGGCTTCTTGTCGCCGGACGACCCGGAGTCCGAGCCCATCAGGCTGTAGGCCCCGTAGCCGCCGCCCGCGAGGACGGCGATGGACACGCCGGTGATGATGCCGATCTTCGCGGCACTGCGCATGGTGCAGATCCCCCAGGGGTATCGCGGCCGGGCGCAACCGGCGGGGCCGGAAACGCGGTACGCCTCCCACCCTAGGCAGGGCGGATCGGTCCGCCGACGAAACGCCGGGGACTTGTGACGGATCTGGTACGTGTCGTGGACCGGGTACGGACGGTTCGGGGGAAGCGTGTGCAGGTGGTCCCGCCGCCCGGCCGCGGCCTCAGATCCAGCTGTTGAACCACATCCGGGAGCGCCAGTCCTGGAGCGGGATGGTCTGGCCCGTGAACAGCGGGAAGAAGTACAGGAAGTTCCAGACGATCAGCAGCACCAGCAGTCCGGCGGCCGTCGAGCCGATGAGCCGGCGGTCCCGGGAGGCGCCGGGCGGCCCGATCAGCGCACCGATCAGCATCGTCACGGCGAGCACCAGGAACGGGACGAACACCACCGCGTAGAAGAGGAAGATCGTCCGCTGCTGGTAGAGGAACCACGGCAGGTAGCCGGCGGCCAGGCCGCACAGCAGCGCGCCGGCCCGCCAGTCCCGGCGGAACGCCCACCGCCACAGGCAGTAGACCAGCGCCAGCACGCCCGTCCACCACAGCAGCGGGGTGCCCATGCCCAGCACCTCGCGGGCGCAGTCGGCGACGGTGCAGCCGTCCTGGCCGAGCTTGGGGGACTCGTAGTAGAAGGACACCGGGCGGCCCAGCACCAGCCAGGACCACGGGTTGGACTGGTAGGTGTGGGGGTCGGTCAGGTGGGTGTGGAACTCGTAGACCGTCGAGTGGTAGTGCCACAGGGCGCGCAGGCCCTCGGGTATCCACGGGTAGTCGGTGGCGCGGCCGACCGCCCAGTCCCGGCCCCAGCCGCCCTGGCCGGGCGCGTTGCTGCTGGCGAACCAGCCCCACCAGGAGGCCAGGTAGACGGCCACCGAGACCACGACGACCGACACGAAGGCGGGCACCACGTCCCGGGCCAGCACCGCCTGGTACGGGCGCGGGGCGCCGGCCAGCCGGCGGGCGCCGACGTCCCAGAGCACCGTCAGCACGCCGAAGGCCGCCGCGACGTACAGGCCGCTCCACTTGGTGGCGCAGGTCAGGCCGACGCAGACGCCGGCCGCGATCCGGTACGGGCGCCAGCCCAGGTTGAGCCGCTGGGCGAGCAGGGGGGACTCCACCCCGCCCAGCCGGGCGGCCAGCCGGGCCCGGGTGCGGTCGCGGTCCAGCAGCAGGAAGCCGAAGGCGGCGAGCATCCAGAACATCACCACCAGGTCGAGCAGCGCGGTCCGGCTGAGCACCAGGTGCAGGCCGTCCACCGAGAGCAGCAGGCCGGCCACGCAGCCCAGCAGGGTGGAGCGGAACATCCGGCGGGCGATCCGGGCCAGCATCAGCACCGACAGGGTGCCGAGCAGGGCCACCGCGAACCGCCAGCCGAAGGGGTTCATGCCGAACAGCTGCTCGCCCGCGCCGATGAGCCACTTCCCGACCGGCGGGTGCACCACGTACGACGCCGTCGTGCGGTACGGGACGGCCGCGCCCGGCGTCATGATCGTCGTGTTGGCGTCCTCCGGCCAGTTGATCTCGTAACCGCCGTGCCAGAGCGCGTAGGCGTCCTTGGCGTAGTACGTCTCGTCGAAGATGATCGCGTGCGGCTGGCCGAGGTTCGTGAACCGCAGCAGTCCGGCGAAGACCGCCACCGCGATCGGGCCCAGCCAGCCGGACCAGCGGCACAGGAAGGACCAGAGGCCCTGCGGCAGCCGCAGGCCCAGGCGCAGCAGCAGCGGGGACTGCGGGACGTCGGGCGGCGTCACCCGGGGGCCGTCCGGCATCGGCGGGACCAGGCGCTCGGTGAGCGTGCCGGTCGGGCGGGCGCGGTAGCCGAACCCGGCCAGGCGCTCCCGCCAGTGCGGCGACGATCCGGGTGATCCGGGTGAGCCGGGTGAGCCGGGTGAGCGGGGGGACGGCAGGCCGGCACCGCCCTGCGCGGAGTGGTCCGTACCAGTGGGGGCCTGCGCCGCCGTGTCGCCGTTCATCCGCCACATCGTAGGGGCGCTCCTCGTACGTGTGACCGGTCCCTCGGAAGCTGCCCGAATCGTCACCAAACGCCCCGGCGGCGCGGAACTGCAAGGATGGGGCCCGTGACAGGAGTACTCGTTCTCGCAGGCACCCCCATCGGCGACGTCTCGGACGCCCCGCCCCGACTGGTCACCGAACTGGCCACGGCCGACGTCATCGCGGCCGAGGACACCCGGCGGCTGCGCCGGCTCACCCAGGCGCTCGGGGTGACCCCGGCCGGGCGGGTCGTCTCCTACTTCGAGGGCAACGAGGTCGGCCGCACCCCCGAGCTGGTCGAGGCGCTGCTCGGCGGCGCCCGGGTGCTGCTGGTCACCGACGCCGGGATGCCCTCGGTCTCCGACCCCGGCTACCGGCTGGTGGCGGCGGCCGTCGAGGCGGACGTGAAGGTCACCGCGGTGCCCGGGCCGTCCGCCGTGCTCACCGCGCTCGCGCTGTCCGGCCTGCCCGTCGACCGCTTCACCTTCGAGGGCTTCCTGCCGCGCAAGACCGGCGACCGGGCCCGGCAGCTGGCCTCGGTCGCCGCCGAGCCGCGCACCATGGTCTTCTTCGAGGCTCCGCACCGGATCGCCGACGCGCTGGCCGCGATGGCCGAGGCCTTCGGGCCGGAGCGGCCGGCCGCCGTGTGCCGGGAGCTCACCAAGACCTACGAGGAGGTCAAGCGCGGGCCGATCGGCGAGCTGGCGGCCTGGGCGGCGGACGGCGTCAGGGGCGAGATCACCGTCGTGGTCGCGGGCGCCCCGCCGGCTGCGCCCCAGGAGCTGACCCCGGCCGAGCTGGCCCGGCTGGTGGCCGTCCGGGAGGAGGCCGGGGAGCGGCGCAAGGAGGCCATCGCGGCGGTCGCGGTCGAACTCTCCGTCCCCAAGCGGGACGTCTTCGACGCGGTGGTGGCGGCCAAGAAGGACGCTTCCGGCGAGGCCTTGAAAAAGAGGTGAATTCCGGGGGGTTGCGTGGCGGGCGGGGAGTCGTACCTTGGAGTGAAGGCCCTGCTAAACGCCCGCTGAGCTGAAGGTTCGGCCGCGTTTCCGAGGCGCCGGGAGGCCTTTCGTATAGGACTCCCCAACCCGCATCCAAGTCTTCACAAGAAGGGCGTCGGCCGGAGCGGTCCGGGCATTTCCTGGAATGGAAAGACCCAGCCGGGCGAGCGCCCGACGGGCACTGGGAGACGGCTATGAGCGACACGATCGGTAGCCCCCGCAGTGGCAACGCGCTGAGCGTCCCCGGCCTGGCGGGGCGGGCGCACGCTCCCGTCGAGACCGTACGGGAGGCCTACTCCTTCGCCTGCCTGCGCTGCGGGTACGGCTGGGAGCAGGCGTACGACATCGAGCACCACCAGGCCAAGGACGGCCACATCGTGTTCGAGTACCACGCCAACGGTGTCCGGGTGCCGTCCCCGTTGCTCAAGCCGACCTGCCCGGGATGCGGTGGACACACCGTCCGGATCATGCGTGAGGGCCGGGTGGCCGTCGCCGACCAGCCCTGGCAGCACGCTCCCGGCTACCCGGCGCACGCCGAGCCGGCCGGGGCGCCCCCGGTGTCCGAACCCACCCGGCCGCGCGGACGCTGGGCCCGGTTCTGGTCGCGGCTGCTGGGCTGACCGCCGGCCCGGGGAGCGCAGCCGGGCCGCCCGCCGCGAGCAGTGCGGCGGGCGGCCCCGGTCCGCGTGGCTGTCATGCGGTCGAGCCCGGTCAATCGGTTCAGGCCCGGTCAATCGGTTCAGGGGTGTGTTCGGGCCCGACTAAGCTTTCCGACCATGGCGGCCACTGCAGACCACAGCACCACCGGGGCGAGCGCCTCGGCGTACTACGTTTCCACTCCGATCTACTACGTCAACGACCGTCCCCACCTGGGCCACGCGTACACCACCGTGGCGGGCGACGTCCTCACCCGCTGGCACCGCCAGCGCGGCGAGAAGGTGTGGTACCTGACCGGCACCGACGAGCACGGTCAGAAGATCATGCGGACCGCCGAGGCCAACGGCGTCAGCCCGCAGGAGTGGTGCGACAAGCTGGTCGAGGAGGCCTGGAAGCCGCTCTGGCAGCACCTGGAGATCGCCAACGACGACTTCATCCGCACCACCGAGGAGCGGCACACCGCCCGGGTGCAGGAGTTCGTCCAGGACCTGTTCGACAAGGGCGAGATCTACAAGGGCGGCTATTCCGGTCCGTACTGCGTCGGCTGCGAGGAGTTCAAGCTCCCCGCCGAACTGCTCGACGGCGCCACCGAGGACGAGAAGCTCTGCTCCGTCCACAAGAAGCCGGTCGAGTGGCTGGAGGAGGAGAACTACTTCTTCCGGCTCTCCGCCTACGGTGAGCGGCTGCTGGAGTTCTACGCCGCCAACCCCGACTTCATCCAGCCGGCCTCGGCCCGCAACGAGGTGCTGCGCTTCGTCGAGCAGGACCTCAAGGACCTCTCGATCTCCCGCTCCACCTTCAACTGGGGCGTGCCGCTGCCCTGGGACGAGAAGCACGTCCTCTACGTCTGGGTGGACGCGCTGCAGAACTACATCACCGCGGCCGGCTACGGCAGCGACCCGGAGCGCTTCGCCGAGCTGTGGCCGGCCTCCGTCCACCTCGTCGGCAAGGACATCCTGCGCTTCCACGCGGTGATCTGGCCGGCCATGCTGATGGCCGCGGGCCTGCCGCTGCCCAAGCGGGTCGTCGCCAACGGCTGGCTGATGGTCGGCGGCGAGAAGATGTCCAAGTCCAACCTGACCGGCATCGCGCCCACCGACCTCACCTCGCACTTCGGCGTGGACGCCTACCGCTACTACTTCCTGCGGGCGATCCCGTTCGGCACCGACGGCTCCTTCTCCTGGGAGGACTTCAGCGCCCGCTACACCTCCGAGCTGGCCAACGACTTCGGCAACCTGGCCTCCCGGGTCGCCGCGATGGTCGGCAAGTACTTCGGCGGGGCGCTGCCGGCCGCCACCGCGGCGGGCGAGGCCGAGCAGGCCGTCGCGGACGGGCTGGCCGCGGCCGTCGCCGTTGCCGACGTGAAGATCGGCGAGGAGCTGGACTTCGCCGGCGGCATCGCGGCGATCTTCGAGTTCGTCAAGCAGGTCAACGGCTACCTCACCACGCAGGAGCCGTGGAAGGTCGCCAAGGACGAGTCGGAGCAGGGGCGGGCCCGCCTGGCCACCATCCTCTACACCGCCGCCGAGGCGCTGCGCGGCACCGCCGTGCTGCTCAACCCGGTGATGCCGTCCACCGCCGAGAAGCTGTGGGCCTCGCTGGGCGCCGCCGAGGGCCTCGGCGCGCTCGCCGACCAGCGCGTCGCCACCGCCGGTGACTGGGGCCGGCTGCCCGCCGGTACCACCGTCACCAAGGGCGAGATCCTGTTCCCGCGCCTCGAAGAGAAGCCCGCCTCCTGATGGCCAAGAAGGACGACGACCGGTCGACCCCGCCGCCGCTGCCGGAACCCCTGGCCGTGGCGGTGGCCGACTCGCACACCCACCTCGACATGCAGGCCGGCACCCCGGCCGAGGGGCTCGCCCGGGCCGCCTCGGTCGGCGTCACCACGGTCGTCCAGGTGGGCTGCGACGTGCCCGGCTCGCGCTGGGCCGCCGAACTGGCGGCCCAGTACGAGCAGGTGCACGCGGCCGTCGCCCTGCACCCCAACGAGGCACCGCGGATCTTCCTCGGCGACGCGGACGGCTGGTCCGGACAGCAGCGGCACGCGGGCGGCCGGGCGGCGCTGGAGGAGGCGCTCGCCGAGATCGACGCGCTGGCCGCCCTGCCGCAGGTCCGCGCCGTCGGCGAGACCGGCCTGGACTACTTCCGCACCGGGCCGGAGGGTGTGGAGATCCAGAAGGAGTCGTTCCGCCGCCACATCGAGATGGCCAAGCGGCACGGCAAGGCGCTGGTCATCCACGACCGCGACGCCCACGAGGACGTCATCGCCGTCCTGCTGGCCGAGGGCGCCCCGGAGCGGACCGTCTTCCACTGCTACTCCGGCGACGCCGCGATGGCGAAGGTCTGCGCCGAGCACGGCTGGTACCTCTCCTTCGCCGGCCCCGTCACCTTCAAGGCCAACCAGCCGCTGCGCGACGCCCTGCTCGCCACCCCGCTCGACCGGATCCTGGTCGAGACCGACGCGCCGTTCCTCACCCCGCACCCGTACCGGGGGCGGCCCAACGCGCCGTACATGATCCCGGTCACGGTCCGCTCGATGGCCGCCACCCTGGGGCTGCCCGAGGACGAGCTGTCGGCGGCGATCGCGGCGAACACGGCGCGGGCCTTCGGCTACTGAGCGCCGGGTCCGAGGGGGCCGTTCCGGATCGTCACGTCCGGACGGCACCCCGTACGCCCGTATCCTTGGCGCGTGAGCACCACCGACCCCACCCCTGACAGCCACCTGCTGGGCGCCGCCGACATCCGCGAACTGGCGGCCGCGTTCGGCGTGAAGCCGACCAAGCAGCGCGGGCAGAACTTCGTCATCGACGGCAACACCGTACGGCGGATCGTCCGGGCCGCCGAGGTGACGGAGCAGGACGCCGTGGTGGAGGTCGGGCCCGGCCTCGGCTCGCTCACCCTGGCGCTGCTGGAGGTGGCCCGGCACGTCACCGCGGTCGAGATCGACCCGGTGCTCGCCCAGCACCTGCCGGACACCGTCGCGGCCCGGCTGCCCGGCAAGGCCGACGCCTTCGACCTGGTGTTCAGCGACGCCATGGAGGTCACCGAGCTGCCCGGCCCGGCGCCCACCGCGCTGGTCGCCAACCTGCCGTACAACGTGGCCGTGCCCGTCCTGCTGCACATGCTGGCGACCTTCCCCAGCATCGAGCGCACCCTGGTGATGGTGCAGAGCGAGGTCGCCGACCGGCTCGCCGCCAAGCCGGGCAACAAGGTGTACGGCGTCCCGTCGGTCAAGGCCAACTGGTACGCCGAGGTGAAGCGGGCCGGCGCCATCGGGCGGAACGTCTTCTGGCCCGCCCCCAACGTCGACTCCGGGCTGGTCTCGCTGATCCGCCGCGAGCCGCCGAAGACCACCGCCAGCCGGACCGAGGTGTTCGCGGTGGTCGACGCCGCGTTCGCCCAGCGCCGCAAGACCCTGCGCGCCGCGCTGGCCGGCTGGGCGGGCTCCGCCGCCGGGGCCGAGCAGGCGCTCGCGGCCGCCGGCATCGACCACAAGCTGCGCGGCGAGATGCTGACCGTGGAACAGTTCGCCGCGATCGCCGAGCACAAGCCCGCGAAGGACGGCGAGTGATCACCGTACGGGTACCGGCCAAGGTCAACGTCCAGCTCGGGGTCGGCGGGCTGCGGGCCGACGGCTTCCACGACCTGGCCAACGTCTTCTTCGCGGTCGCGCTGGGGGACGAGGTCACCGCCACCCCGGGCGAGGGCGTCACGCTGAGCTGCTCGGGGCCGGACGCCGACGCCGTCCCGCTCGACGACAGCAACCTCGCCGCCCGCGCCGCCCGGCTGCTCGCCGCCCACCACGGCATCGCCGACCCCGGCGTGCACCTGCACATCGCCAAGGCCATCCCGGTCGCGGGCGGCATGGCCGGCGGCAGCGCCGACGGCGCCGCCGCGCTGGTCGCCTGCGACGCGCTGTGGCAGCTGGACACCCCGCTCCCGGTGCTGCTGGACCTCGCCGCCGAACTCGGCTCCGACGTACCGTTCGCCCTGCTCGGCGGCGTCGCGCTGGGCCGCGGCCGGGGCGAGATCCTGGAGACGCTGCCGGCCGAGGGCACCTTCCACTGGGTCTTCGCGGTCGCCGACGGCGGCCTGTCCACCCCCGCCGTCTTCCACGAGTGCGACCGGCTCCGCGAGGCCGCCGGCACCGGCTCCAGCGACACCGACGTCGCCACCCCCGACGCCGACCCGGACCTGCTCGCCGCGCTCGCCGAAGGCGACGCCGTCGCCCTGGCCGCCGCGCTCACCAACGACCTCCAGCCCGCCGCGCTCTCGCTGCGCCCGTCGCTGGCCGCCACCCTGCGGGCCGGCACCGAGGCCGGTGCGCTCGGCGCCCTGGTCTCCGGCTCCGGGCCGACCTGCGCCTTCCTGGCCAAGGACGCCGAGGCGGCCGCCGCCGTCGCCGCGGCGCTGCTGGCCTCCGGCACCTGCCGGGCCGCGCACGCCACGTACGGGCCGGTGCCGGGGGCGACGGCGGTTTCCTGACGCGTCCGGGGCCCTCGGCGGCGGGTCGAGGCGGTGAAGCCGCTTCGGCCCGCCCATTAGGCTGGGGTGATCGGGGCGTCCCCGAGAGAGGGGCGGGCTGGGCCCGCCCCGACCGCCGAACCCAGGAGCGCAGCACACGTGGCCGTCAACCTCGCCACCATCGAGTCCGTCACGAAGGTCTACGGCACCCGCACCCTGCTGGACGCGGTGAGCCTGGGCGTGAGCGAGGGCGACCGGATCGGCGTCGTCGGCCGCAACGGCGACGGCAAGACCACCCTGATCCGGATGCTCGCCAAGCTGGAGGAACCCGACGGCGGCCGGATCACCTGGAGCGGCAGCCTCGAACCGGCCGTCCTCACCCAGCACGACTCGCTCGACCCCGAGGCCACCATCCGGCACGAGGTCATCGCCGACCGCGCCGACCACGAGTGGCTCGGCGACGCCCGGATCCGTGACATCATCGAAGGCCTCTTCGGCGGCCTCGACCTGCCCGGCTTCGCCGACGGCCTGGACACCGTCATCGGCCCGCTCTCCGGCGGCGAGCGCCGCCGGATCGCCCTCGCCAAGCTGCTGCTCGGCTCCCCCGAGCTGATCATCCTCGACGAGCCCACCAACCACCTCGACGTCGAGGGCATCAACTGGCTCGCCCAGCACCTCCAGAAGCGCCGCTCCGCACTGGTCTGCGTCACCCACGACCGGTGGTTCCTCGACCAGGTCTGCACCCGGATGTGGGACGTCCAGCACGGCGAGGTGCACGAGTACGAGGGCGGCTACTCCGACTACGTCTTCGCCCGCGCCGAGCGCTCCCGGATCGAGGCCGTCGAGGAGCAGAAGCGCCAGAACCTCGCCCGCAAGGAGCTCGCCTGGCTGCGCCGCGGCGCCCCCGCCCGCACCTCCAAGCCGCGCTACCGGATCGAGGCCGCCAACGCCCTGATCGCCGACGTGCCGGACCCCCGGGACAAGAGCGAACTGATGAACTTCGCCAACGCCCGGCTCGGCAAGACCGTCTTCGACCTGGAGAACGTCACCGTCAAGGCCGGCCCCAAGCTGCTGCTGGAGAACCTCACCTGGCAGCTCGGCCCCGGCGACCGGATCGGCCTGCTCGGCGTCAACGGCGCCGGCAAGACCTCGCTGCTGCGCGCCATGCGCGACGCCTACGCCAGCGAGGGCGACGTCCAGCCCGACTCGGGCGTGATCAAGGTCGGCAAGACCGTACGACTGGCCTACCTGTCCCAGGAGGTCGCCGAACTGGAACCGGAGATCCGGGTGCTGCAGGCCGTCGAGCAGGTCCGCTCGCGGGTCGACCTCGGCAAGGGCCGCGAGATGAGCGCCGGGCAGCTGTGCGAGCAGTTCGGCTTCGGCAAGGACAAGCAGTGGACGCCCGTCGGCGACCTCTCCGGCGGCGAGCGGCGCCGGCTCCAGCTGCTGCGGCTGCTGATGGACGAGCCCAACGTGCTGTTCCTCGACGAGCCGACCAACGACCTGGACATCGAGACCCTCAACCAGCTGGAGGACCTGCTCGACGGCTGGCCCGGCTCGATGGTCGTCATCAGCCACGACCGGTTCTTCATCGAGCGCACCACGGACGTCGTCCACGCGCTGCTCGGCGACAAGAAGATGCGGATGCTGCCCGGCGGCGTGGACGAGTACCTGGAGCGGCGGGCGCGGATGGCGGCCGCGGCGACTCCCGCCACTCCCGCCGTCGCTCCGGCAGTTGAGGACGCCGCTGCTTCCGGGCTGTCCGGCGGGGACCTGCGGGCGGCGAAGAAGGAGATGCAGAAGATCGAGCGGCAGATCGCCAAGCTGGACCAGAAGGAGTCCAAGCTGCACGCCCAACTCGCCGAGCACGCCGCCGACTTCTCCAAGGTCGCCGAACTGGACGGGCAGCTGCGGGCCGTCCGGGAGGAGAAGGAGGAGCTGGAGATGAGCTGGCTGGAGCTGGCCGAGCAGGTCTGAACCCGGCCTGCCTGAGCGGGAGTTCGGGGCTGGGGATTCCTGGGCGGGAGTGCGGGGCGGCGGAGTCCTGTAGATGGGAGTGCGAGGCTGCGGAGTCCCGGGCAGGGGTTCGGGGCTGCGGCGTTCCGGGCAGGGGTTCGAGGCTACGGAGTCCTGAGCAGGAGTTCGAGCTCGTCCGCCGCGCGGCCCAGCGCGCTGAGCGCCGGGTCGTGCGGCGCGCTCGGCCGGGCCGACGCCCCGGTCGGCGGACGGTGCTCCCGGGCGGCGGCCGTCAGCTCGTCCAGCGCCCGGCGGACCCGGTCCGCCTCCGCCGGATCGGGCACCCGGCCGCCGTACCGGACCTGCGCGGCGAACGCCGCCACCGCCCCGCCGAGCCGCTCCAGCGCCGCCGTGGCCGGCAGCCACCGCTCGGCCAGCCGACCGGTGGGCGGCGGCTCGGCCAGGCTCCGCTGCACCTCGTGCCGGGCGTCCGCCAGCGACCGGTAGGCCGTACGGCGCAGCCACACCTGGGCGGGGTGGTGGCCGGGGCGGTGGTCGGTGACGGCGTCGAGGTAGGCGCGCAGGGCGGTCGTCGCGGCGACCAGCCGGGGCTCGATCCGGTGGCGCGGGCGCTCCGGCCACAGCAGGTAGCCGAAGACCAGCACGATCACGCTGGCCAGCACCGAATCCAGCACCCGCGGCCAGAACTCGGCCGCGCTGCTCTGCCCGCCCAACTGCAGCAGCACCAGCGCCATCGGCGTCATCACCACCGTGTTCAGTCCGTAGTGCGCCGCCGTCGCATACGGCAGCAGGGCCACACAGCCCGCCGCCATCGCCGTCAGCGCCCACTCCTGGGTGGTCAACGACAGCAGCGCCGCCGTCACCACCACACCCAGCACCGTGCCGACCGCACGGCTCACCGCACGCAGGAACACCGAACCCAGATCCGGCTTCAGCACGAACGCGATCGTCATCGGCACCCAGTAGCTCTTGCTGAGCGGGTAGTTGGCGGTGACGGCCGACCCCACCGCGATGCACAGCGCGACCCGCAGGCCGTACCGGACCGACGGACCGGACAGCAGGCCCGCCCGGAGCCGCCACGGATCGGGCGGGGGCGCGGGGGCGGTGCCGATGCGGGTCGGACGGCCCGCGACGGCGTCGGCGGCGGCGCGCAACGCCACGTCCAGCGCCTGGCGGGCGGGCGTGTCCGGCCGCCAGTCGGGCACCGTCACCTCGCCGCCGCCCTGCCGCACGGCCCGCGCCAGCCGCCTCGGAACCTCGGCCACCTCCGGCGGCACCGGGCGCCGGGCCCACAGCAGACCGGTCGCGGCCTCGGTGGCGGCCAGGGCCGCCTCGTACATCGGGCGCAGGGCCGTCCGGCCGTGCTCGGGGAGTACGTCCTGCAACTGGTTCAGGCGGGCCGTCAGCACCCGGCGGGACTCCGCACCCCGCGCGGTACCCAGATCGTCGAGGGTACGGCCGAGCGCCTCGTACCCGGCGGCCAACGCCCGGCGGCCCGGATCACCCGCCCGAGCGGGCAGACCCAGCAGCACGACGAACCCGGCCCCCACCAGCATCATCGGCGCCGCCGCCCACCACGGCCCCGGCAGCGGCATCCCACTGCCCAACGCCGCCGACACCAGCAACAGCATCCCGGCCGCCGACCCCCGCGGGCCCGTCGCGCTCAACGCCCCCGAGACGAAAGCCGTCAGCGTCAACCCCACACCCAGCACCACCACGCCCGCATGAGCGTGCTGCAACGCCGTACCGACCAGCATCCCCAACGCCGAAGCCGCCACCGCCGACCCGATCCGGACCGCCCGCAACCGCCCGGGCTCCACCCGGTCGTTCATCGTCGCGTGCATCGCCCCCAGCCCGGCGAACACCCCCAGACCCAACCGGTGCGCCCACAACCCCAGCGCCAACGGCACCACCATGCCCACCGCCGCCCGCACCATCAACACCACCGGCACCGGCGGCCTCACCGGCCGCACGGCACGGGCCCACCACGGGGTAGGGGTCGACATGTCTCGCTCACGTCCGTTCTGCGGCCACGAGTCGCTGCTGTGCGACATTGCGCGGCAGATGGGGCGTACCGGGTCAGTCTACCCAGCGGCCCCGGGCACGGACCGTACGTGTCAAGTTCGTACCGATCGAGCCCGGGCGGCCCAAGGGCCCTGCCCGGCCGACAGAGGCGGTGGCTACGATGACAGAGGCGGAGACCGCCCACAGGGCGGGCGGTCCAACCGACCAGGACGGTAAGAAGCAGAAGTTGACGGTGTGTTGCGGCACGGCGGGCCCGGGAGACGCCCGGGGCGAGCCGGCCGTACGGGGGAGAGGTGGATTGCTGTGACGGATCCGAGTACGCCGGCCGCGGGGACAGGCCCGGCGGCTTCGCCGGACTCGACGCCGTTCATGCTGAACGGGCCGACGATCCCGCTGCCTTGGGGTGGGATCAAACTCGCCCCCGTCGTCAGTACCGTGCAGGCGAACGTGAGCGCCAGTGACCTGGTGGCGGCCTTCGGGAAGAAGGACGTCCAGGTCGAGATCGACACTCTCACCGCGTTCGCGAAGAAGGTCGAGGCCCTGCTCGCGGCGATGGAGGGTTCGGAGGCCGCGCCGTACAAGCTCGAGGCGCAGAAGGTGTCCCAGCAGAGTTTCGTCAGCGGGGGCCAGCCGCACCAGTTCGTGGAAGCAGTCGCGCTGTCCTCGACCTACGAGAAGGTCCACACCCAGCTCGTCAAGCTGCACAAGGACTTCACGTCGCAGATCAAGGCGATGCAAACCGCGGTCACGTCGACGGCCCACAACTACTCGACTAACGAGAGCAACGCGACAGCCGACCAGAACGCGGTCGCGAAGAGTGCGGGTGTGACCGGGACGAACGGCCCGGGGTCGAAGCGGACCGGCGGTCAGGGCTTCTGACGGCGGTCGACGGACACGGTTCACGGGGAACGGGGAGAAGATAGTGGCAGTCCAGTCGAAGTTCGAAGGCATGGAGCACCAGGTCCTCGCGGACATGGTCGGGGGAACCGACCCCGCGACGGTCCTGAGTCGCGCCGCGAAGCTGCAGCAGGCTGGCGGGGTCCTGAAAGAGTTGAGCGAGGCTCTCAAGTCGCACCTCTCCAAGGTCACCTGGGAAGGCCAGGCCGCGGAGAACTTCAAGACGTGGGCCGGGAACCTGCAGCAGTCCGCCGAGACGCTGGGTACCTACTCGGTGGGTGCGGGCGACGCCATGAACCAGGCCGGTGAGGCGCTCAGCACCGCCAAGGCCGCGATGCCCAAGGTGCCGACGGAGGCCCTCAGCTGGGTGAACGGGCGGAAGACGCAGCCGGCTCCCGACCCCGACGTGGTCAGGCAGCTGAACACCGTCGGCTGGAACCCGAACGGTCCGTCCACGGCGGAGATCGACGCGGCCATGAAGCGCAAGAACCCGAACTGGGTCTCCGAGACGCAGGCCATGGCTGGAACGAAGGAGCTCTACGACGCGCACCAGGAAGCCATTCGGCAGATGGAGAAGCTGGGGGAGGCCTACGCCGCGGCGACGACGACGCTGAACGGGCTCGGCGACAACGTGGTGCTGCCGGGGACGCCTGGGGCGAACCAGTACGATTCCACGGATATCTCCCGCGACGGGGGGAGCACCAGCGGCAGCTACGGTGGGTCCGTGCGTGCTCCTCGCACGGTGGGCAGTAGCAGCGGCGGAAGGTACAACCCGTCCACGGGTTCCTATGACGGCGCCACCATGAGGCCCCGCGACCCCTCGGCGGGTTGGCAGGATCCTTCCAACCCGACCCACCCCGGCCAGACTCCGCCGTACGGTGGCGGTCAGCTGCCACCCCCGCCGCAGGACCCGGGCGCCACGACCCCACCGTCCCACCCCACGGACCCGGTCACCCGCCCGGGTACCGGCCTGGACAGCATTCCGACCGTGCCGGACCAGACCACCACGGGCGTGCCCGGGAGCGGTCCAACGCTGCCGAGCGGTCCGGGCGGGACTCCCGGCTACCCGGGCGGTCCCGACGGCCGAGGAGGGCTGCCCGGGCTGCCCGGCAGCGGCCCGATCTCCGGCTTCCCGGTCGGCACCGGTGGCGGTTCCGTCCCGACCAAGGGCATCGGCAGCATTCCCGGCAAGGGCAGTGGCTCGGTTCCCCTCCGCACCGGCCCTTTCAGCGGCGGCTCGCTTCCCGGCAAGGCCGGTACCCCGGGGCTCCCGAGCGGAACGGTCTTCGGCCGTGAGGGTGCGCCCGGCGGAGGCCGGGTCGGGGGATCGCCCATGGGTGGCATGCACCCGGGCATGGGCGGCGGCCATGGTGTCGTCGGCGGTGCCGGCTCGCGTGGCCGGGGCCTGACCTCGACTCCCGGCGGCACGGTCGGAGGCCGCAAGGGCCCCGCTGCCGGTGGGGAGTTCACCCCGGGCGGTACGGGCCTGCGCAACCGCGCGGCCGCGGCGGGAGCTGCCGAGGGCAGTGGCCGGTCCGGACAGAACGGCATGATGGCCCCAGGTGCAGGTGGTCACGGCAGCCGGAAGGAACGCGACCGCCGTAACCGCGCGGACTACCTCCACGAGGAAGAGGAGACCTGGACCAGCGGTACGCCAGACAGCAACCCGGACGTGATTGAGTAGGACGGCAATGTCTGCCCGGCCACTGGGCTCGCCCAGTGGCCGGGCAGACCTGTTCGGACACGCTTTCCCGGTCTGCGGGGAGACTGATGAGGAGTGGTGATGGGGCGGACGAACACGCGAGCGCGTTGGCGGGCTGCAGCTGCGGTGCTCCTGGCAGCGGGAGTCGTAGCCGGCCCGATTGCGGTGCCAGCCGCTGCCGATGGATCGATCCGTGAGAAGCAGTGGCATCTGGACGCCATGCACGCCCCGGAGATGTGGAAGATCTCCAAGGGGCAGGGGATCACGGTTGCGGTCATCGACGGTGGATTCAAGCTGGACCATCCCGACCTGGCGGGGCAGTTCCTGTCGGGAAAGGACTTCAGTGGCGGCTCCGGCGGCGTAGGGTCCTACACCGACGGGCACGGTACGGGGGTATCGAGCCTGATCGCCGGTACCGGGAAGAGTGAAGGGGGGACTGGCGCCTATGGCCTGGCTCCAGGAGTCAAGATCCTTCCCCTAAAGATCAATAATGGATCAGGGTCGGCGATTTCTCCGACTGACTTCCTTGACCAGGTCGGCCAGGCTGTGAACTATGCGGTCGACCAGGGAGTGAAGGTCATCAACATTTCGCAGGGCCTGGATGCGGTCCGATTTGCTTCGGAGGATGTCGACAAGCTGACGCGGATTGTTGCCCAGGCTAGGGCAAAGGGATCCCTGGTCGTGGCAAGTGTTGGCAACGAGGCGCAGTCGGGAAACCCCGTCTCCTATCCAGGTGGCCTGCCCAATGTCGTTGGTGTTGGGGCAGTTGATCGCGATGCCACCGCAACTCCTGAATCCGAGCAAGGGCCGCAAGTGGTCCTTGCTGCACCTGGCATGGATATCATCGCGGCTTGTACTGGCGATACTGGGTATTGCAAGAGCCATGGCACATCTGACGCGGCTGCCCTGGTGTCGGCGTCGGCGGCGCTGGTCTGGTCGGTGCACAAGGACTGGACTGCGAATCAGATCCTCCGGGTGCTCATCAATACCGCAGGGAAGCCGACTGACGGGTCCGCTCGCAATAACGATGTCGGATACGGAGCCGTGCGGCCGCGAATTGCGCTGACGGATCCGGGGGATCCCGGTCCGGCGGATGTGTCTCCGGTTCCGGTGACGGATCCTGTGCCTACGGCGAGCCCGTCCGCGTCTGCCAGCGCGCAGGCTCCGGCCCCGTCGGCGTCGAGTCCCGCCGTAAGCCCGAGCGACGTAGCGGTAGGTGCACCGCCGGCGCAGCCGAAGGCCGATGCGTCGTCCGGGTCGAGCAGCACGCTGCCGATCGTGGGTGGGGTGGCGGCCGGGCTGGTGGTGGTGGCTGGGGTGGTGTTCGCCGTGGGGCGGCGGCGGGGGGCGCGTCGGATGTGAGGTGGGGTGGCCCGGGTGTCGTGGAGGCGGCGCCCGGGCTTTTTGGTGGGCGCGGGGGTCGGTGGTGTGCGCCGGGGTCACTCGGGCGGGGGCTGGTGGGGGCGGCCCGGTGGTGGCGAGGGTGGGTGGTATGGATGCGGAGGGTGCTTGGCGGGCAGGGCAGTTGCGGCGGGCGGCGGCTGCGGCGTTGATCGGGACGGCGATCGAGTTCTACGACTTCTTCCTGTACGGGACGGCGGCGGCGCTGGTGTTCGGGCCGGTGTTCTTTCCCGGGCTGGGCCGGGTGGGGGCGTTGTTGGCGGCGTTCTCGGTGTACGCGGTGGCGTTCCTGGCGCGGCCGTTGGGGGCGGTGGTGTTCGGGCACTTCGGGGACCGGGTGGGCCGGAAGGCGACGCTGGTGGTGTCGTTGCTGTTGATGGGGTCGGCGACGGCGGCGGTGGGGTTGTTGCCGGGGTTCGCGGTGTGGGGGTGGTGGTCGCCGGCGCTGTTGGTGGTGTTGCGGGTGTGCCAGGGCGTGGGGTTGGGCGGGGAGTGGGGTGGGGCGGCGCTGCTGATCGCGGAGAACGCGCCGGCCGGGCGGCGGGGGCGGTACGGGGGGTTCCTGCAGTTGGGGCCGTCGGGCGGGTTCGTGTTGGCGAACGGGGCGTTCCTGGCGCTTCAACTGGGGCTGGACGAGGGGTCGTTCCGGGAGTGGGGGTGGCGGGTGCCGTTCGTGGCCTCGCTGGCGCTGGTGGCGGTGGGGCTGTTCGTGCGGTTGCGGCTGGCGGAGACGCCGTTGTTCCGGGCGGACGAGCGGCGGGACCGTCCGCCGGTGGTGGAGGTGGTGCGTGAGCACTGGCGGCCGGTGCTGGCGGGCGGTGGGGCGATCACGGTCGGGTACGCGTTGTTCTACCTGACCACCACGTACGCGCTGGCGTACGCGACCTCCGACTTGGGGGTGGCGAGCACGGTGGTGCTGTCGATGCTGCTGGTCGGTGCGGTGGGTGGTGCGGTGACGGTGTGGATGAGTGCCTCGCGCAGTGACCGGTGGGGCCGGCGGCGGACGATGCGGTGGGCGACGGCGCTGGTGGCGGGGTGGTCGCTGGTGCTGTTCCCGTTGCTGGAGACGGTGCGCCGGCCGTTGATGTTCCTGGCGCTGGCCGGGGCGATGGTGGCGCTGGGGTGCCTGATGGGCCCGGTGGCGGCGTTCCTGCCGGAGCTGTTCCCGACCCGGGTGCGCTACACGGGTGCCGCGTTGACGTACAACCTGGGCGGAGTGGTGGGCGGCGCGACGACGCCGCTGGTGGCGACCCGGCTGACGGAGGCGTACGGGACGGCGCAGCCGGTCGGCTGGTACCTGGCGGTGCTGGGTGTGGTGGCGATGGGCTGCCTGTGGCTGCTGCCGGACACCACGGGCGCGGAGTTGGGGGTGGTGGACGGCGGACGCCGCCGGGCGCCCGTGCTGGGGGCGGACCCGGCGGCGTAGCCGTACGGAGGGTGGTTCAGCCGGCCAGGGCGGCGCGGCCGGCCAGCACGACGGCGGTGTGCCTGGCGACGCGATCGCCGAGGTGCTCGGCGGTCGCGATGTCGGCCTTGTGGACGGCCTCGGGGCCGGCGTCGGACGGGGAGGAGGCGGCGGCGCCGCTGAAGAAGCCGAGGCGGTTGAGGTCGTTCTCGGAGGCGGTGGTGGCGTTCCAGCCCGGCTTGAGGCCGAGGTTGACCCAGTTCATGCCGTGCTGGGCGGCGAGGGTCTGGAAGAAGCCGAGGGTGCTGGCCTTGTCGCCGCTCTTGGAGGCGGAGTTGGTGAAGCCGGCCGCGACCTTGTCCTTCCAGGCGTCGGTGAACCAGCGCTTGCTGCTGGCCTCGGCGAAGACGTGGAAGGCGCCGGAGGCGGTGCCCATGTAGGTGGGGGAGCCGAAGACGATCGCGTCGGCGGCGTCCAGCTGGGCCCACTGCTCGTCGGTGATGGTGTCGACGGCGATCAGGGTGACCTCGGCGCCCGCGGCGGCGGCGCCCCGGGCGACGGCCTCGGCGATCATGGCGGTGTGGCCGTAGCCGGAGTGGTAGGCGAGGGCGACGGTCGGGCGGATGACGGTCATGCGGGCACTCCTGTGCGGGCGGAGGAACAGGGGGACGGGCGCGGGCGGACACGGCGGAGCCCCGAGGGGGCTCGAACCGGCCCGATCCGTCGAACGGTCTCCAATATAGACCAGGTCTCCAGTGGAGACCAGGTGCGGATCGGAGACCAGAGGTCTACCCTGGGCGGCATGACGACGGAGGAAGCAGCCCAGGCCGGGGCCGGATGGCACGGGGAGCGGGAGTGCGGCGCGGGGGGGAGTGGCGAGCAGGAACGCGACGTCTTCGCCCGGCTCTGCCCCAGTCGGGAGCTGTTCGCCGAGCTCGCCGACAAGTGGTCGCTGCTGATCCTGATGAGCCTCTTCACCTGCGGCCCCCAGCGCTTCTCCGAACTCCAGCGCGGGGTCGGCGGGGTCAGTCGCAAGATGCTCACCCAGTCGCTGCGCAACCTGGAGCGCAGTGGCCTGGTTCTCCGCACGGTCTTCCCGGAGACGCCGCCGCGAGTGGTCTACGACCTGCGGCCGCTCGGTCGGGAGCTGGCCGAGCTGGTCCTTCCGCTCGGGCGCTGGACGGAGCGGCGGGCCCCGCAGATGCTCGCGGCCCGCGAGGAGTTCGACGCGGCGCACGCCGAGAGGGTCTAGGGTCTGCGGGCCCCGGTGGTGAGCGGGCAGGTGGACGGCCGAGGGGCGGACGGAGCCGATTTCCCTTCCGGGCCGACGGCCGTGTAATGTCTTCCTTGTTCGACCGGCCCGGCCAAACAAGCCCGGCAAGCCCCTATAGCTCAGTCGGTAGAGCGTCTCCATGGTAAGGAGAAGGTCTGCGGTTCGATTCCGCATGGGGGCTCAACTGGAAGACCCCCGCCTCACGGCGGGGGTCTTTCGCGTTCTCGCACCTGGTCCGGCGCCACGCGGTGGCCTAGCGGGTCGGGTACGGAATGCGTTGTGATGGTGCGTCATCGGCCGCCCGCCCGAGGGGTGCGGGCGCGAGCCGGACCCCGACCGGGAGGGCGTCATGGGCGTTCGACTCGTGGTTGTCGACGACCACCGGCTGCTGGCCGAGGCGCTGGCCACCGCACTGCAACTGCGCGGCCACCGGGTGCTGGCGGTCGGCTCGCCGGCCGGCGTCGCCGCCGACCTGGTGGCTGGGCGGCGGCCCGAGGTGTGTCTGCTGGGGGTGGCCGCGCCGGGGGAGCCGGGCGCCTTCGACGGGCTGCGCCGGATCCGCCGGGAACGCCCCGAGGTGGCGGTGATCGTGCTCGGGCCGGTCGGTGAACTCCGCGGTGTGGCCTGCGCGTTCGCGGCCGGGGCGGCGGGCTACGTGCCCAGCGACGAGCGGATCGAGGTGGTCGAGCGGGCGATCGGACGGGCCCGGGCGGGCGAGGCCGCGGTGACGGTGGACGTGCTGCGCGGCGCCTTCGACCAACTGCTGCGCCCGGTGGCCGAACCGGACGACGAGGCGGTCCGGCTGCTGCGGCTGCTGACCCGCCGTGAGGTGCAGGTGCTGGCCCGGATCGCGGACGGTGAGGACACCGCGGCGATCGCCGCCGGGATGCGGATCGCCGCGAGCACCGCCCGTACCCACGTCCAGCGGGTGCTGATGAAGCTCGGTGCCCGTACCCGGCTGGAGGCGGCCGCGGTGGCCGCGCGCACCGGCCTGCTGGAGCGGCTGGCGGGCGGCTGAGCGCGGCGACCCGGCACGGCGGTTGACGGGCGGCCGGAGGATGGCCGGAGGACGGCTGGTCGGGCGCCTGAGGAGTGGGTGAGAAAGCGTGCGGATGACCGCCCGAGTGGTCCGGAGCACCCCGCCGGGCAGGGACAATTGACCCGAGTCGTACGTCCGCATTCCCTCGATGGCGCCGCCGAGCGGGCGACCATCGCCCGCTGGAGGTCTCATCATGAGTAAGTACCTGGTCACGGGTGGCGCCGGCTACGTCGGCAGCGTGGTGGCTGCCCACCTGCTGGAGGCGGGTCACCAGGTGACCGTCCTGGACGACCTCTCCACCGGTTTCCGCGAGGGCGTCCCGGCCGGTGCCGAGTTCGTCGAGGGCCGGATCCAGGAGGCCGGCCGGGTGCTGGACGGCTCCTTCGACGGCGTGCTGCACTTCGCCGCCTCCTCGCAGGTCGGCGAGTCGGTCGTGGACCCGGAGAAGTACTGGCGCAACAACGTGGCCGGCTCGCTGGAGCTGATCACCGCGATGCGTACGGCGGGCGTGCGCAAGCTCGTGTTCTCCTCCACCGCCGCCGTGTACGGCGAGCCGGAGGTCGTGCCGATCGCCGAGACCGCCCGGACCTCGCCGACCAACACCTACGGCGCCAGCAAGCTCGCCATGGACCACATGATCACCAGCGAGGCCGTCGCCCACGGCCTGGCCGCCGTCTCGCTGCGCTACTTCAACGTGGCCGGTGCGTACGGCGCCTACGGCGAGCGCCACGACCCCGAGTCGCACCTGATCCCGCTGGTCTTCCAGGCCGCGCTCGGTCAGCGCCCGCACATCGCGGTGTTCGGCGACGACTACCCGACCCCGGACGGCACCTGTGTCCGCGACTACATCCACGTCGCCGACCTGGCCGACGCGCACCTGCTGGCGCTGGACGCCGCCAAGCCGGGTGAGCACCTGATCTGCAACCTGGGCAACGGCAGCGGCTTCTCGGTGCGCGAGGTGATCGAGTCGGTCAAGCGGGTCACCGGCCGGGAGATCCCGGTGCAGGTCGCCGGTCGCCGGGCCGGCGACCCGGCGGTGCTGGTGGCCTCCGCTGAGCGCGCCCACCAGGAGCTGGGCTGGACGCCGCGCCGCCCGAACCTGGACGAGATCGTCGCCGACGCCTGGAAGTTCGCCCTGGAGAAGAGCGGGAAGTAACCCGCCGACGGCCGGTACGAGCCGGTCGGCCGGGCCGGCTCCGGGAGCGCTTGCGGCATTCCCCGGGGCCGGCCCGACCGGACAAGTCGGGCTACTCGCACACCTTCTGACGAAACTTCACCGAACCGCCACGGGGGCGTTTCCCGGCCCGTACGCTGAGTGCGGTACCGGTGGGGCCGGCGCCCTTTCGGCTTCACCGGCCACCGGTGGGCGGGCGGAGCGGCGGGTCCGGAACGCGGACGCCGTACCGGTCCCCGCCTCCCGGGCTCGGGCGCTCTGAGCAGGGGGTAGTGACGATGGGGCGGATCCGGGTCCTGGTGGTCGACGATCACCGGATCTTCGCCGAGGCGCTGGCCGCGGCCCTCGCCGCCGAGCCCGACGTGGAGGTGGGCGCGGCCGGCAGCGCGGCCGCCGCCGAGCGGGCGCTGGAGCGGGCCGCCGCCGAGGGGCGGGCCTACGACGTGGCGCTGATCGACGCCGACCTGGGCGCCGGGGCGGGCGGACCGGGCCCGCGCGGGCGGCCCGTGGCCGAGGCGGCCGAGGAGGTCCGGCGCCGCCAGGCCGCGGCGGTGGCGCCGCCGAGACGGCCGGGCACCGCGCCCGCACCGCCCGGGGCCGCCGCCCGACCGGCGGACCAGCTGCGCACGGACCAACTGCGCACCGACCAACTGCGCACCGACCAATTACGCGCGGACCAGCCGCGCCCCGATCAGCTGCGCCCGGATCAGCTGCGCCCCGATCAGGTCCGCGCCGAGCAGCTCAGACCCGCCGCCCCGCCGCCGGACGGGATCGTCCTGCTCGGCCGGCTCCGCCGGGCCCACCCGGGGCTGCGCGCGGTGGTGCTGGCCACCGCCGACGACCCGCACCGGGCGGCCCGGGCGCTGCACGCGGGCGCCACCGGCTGGGTGGCGAAGGAGAGTTCGCTGGCCCGGCTGCTCGCGGTGGTGCGGGGGGTGCTGCGGGACGAGACGCACCTGCCGCCCGCGCTGCTCACCGGGGTGATCCGGGAGCTCACCACCGCCCGCCGGGACCGCACCGAGAGCGAGCGGCTGGTCGACACCCTGACCCCGCGGGAGAAGCAGATCCTGCGCTGCATGGTGGCGGGTCTGGGCCGGCAGGCGGTGGCGGAGCGGCTGTACCTGTCGCCGCACACCGTCCGCACCCACATGCAGAACGTGCTGGGGAAGTTGGGGGTGCACTCCACGCTGGCCGCCGTCGCGGTGGCCCGCCGGGCCGGGGTCAGTCCGGCGGAGCCGGCCGTGCCGCCGTCGATCGCCTCGGCGCCGTAGCGGCGGAGGCCCGGTTCAGCCCGGGATGTTGTCGAAGGGGGCGACCAGCTGCCGCAGCAGGGCGGCGAGTTCGCCCCGCTGGCCGGAGCTGAGCTGGGCCAGCAGTTCGCGTTCGTGGGCCAGCAGGCCGGCCAGGGCCTGGTCGGCGCGGTCGCGGCCGTCGTCGGTGAGCCGGACGAGCACGCCGCGCCGGTCGTCCGGGTCGGGCAGCCGCTTGACCAGGCCCTTGCCGGTGAGGCGGTCGATCCGGTTGGTCATGGTGCCGGAGGTGACCAGGGTCTGGGTGAGCAGCTGTCCGGGGGAGAGCTGGTACGGGGAGCCGGCCCGCCGCAGGGCGGTCAGGACGTCGAACTCCCAGGGCTCCAGGCCGTGCTCGGCGAAGGCGGTGCGCCGGGCGCGGTCGAGGTGACGGGCGAGCCGGCTGACCCGGCTGAGCACCTCCAGCGGCTCCACGTCGAGGTCGGGGCGCTCCCGGCGCCACGCCGCGACCAGCCTGTCGACCTCGTCCTCCATGACGATCAGTGTATCGGTGGATGTGTCGATGTGAAGTCTCTTGACATCGAGAAATGTGCCAGCGAGGCTTTCGGAGATATCTTGATGTCGAGATACCTGCGAGGTGAACCATGACCAGCCCCGTCTGGGACCCGGCGCAGTACCTGCGCTTCGCCGACGAACGCACCCGCCCGCTGCGCGACCTGCTCGCCCGCGTCCCCGCCCTGCCGAACGAAAGCCCGCCGAACGAAAGCCCGCCGCACGAAGCCCCGCCGCACGAAGCCGTCCCGAGGATCCTCGACATCGGCTGCGGGCCCGGCAACTCCACCGCCGTGCTGCGCGAGCGCTGGCCGCGGGCCCGGATCACCGGCATCGACAACTCCGCCCCGATGCTGGCGGCCGCCCGCACCGAGGGCGAGCCCACCGCCGACTACCTGCTCGCCGACGCCGGCGACTACGACCCGGCCCCGGCCGCACCCGACCTGATCGCCTCCAACGCGACCCTCCAGTGGGTGGACGGGCACCTCGCGGTGCTGCCGCGCTGGGCGGATGCCCTCAAGCCCGGCGGGGTGCTCGCCTTCCAGGTGCCCGGCAACTTCGAGGCCCCCAGCCACACCCTGCTCGCCGACCTGCGCCGCAGCCCCCGCTGGCGCGACGCCCTGGGCACCGACGCCGTACGGAGCGGCGTCCACCGGCCGGAGCGGTACCTGGACGCCCTGGCCGGGGCCGGCTGCGCCGTCGACGTCTGGGAGACCACCTACAGCACGCTGCTGTCCGGGCCCGACCCGGTGCTGGAGTGGGTCAAGGGCACCGCGCTGCGCCCCGTCCTCGGGCGGCTCACCGATCCGGCCGAGCGGGCGGTCTTCCTCGCCGAGTACGGGCGGCTGCTGCGCGAGGCCTACCCGGCCGGGCCGCACGGGACGGTCTTCCCGTTCCGGCGGATCTTCGCCGTCGGGGTCAAGCGGTAGACCGGACCGGGCGGGTAGGCGGGGCAGGCGGTGGACCTTGGCCGGGCGGCAGGTGGGGTCGGACGGCACCGGGGCGGTCAGGCGTGGCGGTCGCCGACCAGCCTCGGGTGCCGCTCCAGGCCCTCCAGCCCGTGCCAGGCCAGGTTCACCAGGTGCGCCGCGACCGTCGCCTTGTCCGGCTTGCGGACCTCCAGCCACCACTGGCCGGTCAGCGCGACCATCCCGACCAGCATCTGCGAGTACATCGGGGCCAGCCGGGCGTCGAAGCCCCGGGACTTGAACTCCAGGCCCAGGATGTCCTCGACCTGGGTCGCGATGTCGCTGATCAGCGAGGCGAAGGTGCCGGTCGACTGGGCCACCGGGGAGTCCCGGACCAGGATCCGGAAGCCGTCCGTCGAGGTGTCGATGTAGTCCATCAGCGCGAACGCCGCCTGCTCCAGCAGCTCGCGCGAGTGCCCGCCGGTGAGCGCCCCCGTCACCATGTCCAGCAGCAGCTGCATCTCGCGGTCCACCACCACCGCGTACAGCCCCTCCTTGCCCCCGAAGTGCTCGTACACCACGGGCTTGGACACTCCGGCGCGCTCGGCGATCTCCTCCACCGAGGTGCCGTCGTAGCCGCGCTCGGCGAAGACCGTCCGGCCGATCTCCAGCAGCTGCTCCCGGCGCTGCTTGCCGGTCATCCGGACCCGGCCGGCCCGGCGGCGCGGGGCCGGCGCGGTCGCGGAGCCGTCGGCGCCCCGGCGGGCCGCACCGCCGGGGGCACCGCCGAGGGGGGCCGCGCCCGGCTCCGCAGTGGCCCGCGGACGGGTCGGCGCCGTTCCGGGCGCCGCGTCCGTCCGCGGGCTGTGGTGACCGCCTGTGCTGTCTGCGCTGCTCCCGTTCACCCCTACATCATGCTGGAAGCGCCGCCTCATGCGGCGCGGCGGGCGGCGATCCGCTCCGCGTCCGGCCAGCGGACGTCCCGGACCCAGCCGGCCAGCTCGAACCAGCGGATCAGCCGGGCCGAGGAGTCGATCTGCCCGCGCAGCACCCCGTGCCGGGCCGCGGTCGGGTCGGCGTGGTGCAGGTTGTGCCAGGACTCGCCGCAGGAGAGCACCGCGAGCCACCAGACGTTGCCGGAGCGGTCCCGGGAGCGGAACGGGCGCCGGCCGACGGCGTGGCAGATCGAGTTGATCGACCAGGTGACGTGGTGCAGCAGCGCCACCCGGACCAGCGAGCCCCAGAAGAAGGCGGACAGCGCGCCCTCCCACGACAGGCTCACCAGGCCGCCGACCAGTGCGGGCAGCAGCAGCGAGATGGTGGTCCAGAGCCAGAACAGCCGGGAGATCCGCCGCAGCGTCGGGTCGCCGACCAGGTCCGGGGCGTACTTGAGCTGGGAGGTCTGCTCCTCGTCGAACATCCAGCCCATGTGGGCCCACCACAGGCCCTTGATCAGGGCCGGGACGCTCTCCCCGTAGCGCCAGGGCGAGTGCGGGTCGCCGTCCTTGTCGCTGAACCGGTGGTGCTTGCGGTGGTCGGCGACCCAGCGCACCAGCGGGCCCTCGACCGCGAGGCTGCCGACGACGGCCAGCGCCAGCCGCATCGGGCGGGGGGCCTTGAAGGCGCCGTGGGTGAAGTAGCGGTGGTAGCCGACGGTGATGCCGTGACAGGTGAGGAAGTACATGGCGACGGTGACCGCCACGTCCGTCCAGCCGAGGCCCCACCCCCAGGCCACCGGTACGGCGGCGAGCAGCGCGGTGAACGGGACGAGGATGAACAGGGCGAGCGCGACCCGCTCGGCGAGACCCTGCTCCTCCCCGCCGCGGGTGGCGGACAGCCGGGTCGCGGCGTCGGCGGAGGGGTCGGAGGAGGGATCGGGGAGTTCGGCGGCTCCCGAGCGCGCCTCGTCGGCCTGGATGGTCATGGGCGTCCCTTCGCGGCGTCCCGGAACGGGACAGCGGAACCTACGTTGGCGTAACCTACGGAATCGTAGGTTGCGCTCCGTGTCCGGGGGAACACACCGGCGCGCGGCGCTTGAGTGAATTCACCCGACTGGATGGATGAACCCCGGGGCCCGTCGGTGAGGGGATCCGGCGGACCGGGACGGTCGGCACAGGTGGTAGATGTGAAGCGCGCTACCCCGTAGTCTTGCCCCAGCGCGCCGTCGGCCCTCCGGCGGCGGGAGCTCCGGTCCCGGATCGTCTAAGGGCAGGACAGCTGGTTTTGGTCCAGCTTATGGGGGTTCGAATCCTCCTCCGGGAGCACTGAGTACGGTCGCGGGCAGGCATGCGCGAGCCGGGCTTCTGGCGTTTCGGCCGGCGGGCTCGCACTATCCTCGAACTGCCAGAGCACATGTGCGGATCCACGTTCTGGCCTGCTCTGCCCTCTCTGTGAACCTACTGAGGAGCCTTCCCGCATGGGTGCCAATTCGCTTGCCGCCGTTGTCGTGCTCGCCGCCGGTGGCGGGACCCGGATGAAGTCGAACAAGCTGCCCAAGGTGCTGCACGAGGTGTGCGGGCGCTCGCTGGTGGGTCACGCGGTTTCGGCGGCCGGAGAACTGACGCCCGGCCAGCTCGTCGTGGTGGTCGGCCACCAGCGCGAGCAGGTCGAGGAGCACCTGGCGGCGCACTACCCGGCCGCCCGTCCGGTGGTGCAGGAGCAGCAGAACGGCACCGGTCACGCGGTGCGCACCGCGCTGGAGGCGCTGGCCGCCGACGGCGTGACGCTGGACGGCACGGTGATCGTCACCGCCGGCGACTCGCCGCTGCTGACCGGGGACACCCTGCGCCGGCTGGCGCGCTCGCACGAGGCCCAGCAGAACGGCGTCACCGTGCTCACCGCCGTCGTCCCCGCGCCCTTCGGCTACGGCCGGATCCTGCGCGACGAGGACGGCACCGTCGCCGCGATCGTCGAGGAGCGGGACGCCACCGACACCCAGCGCGCGATCGCCGAGATCAACTCGGGCGTCTTCGCCTTCGACGCCAAGCTACTCGCCGAGGCGCTGGCCGAGCTCACCACGGACAACTCGCAGGGCGAGGAGTACCTGACCGACACCCTGGAGATCCTGCGCAAGTCCGGGCACCGGGTCGGCGCCGTGGTCGCCGAGGACCACCGGGACATCCTGGGCATCAACGACCGGGTCCAGCTGGCGCAGGCCCGTCGGCTGCTGAACGACCGTCTGCTGGAGCGGGCGATGCGCGCGGGCGTCACCGTGGTCGACCCGGCGACCACCTGGATCGACGTCCAGGTGACGTACGAGCCGGACGCCGTCGTGCTGCCGAACACCCAGCTGCAGGGCGCCACCCACCTCGGCGAGGACTGCGAGGTCGGCCCGAACTCCACCCTCAAGGACACCCTGGTCGGCGCCGGCGCCCGTGTGAGCAACACCACGGCCGACCGCGCCGAGATCGGCGAGCTGGCCGCCACCGGCCCGTACGCCTACCTGCGGCCGGGGGCGAAGCTGGCCCGCAAGGCGAAGGTCGGCACCTACGTCGAGATCAAGAACTCCGAGCTGGGCGAGGGCGCCAAGGTGCCGCACCTCTCCTACATCGGCGACGCCACCATCGGCGAGGGCACCAACGTGGGCGCGGCCTCGGTCACCGTGAACTACGACGGGGTCAACAAGCACCGCACGGTCATCGGCGCGCACTGCCGCACCGGTTCGGACAACATGTTCATCGCCCCGGTCACCGTCGGTGACGGCGCGTACACCGGCGCGGGCTCGGTCATCACCACCGACGTCCCGCCCGGCGCACTCGGCGTGAACCGCGCGCAGCAGCGCAACATCGAGGGCTGGGTCGAGCGCAAGCGCCCCGGAACCGTGTCCGCGCAGGCCGCCAAGGCCGCGACGGACGGCGCCGCGGAGGCCTGACGGGCCCGCCGGGGGCCGGTCGGCCGGTCCCCGGGGCGGACGGTTTCTGCGCGGGCGCGTAACCTGGGGGACATACGTGCGCCACTGGGCTTACCGCCCGTGTCCAGGCGTACCGACAATTCCCCGATCCTCCGTGAGTGCGGGCTGCGCCTGCCCTCCTCGGGGACGGGGATCAGCGTCCGCAACGCGAGGAGACGGTGCAGTGAGCGGGATCACGACGTCGGGTGAGAAGAAGCTCAAGCTCTTCTCCGGCCGTGCCCACCCGGAGCTGGCGAGGGAGGTTGCCGAGGCGCTGGGGACCGAGCTGGTCCCGACCAAGGCCCTGGACTTCGCCAACGGCGAGATCTACGTCCGTTTCCTGGAGTCGGCGCGCGGCGCGGACTGCTTCGTGATGCAGAGCCACACGGCTCCCATCAACCAGTGGATCATGGAACAGCTGATCATGATCGATGCTCTCAAGCGGGCCTCCGCCAAGAGCATCACCGCGATCCTGCCGTTCTACGGGTACGCCCGCCAGGACAAGAAGCACCTCGGCCGTGAGCCGATCTCGGCCCGCCTGGTCGCCGACCTGCTGCGCCAGGCCGGCGCCGACCGCCTGATGGCCGTCGACCTGCACACCGCGCAGATCCAGGGCTTCTTCGACGGCCCGGTGGACCACCTGTTCGCGCTGCCGCTGCTGGCCGACTACATCGGCGGGAAGGTCGACCGCGACAAGCTGACCGTCGTCTCGCCGGACGCCGGCCGGGTCAAGGTCGCCGACCAGTGGTGCGACCGGCTGGACGCCCCGCTGGCGATCATCCACAAGCGCCGCGACATCACCCAGGCCAACACCATCCTGTCGGCCGACGTCGTCGGTGACGTCAAGGACCGGGTGTGCGTCCTGGTCGACGACATGATCGACACCGCCGGCACGATCTGCGCCGCCGCCGACGCGCTGTTCGAGAACGGCGCCGCGGACGTCGTGGTGGCCGCCACCCACGGCGTGCTCTCCGGCCCGGCCGCGGACCGGCTGAAGAACTCGCGGGTGAGCGAGTTCGTGTTCACCAACACGCTGCCCACCCCGGCCGAGCTCCAGCTGGACAAGATCACCACGCTGTCCATCGCCCCGTCGATCGCCGCCGCGATCCGCGAGGTGTTCGAGGAGGGCTCGGTCACCAGCCTCTTCGAGGGCGTGCACTGACGAAGCCCCGCGCAGGCGGCCCCGGACCACCATCGGTCCGGGGCCGCCGCCGGTTCGGCCAACGGGGGCCGATTTCGCGGGAGGGGGCCGGTGCGGTTAGACTCGTGAAACTGCTCGGCGAGGGATGCCGTGTGCCCGCTCGACGGACACCGGCACCGTGATCGACGCGCTGCCGGTGGCGGATCCCGTCCGTCGGCAGAGGCCGTTGCCGCCGAGTGACCCCCGAACGTACTGAGGGTGTGGTCCCGGCGGTTTTTCGCGTTGCCTGCACCCCCGCGCCAGTCTTCACGAGGAGTGCAGTCGTGTCCGAGATCCGCCTTGCCGCTGAGACCCGTTCCGAGTTCGGCAAGGGTGCCGCCCGTCGCGCCCGCCGTGCCGGCTTCGTCCCCGGTGTCGTCTACGGCCACGGCCACGCCCCGGTTCACCTGAACCTGCCCGGCCACGACCTGATGATGGCCCTCAAGACCCCGAACGCCCTGCTGGTCGTTCCGATCGAGGGCAAGGACGAGTACGTCCTGCCGAAGGCCGTCCAGCGCGAGGCCATCAAGCGCACCATCGAGCACGTCGACCTGCTGCTGGTCAAGCGCGGCGAGAAGGTCAACGTCGAGGTTCCGGTCCACACCGAGGGCGAGCTGGCCGCCGGCGGCAACCTGCTGGAGCACGTCCTCCAGGCCCTGCCGATCGAGGCCGAGGCCACCCACCTGCCCGAGGCCGTCACCGTCTCGATCGAGGGCCTGGAGGCCGGCGCCTCCATCCTCGCCAAGGACATCGTGCTGCCGGCCGGCGCCACCCTGGCCGTCGACGCCGACGCCGTCGTGCTGCAGGTCATCGCCGCCCAGGCCGCCCCGGTCGAGGACGAGGCCGCCGAGGCCGAGGGCGCCGAGGCCTGAGCCTCCCGCGTCTGAGAGCTTTTCGACCGCTGCCCCGGTCGCTCCCCTGGAGCGGCCGGGGCAGCGGTGCGTCCGGGATGATGGCGTCGAGCGCGAAGGAGAAGAGGATGACGGAGGAGTACGAGGGTCCCTGGCTGGTGGTGGGGCTGGGCAACCCGGGCGAGCAGTACGCCCGGAACCGGCACAACATCGGCTTCATGGTGGTGGACCTGCTGGCGCAGCGGATGGGCGCCAAGTTCAAGGCGCACAAGAGCCGGGCCCAGGTGGCCGAGGGACGGCTGGCGGGCAAGCGGGTGGTGCTGGCCAAGCCGCAGTCCTTCATGAACCTCTCCGGCGGGCCGGTGACGGCGCTGCGGGACTTCTACAAGGCGCCGGCCTCGGCGCTGATCGCCGTCCACGACGAACTGGACATCGACTACGCGGCGCTGCGGCTGAAGCTGGGCGGCGGCGACAACGGCCACAACGGGCTGAAGTCGATCACCAAGTCGCTGGGCCCGGACTACCACCGGGTGCGCTGCGGGATCGGCCGGCCGCCGGGCCGGATGGAGGTCGCGGACTTCGTGCTGAAGGACTTCTCCTCGACCGAGCGCAAGGAACTGGAGTGGTTCGTGGACCGCTCGGCGGACGCGGTGGAGGCGCTGCTGTCCGAGGGGCTGGAGCGGGCGCAGGGTTCGTACAACACCTGACGTGACGTCATGTGCGCGCCGTGCCGGGTACACAACAGTCGTGCAACGCTTGCCCGGCAAACCTGAATCCATGTGAGAAGCCTGTGCGGGATCGGATAGCGTCGGCCTGGTAGGCGAACGGGTCCTGGGGAGTTCTCGATGCGGAGATTGCGTCCGGTCCGCCGACTTCGGCGGCTCCGGGTGGTCCGGCTGAAGCAGTTCGGACGACGGGTAAGCACCGCCGGTGCGCTGGGGGCGGCCGGAGTACTGCTGTCCGGCGGCGCGATGGCGCACGCCGAGCCGGTGGCCGAGCCGGATCCGGTGGTCTCGCCGGAGCCCGCGGCGGCCCAGTTCGGCCCGGTGCTCGGTGAGTCGGTCGGCCCGGACGCGGGGCTGCTGGCGGTCGGCGGCGGCCTGGTGGTCGCGGCCGGCGGGGCCGCGCTGTGGCTGAAGCGCCGGCGCGCGGGCGAGCCCGCGGAGTAGGACCGTACGACGAAGGGCCGGTGCCTCCAGGTGGAGGCACCGGCCCTTCGTCGTCGCCGGGTCAGCCGGTGTTGCGCAGGCCGGCGGCGACGCCGTTGACGGTGAGCAGCAGCGCGCGGGCGCGCAGCGGGTCCTCGGGGCGGCCGGCCGCGACCTCCTCGCGCTGGCGGCGCAGCAGGGCGACCTGGAGGTAGGAGATCGGGTCGAGGTAGGCGTCACGGACGGTGAAGGTCTGCTTCAGCACCGGGTTGTGCTCCAGCAGTTCGCTCTCGCCGGTGAGCCGGAGCACCTCGCGCAGGGTGAGCTCGTGCTCGGCGACGATCTGGTCGAAGATGTGCCGCAGTTCGCCGGGCACCAGCTGCTCGACGTAGTGGCGGGCGATCCGCAGGTCGGTCTTGGCCAGCGTCATGGCGACGTTGGACAGGAAGTTGCGGAAGAAGTGCCACTGGCCGTACATCTCGTCCAGCACGTCGCCGAGGCCGGCCGCGCGGGCGGCGGCCAGGCCGGAGCCGACGCCGTACCAGCCGGGGACGATCTGGCGGGACTGGGTCCAGCCGAACACCCACGGGATGGCCCGCAGGCCGTCCAGCCCGGCGCCGGAGTCGGGGCGGCGGGACGGGCGGGAGCCCAGGTGCAGCGAGGCGAGCTGGTCGACCGGGGTGGAGGCGAAGAAGTACTTCGGCAGGTCCTCCTGGTCGACCAGGGCGCGGTAGGAGGTGTGGGCGGCCTCGGAGACCCGGTCCATCGCGGCGTCCCAGCGGGCCAGTTCCTCGGGGGCCTGGCGCGGGGCGGTGTGCAGCGCGGAGGCGGCGAGGGTGGCGGAGATGGTCAGCTCCAGGTTCTCCCGGGCGAGGGACGGGAGCAGGTACTTGTCGGAGATGACCTCGCCCTGCTCGGTGACCTTGATCTCGCCCTCCAGGGTGCCCCAGGGCTGGGCCAGGATGGCCTCGTGCGAGGGGCCGCCGCCGCGGCCGACGGTGCCGCCGCGGCCGTGGAACAGGCGCAGCCGGATGCCGTAGCGGTGGGCGACGTCGCGCAGCCGGCGCTGGGCGCGGTGGATCTCCCACTGGGAGGTGGTGATGCCGCCGAACTTGGAGGAGTCGGAGTAGCCGAGCATGACCTCCTGGACGTCCCCGCGCAGCGCGACCAGCAGCCGGTAGGAGGGGTCGGAGAGCATCTCGTCCATGATGCGGTCGGCCTGCTGGAGTTCCTCGGTGGTCTCCAGCAGCGGCACGATGCCGATCTTGGCGATCCCGGCGTGCAGGTCGATCAGGCCGGCCTCGCGGGCCAGCACGGTGGCGGCGAAGACGTCGTCGGCGCCCTGGCACATCGAGATGATGTAGCTCTCGACGATCTCGTCGCCGAAGCGCTCGAAGCCCTCGCGGATGGTGTTGAAGACGCCGAGGGTCTTGGTGCCGGCCTCGTCCAGCGGGGCCGGGGTGGGGGCGAGCGGGCGGCGCGAGCGCAGTTCCTTGGCGAGCAGCTTCTGCCGGTACTCGCGGGGCATGTCGGCGTAGCGCCAGGCCTCCTCGCCGAGCCGGTCGAAGAGCTGGCCGAGGGCGTGGTGGTGGGCCTCGGCGTGCTCGCGCACGTCCATGGTGGCGAGCTGGAGGCCGAAGGCCTCGATGGTGCGGATGGCGCGGGCGAGCCGGCCGTCGGCGATCAGCTCGCCGCGGTGGGCGCGCAGCGAGTCCTGGATCAGCCGCAGGTCGGTGATCAGTTCGCGGGTGCCGACGTAGTCGCGGCCCTCGACGTGCGGGGTGCCGCCGGCCAGGCGCTCGCGGGTGTTCTCCAGCTTGAGCCGGATGCAGGTGGCCTTGAGGCGGTACGGCTCCTCGGCGTTCATCCGCTTGTAGCGGGGACTGAGTTCGGGGAGCTGGTGCAGGTCGGTGTTGAGCGAGGCGAGGAGTTCGACCGAGGCGCCGGCCAGCCGCTCGGAGGTGGAGAGGGTGTTGCGCAGGTCGTCGATCGCGGCGAGCGCGTCCTTGATGCCGTACTCGTGCTGGAGGTTGAGGACGTCCCAGGTGACCTGCGGGGTGACGTTGGGGTTGCCGTCGCGGTCGCCGCCGATCCAGGTGCCGAAGGTGAGCGGGCGCACGCCGTCGGGCAGGCCGAGGCCGACCCGGGCGAGTTCCTCGTGCAGCTCCTCCAGCACCTCGGGGACGGCCTCGCGGTAGAGCTCGTCCAGGTAGTAGACGGCGTTGCGGGCCTCGTCGGTGGGCTCGGGGCGGGCGATGCGCAGTTCGTCGGTCTGCCAGAGCAGGTCGATGACCTCGGCGAGCCGGCGGTCGGCGGAGCGCTTGGCGCTGCTGGTGCGGGCCGGGTCGGCGGCGGCCAGGCCGTTGTTGAGCTCCTCGCGGTGGATGCGGTCGAGGAGTTCGCCGATCCGGCGCAGCTTGTTGAGCACGCTGCGGCGGGCGGCCTCGGTGGGGTGGGCGGTGAAGACCGGGCGGACCGCGAGGTGGGCCAGGGTGTTCTGGAGGTGCTTGGGGTCGGCCTCGGCGAGCTGGTCGGCGGTCTGGGCGAGCAGCGAGCCCTCGCGGGCGCGGCGGGTGGCGAACTCCCGGCCGCGGTGCACCTGCTCGGTGACGTTGGCGAGGTGGAAGTAGGTGGAGAAGGCGCGGACCAGCTTGGCGGCCGTGTCCAGGTCGATGTCGGAGAGGAGTTCGGCGGTGGCCTCGCCGTCGGTGCGGCTGAGCAGCCGGACCTGTTCGACCAGGCCCAGCAGTTGGGGGCCTTCCTGGCGGACCAGCGTCTCGCCGAGAAGGTCGCCGAGGCGGCGGATGTCCGCGCGCAGGGCGGCATTGTCGGCGATGACGGTGGGGCTGTCCGCCGGGGTGGGGACCGGAGCGGTCACGGCTGGCTCCCTGTGGTGGTGGGGTTCGGCAACGGCTCATCGTCACAGGTCCACGCGCAGTGTGACGGGTGTGACGCGTGCGGACCGCGCTGTCCGACGCGACCCAGCATAGGTGTCGGGGCGGTCGCTGTCCGCGAGGTGGCCGGATGGCGGACAGGGCTGCCGAAAACGACCTGTGGTCTGGACCACTTATGGGGTTCGGGGGGCGTACCGGGCAATCCCGGCGGGAAAGGGGAGGGGTTGCGTTCAAGCCGTGTCCGACGATCCCCGCCGGGCGCCCGGCGGGGATCGTCGGACACGGCTTAATCTGTCACGCATGAGCAAGTCGCCTGGGGAGCGCGTGCCGGACCGGTCGTTCTGGTGGTGGAAGCGGCGGCGCAGCGCCCTCCTCGACATCGGCCTGGCGCTGCTGGCCGCGGTCGAGTGCTCGGCCAGCACGATCGCCTTCCTGTCCGCCCGGATGCACGTGACCGCCGCGGGCGCGGTCGGGATCGCGGTGCTCGGCACGCTGGCCGGCGGCTCGCTGGTGGTGCGTCGGCGCTGGCCGGCCGTACCGGTGCTGGTGACCCTGCTGGTGCTGCCCGGGATGCTCGGCGTGGTGCTGCTGGTGGTCGCGCTGTACACGCTGGCGGAGACCTGGGAGTGGCCCTCCCGGCGGCGCCGGGTGGTGGCGCTGTCCGGGCTGGCCTTCGCCGAGGCGGTCGCCGTGATGGCGCTGCAGCTGATGACCCCGGACGACGCGATGGGGGAGCGGCCGCCGCTGTGGGGCATGATCCTGCTGTCGCTGATGGTCGCGGTCGGACTGACCGTCGCCCCGGTGTTCACCGGCCTGTACGTGGGGGCGCGGCGGCGGCTGATCGAGTCGCTCAAGGACCGCGCCCACGGCCTGGAGACCGAACTCGACCTGCTGGCCGAACAGGCCCAGGAACGCGCCCGCCGGGCCCGGTTGGAGGAGCGCACCCGGATCGCCCGGGAGATGCACGACGTGGTGGCGCACCGGGTCTCGCTGATGGTGGTGCACTCCGGGGCGCTGGAGCGAATAGCCGTCAAGGACCCGGAGAAGGCCGCGCAGAGCGCCCGGCTGATGGGTGAGGTGGGCCGGCAGGCGCTCAACGAACTGCGCGAGATCCTCGGCGTGCTGCGGATGGACGACGAGCGGCAGCCGGAGCCGGACTCACTGGCCGGGCTGCCCCGGCTGGTCGACCAGTCCCGGGCGGCCGGGATGGCGGTGACCCTGACGGTCAGCGGCAGCCGGCAGGAGTTCACCGGCGAGGCCGAGCAGACCGCCTACCGGGTCGTCCAGGAGGGGCTGACCAACGCCCACAAGCACGCGGGCGGCGCCCAGGTGTCGGTGCTGCTCGCGTACGCGCCGAACGGGGTGCGGGTGAGCGTGGTGAACGCCTGCCCGGGCGGGGAGCGGGCCGCGGCGCAACTGCCCAGCGGGGGCAACGGGCTGGTCGGGATGCGGGAGCGGGTGGTCGCGCTGGGCGGCACCTTCTCGTCCGGGCCGGAGGCGGACGGCGGCTTCCGGGTGGAGGCGGTGCTGCCGTCCCGGCTGGCCGTCCGGGGGGACCGGCTGCGCTAGCCGAACCGGCCCTACCGGCCGTGGTCCTCGGCGGTGCGCAGCCGTTCCGGGGCGGTGCCCAGGACCAGGGCGCTGATCGCCTGGTCGATGCCGTGGCCGAGGAACCACTCGCCGGTGTGGTCCAGGCTGTAGACCCGGCCCTCCTCGTCGACCGCCAGCAGCGCCTGCCCGTACGCCTCCTCGCCCAGCGGGGCGAGCTTGCCGCCCAGGGCCCGGCCGAGGTCGAACAGGGTGCGCGGCTGGTGCAGGCCGCACATCGGGTCGATCAGGAAGGGCGTGCGGGCCAGCTGGCGGCCCGGACCGGACAGATCGAAGGCGAGGCCACCGAACTCGGCCCAGGCCTCCACCGCCGCCGGGAAGACCGCGTGCGGGATGCCGCCGGGACCGCCGTGCCCGACCAGGGCGTCGGCCCACTCCTCGGCCTGCCGGATCTCCCAGCGGCCGGGGTGCCAGCCGGCCGCCTTGAGTTCGGCGGCGACCTCGGCGGGGAAGCGCGGGCGGGTCCGCGCGGGGCCGGCCGGGGGCGGAGCGGCCGGGGCGAGGGTGGCCGGCGGGGGCGGGGGCGGGCTGGGCGGGTTCAGGGCGTGCTCCGGGGCTGGGGGACAGGGACGTACGAGGCGGCCGGGGTGTGGACGCCCGGCGTGCGGACGGCTCAGCGGGCCGGCGGCCCGACGGCGACGCTCAGCACGGTGAAGTGCTCCAGCATCGGGGTGCAGGAGCGGCACGGCGGGGCGTGGGTGCCGTGCGCGGGGTCGCCCTCCTCGCGGATCCGGAGGGTCGTCATCCGCGAGCCCTTGAGCGCCTTGCGGGCCTCGTGCAGGCTCATCGGCTTGCGGGCGGCGCGCTTGGAGCGCTTGCCGTCGACCGTGGTCAGGTACTGGGAGAGCAGGACGGCCTCCGGGCAGCGGCCGGTGAACCGTTCCCGGGCCTCGACCGGCAGGGCGTCCAGGAAGTCGCCGACCAGCGGGTGCAGGAGCGGGCGCCGGTCGTCCTTGTCGCCCGCCAGGGTGTGCACCTCGCCGCCCTTGAGCGACAGCGCGGCGGCGACGGCGGGCAGCAGGCTGTCGCGGTGGTGGCGCAGCACGGGCGGGCCCGCCGGCTCACCGGTGGTCATGCGGTGTCCTCCTCCTCGTTCCTGGCGGTCCGGTTCCTGTTGGTACCTGTTGGTCCGGGGCCAGCCTGTCATTCGCCCCCGACAACCGCACAACCGGGGTGCGGGGCCGGGCGAACACCAGTGCGGTCACCGGCGGTCCGCGTTCCCGTCCCACCCGAATCCTGGCGGCACCCGGGTCGCATCCGCACACCCTCGTCACGACTTGTCCGCTGATCTCCCGAAACCGCCCCCGCCCCCGGGCCGCGGCCGGTACCGTTCCGGCAGCGAGCCGAAGGGGGCGCGGCCGGCCGTACGGACACCTATCGGCCGGGCCGACTCCGGTGCCCGCGCCGGACGTTGATGCCGTCGGGGCGGGCGCGGGCCCACTCCGGCGCCGGAGCCGGGGAGGGCCGGTGCGCCCGCCCCGTGAGGGGGCCCGAGCGATGACGTCGAAGCAGTGGGCGGCCGAGACCGCCAGCCAGGCGCCCGGTGGGCACGTGCCCACCCCGGGCGAGCCGCCCCGGCCGGTGCCGGAGCGGCCGGTGGGCCTCGCGGTGGTCGGGGCCGGCTACTGGGGGCCGAAGCTGGTCCGCAACGCCCAGCACACCCCGGCGCTGCGGCTGCACTGGCTGTGCGACCTGGACGAGGCCAAGGCCCGTACCGTGCTGGGGGAGTACAGCACCGTCGCGGCGACCGGCCGGTACGAGCGGGTGCTGGCCGACGAACGGGTGGACGCCGTCGCGGTGGCCACCCCGGCGGGCGCCCACTACCCGCTGGTACGGGCCGCGCTGGAGGCCGGCAAGCACGTACTGGTGGAGAAGCCGATCACCACCTCCGCCGCCGAGGCCGCCGAACTGGTCGAACTGGCCGAGGCCGCCGGGCTGGTGCTGATGTGCGACCACACCTTCTGCTACACCCCGGTGGTCCGCCGGATCCGCGAACTGGTGCACGGCGGGGAGATCGGGGACGTCCAGTTCTTCGACTCGGTGCGGATCAACCTCGGCCTGGTGCAGCCCGACGTCGACGTGCTGTGGGACCTCGCCCCGCACGACCTGTCCATCCTGGACTTCGTGCTGCCGCCCGGCGTCGTGCCGGTCGGCGTCTGCGCCCAGGGCGCCGACCCGATCGGGGCCGGCCGCGTCTGCGTCGCCTACCTGACGGTGCGGCTCAGCAACGGCGCGCTGGCACACTGCCACGTCAACTGGCTCTCCCCGACGAAGGTCCGCACCACGCTGATCGGCGGCTCCCGGCGCACCCTGGTCTGGGACGACCTCAACCCGCAGGCCCGGCTGGCCGTGCACGACCGCGGGGTCGACCTCACCCCGCCCGACCAGCTCACCGACGCCATCCGGCACCGGGCGCTGATCTCCTACCGGGTCGGCGAGATGGTCGCGCCCGCGCTGGTCGAACAGGAGGCGCTGCGCAACGTGATGGCCGAGTTCGCCGCCGCCATCGTCGAGGGCCGGGCCCCGCTCACCGACGGGCGGGCCGGGGTGCGGGTGCTGGAACTGCTGGAGGCGGCCTCGCTCAGCCTCGAACTCGGCGGCGTCACCGTGCCGGTGGGCGCCGGCGAGCGGGAGGCCGTCCGGTGAGCCCCGGGATCCCGCTGGTCGACCTGGCGGCCGCGCACGCCGAGGTCGAGGCCGAGGTGCGGGCCGGGTTCGACCGGGTGCTGGCCGGCGGGTGGTTCGTCAAGGGCCCCGAGGTGGCCGCCTTCGAGCGGGAGTACGCCGCCTTCACGGGCGTACGGCACTGCGTGGGCGCCGCCAACGGCACCGACGCCCTGGAACTGGCCCTGCGCGCCCTGGACCTGCCGCCCGGGGGCGGGGTGCTGCTGCCCGCCAACACCTTCGTCGCCACCGCCGGGGCGGTGCAGCGGGCCGGGCTGCGCCCGGTGCCGGTCGACGTCGACCCGGAGCACCTGCTGATCGACCCCGAACGGGCCGCCGCCGCCCTGCCCGGCGCGGTGGCCCTGCTGCCCGTCCACCTGTTCGGCCAGTTCGCGCCGATGGAGGCGCTGCTGGAACTGGCCGGCGACCGCCCGGTGGTGGAGGACGCGGCGCAGTCCCAGGGCGCCCGGCGGCACGGCCGCGGCGCGTACGGGCGGATCGCGGCGACCAGCTTCTACCCGGGCAAGAACCTCGGCGGCTACGGCGACGCCGGGGCGGTGCTCACCGACGACGACGAACTCGCCGCCGCCGTACGGCTGATCGGCGACCACGGCGCGCGCGACAAGTACGTGCACGAGCGGCTCGGCTTCAACTCCCGGATGGACGCGCTGCAGGCCGTCGTGCTGCGGGCCAAACTGCGCCGGCTGCCCGACTGGAACGCCGCCCGCCGCGCCGCCGCGGACCGCTACGACCGGCTGCTCGCGGGTCTGGAGGGCGTCCGGTCGCCGTCCACCGCGCCCGGCAACGAGCACGTCCACCACCTCTACCCGGTGCGGATCGCGGGCGGCCGCCGCGACGCCGCGCTGGCCGCGCTGCACGCCGCCGGGATCGGCGCCGGCGTGCACTACCCCGTCCCGGTGCACCTCCAGCCCGCGTTCCGCCCGCTCGGATACCGCGCGGGCGCCTTCCCGGTCGCCGAACGGGCCGCCGGCGAACTGCTCAGCCTGCCGCTGCACCCGCACCTCACGGAGGCCCAGCAGGTGCGGGTCGTGGAGGTGTTGGGGCGGGCCCTGGGTGCGGGGGGCCGACCGGCCGGGTAACCCCAAGGGCCTGTCCTCGAACTCCCGCCTGCGGGGCGACGCCGGGGCACGCACCTCGCCGCGTTGTCGTCGGTCGCCAATGCTCCGCAGTGGCTCCCTCCTCCGCCTTGCGATGCACGCCCCCCGACGCCGCCCCGCCCGCCCGGGCGGACGACGGGAGTTCGAGGACAGGCCCTAGGCTGGTGCCCAGCAAGCGCACCGAGCAATTTGCAGCAGCCAGTGGGGGCTCCCAGATGACGACAGGTCGGCCCGGCGTCGCCGCCGCACCGAACGCGGCGTACGCAGGTCAGGTGGTGCAGTTCCCGGATCCGGTCCGCGCGGAGCGGCACCCGGCCGGGGTCCGGGTGGACGAGGCCGGCTACCCGGACTTCGGCCCGTACGCCGCCGCGGCGGCCGAGGTCGCCGACCCGCCGGACGGCTTCGGCGTGGACGAACTGCGGCTGACCGACTACGTCTCGGCCAACGCGGCGCTGTTCACCCAGGGCCACCCGCTCTGGGCCGACCTGGAGACCGCGGTGGCCACCCCGCCCGGCTGGACCTGGCACCACGCGGTCGGCCGGGCGGCCCCCGGCTGGCGCCGGATGGAGCTGGTCCCGGTCGAGGTCAAGGCCCTGCTGCGGCACCACGGCGGCCTGGCCACCTCGTCCGCCGACCACTCCCGCCGGGGCACCCGCCCGCTGCAGGAGCGCCGGCCCGTCCACTTCTCGCTGGCCAAGGACGGCAGCGACCCGATCGGCGTCCCCGAGGACCTGCTGCAGCGCGCCGAGGAGCGCCTCGGCTACCGGCTGCCCGGCGCCTACCGCACCTTCCTCAAGCTGGGCGGCGGCCGCGGCCCGGTCGGGGTCGCGCTGGACACCGAGCTGGGCATGCTGCTCGACCAGCCGTTCCTGACCCTCACCGAGGAGTACGGCACCGAGGACGTCGTCTACGCCAACAAGTGCCTGCGCGACCACCTCACCAAGGACTACCTGGGCATCGCCTACGCCCAGGGCGGCCTCATCGCGCTCAAGGTGCGCGGCGAGCGGACCGGCTCGGTCTGGTTCCACCTGTACGACGACGCCCGTGACTCCGGCGGCCCCGAGGCCCCGGAGGAGCGCTGCGCCCGGCTGCTGCTGCCCTGCGGGGACGACTTCGACGCCTTCCTGCTCCGGCTGGCCGGCGGCCCGCCGGAGCTGGAGACGGTCGCGGAGCTGATGGTGGACGGCGGGTTCGCCCGGGCCGTCCCGGTGGACTGACGTGACCGCGGGAACGGCGTTGAGGGAACGAGTGGAGACGACGGGGACAGGGGTGAACCGGGCGTGGTGACGTACGCGCAGGCGCAGGAACTCGCCGAGGAGTGGATCAACGGCGGAGTGCCGCACGCGCAGCAGCGCGAGGTGCGGGTCCGCGAGTTCGACCTCGGCTTCGTCTGCTGGGCGGTGTCGCCCGCGGACCCGGCGGCCGGCCCGGCCACCGGCGCCGACGGCGGGCCGGGCTCGGGCGGGGCGCGGCTGGTGATCGCCCGGGACTCGGGCGCCAGCACGCTGTGGCCCGCGCTGCCCGTCAACGAGGTGGTCCGGCAGTACGAGGAGGTGTACGGGCGGCCGGTCGCGGCCAACCCGGCCGGGGCGGCGAAGCCCGCACCCGGGCCGGTGGAGGCGACCTCTTTCCTGCTCAGCCCGCCGCAGTGGCTGCAGGAGGCGGGGGCGGCGGCGATCGCGGCGGAGGCGCAGAAGCTGGGGAGCGCGGACGCCGCTCCGGCGCCTGCCCCGGTCGCTCCGGCGCCTGCCCCGGCCGAGGTGCCGCCCGCGCCGCTGCCGACGCCGGTGCCGCCCGCGCCGGCCGTGCTGACCGAGCCGCCGGTCTCCGACCGGCCCGCCGGGGACGCGCCGACCATGCTGGCCCCGCCGCCCGGCGACGATCCGTACGCCGCCCCGCGGCCCCCGGCCGTCGCGCCGGTGCCGCCCGCCGTGCCGCAGCCGCCGGTCGCCCCGGTCGGCGCCGAGGCCGCCACCGTGCTGATGTCGGAGGGCCTGCGCACCTCCGGTTCCGACCTGCCCGACGCGCCCGCCCCGGCCGGGGCCGAGGCCGCGACCATGCTGATGCCCCCGGGCAGCGGCGGCTACGGCATGCCCCCGGTCCCGCCGGTCGGCGCCCAGCCTCCGGCGGCCCAGCCCCCGGCCGGGCCGCCCGCCGCCCCGCCGGCCCAGGCCCCGGCGCCCGCCGCGATGGCCGCGCCGGCGCCGACGCTGCTCGCGCCGCCGGACGCCATGCCCGGCCTGATGGGCCTGCCGGGTGCCCCGGCGACCCCGCCCGGTGCTCCGGTGGAGCAGGCGCCGACCATGCTGGCCACGCCCGGCACCCCGGCCGCGCCGCCCGCGGGCGGCGCCCCGGTCGAGCAGGCGCCCACCATGCTGGCCTCGCCCGGCGGGCTGGCCGGTCTGCCCGGTGCCCCCGGCCCGGCCGCCCCGCCCGCCGGCGCCCCGGCCCAGGGCGGCCTCGGCCGTGCTCCGGCCTCGGCTCCGCCGCCGCCCCCGCCGGCCGCGCTGCGCGGTGGTCCGTCCGGCCCGTCCGGTCCGGGCGCCGGCGCCCCGGCTCCGGGCGGCCTCGGCCGTGCTCCGGCCTCGGCCCCGCCGCCGCCCCCGCCGGCCGCGCTGCGGCAGACCCCGGGCTCCGGCACGCCCGCCGCCGGTCCGGGTGGCCGGGCGGCCGGTTCGACCCCGCCGCCCCCGCCCCCGGCAGGCCTGCGTACGGGTGACGCCCCCGCCCCCGCCCCGGCCACGCCCGCCCCGGCCTCCGCCGGGGTGGCGTACGAGGCGACCCAGCTGGCGAGCGCCATCGACCCGGCGCTGCTCGGCGGCCCGGCGGACCCGGGCACCCCGCCGTCCGGCGGCCCCGCCGTCCCGCCGCCGCCCGGCGGTCCGGCGGCCCCGGTCACGCCCGCGGCCGGGTACGGCTACCCGAACGCGGGCGCCGCGCCCGGGGTCGTCCCGCCGGCGCAGGTCACCGGTCCGCCGCAGGGCGCGCCGGTGCCGCCGGGGGTGCCCGCGGTCGGTCCGGGCTACTTCGCCGCGCTCAGCTACCGGGGCCCGGACGGCTCGGAGCAGAAGCTGCTGCACCGCAGCGAGCCCGGTACCCCGCACCCGGAGTGGAAGATCCTGCAGGACCTGCGCCGGCTGAACGTGCCGCCGGAGCAGGTGCTGGAGCTGTACACCGAGCTGGAGTCCTGCGACCTGCCCGGCGGCTACTGCAACCGCATGATCGCGGCCTCCTGGCCGAACGTGCGGCTGACCCACACCGCCCCGTACGGCCGTGACCACGCCTCCCGGCAGGCCGGGATGGCCGAGCTGCTGGACCACCTGGACGAGCTGCACCAGCTGGCCTCCGGCGCCCAGCGGGTCCGCCCGTTCCGGGCGCCGCTGCCCGCGCCGGGGACGGTCCAGGCGCTGCCCCCGCTGCCGTCCCAGCAGCTCGCCCAGGAGCTGGGGACGGCCTTCGGGCAGAACCTGTTCCGCTACGAGCAGCGCGCCGTCTCCCGTCAGGGCGTGCCCGAGCCGGTGTCGCAGACCCTGACCTGGGCCGGGCTGCCGCGCGACTTCGGGCCGTTCTTCTGGGCCCAGGCGCAGGAGGGGCGGCCGATCCCGACACTCGCCGAGCTGGCCGCCGAGCGCGGCCTGCCGGTTGCCCAGGACTTCGGCGGGTACCTGGTGCTCGGCAACGACTACGGGCGTCAGCTGTGCGTCCAGTACGGCACCGCGAACGTGGTCGCGGTGGACGTCGACGGAACCGGCCAGCCGCCGCGGTTCGTCAACAGCGGTGTACCGGAGTTCGTCCGCGCGCTGGCCCTGCTGGGCCGGATGTGGCGGCTGCGGTACGGGCTGACGCCGGAGCAGGCCGGTCGCTGGACGACCGACTTCCAGGCGCAGCTCGCCGCGATCGACCCGGCGGCCCTGCAGAACACGGACACATGGTGGGCCGTGCTGCTGGAGCAGTTCTGGGACGGCCTGCTGTAGCGGGTCGTCGCGGATCCTCGCAGGTGGGGAGGGTCGTTCCGGTGTCCGGAACGACCCTTCCGGCATGCCCCGGCAGCTGTGCCTCGTTGGGGTTTCGTCCGGATCTGCGCAAAATAGGTCAAGAGGATCGGTCTATTCGTCCGGTCCTCGACATATTCCGGTCCGCACGACGACCGAATCCGGCCCCGGTGTTCCAACCGGTTCCGGATTCGTTCGTTCCGTCCGATCATGGGCTCCGCAGCCCGCGAAACGAGGGGAAGAGCCCATGAGCGACGCCGTCCCCCAGTACGGCTTCACCCAGGCCCGGCGCGGCTACGCGCCGGAGCAGGTCGACCGGGCGCTGGTCGCCCTGACCGCACAACGCGACGAGGCCTGGGAGCGCCTGAGCGTCCTGGGCGCCGGGATCCGGCAGATGGAGACCAGACTGGCCGACGTCCGCCGCGCCGCCGACGAGGCCCCGGAGCCGGACTACGAGGTGCTCAGCGAGCAGGCCGCCGGACTGGCCGACATGGCCCGGAACGAGGCCCGCGCCGTCAGGGAGAAGGCCGAGCGCTTCGCCGAGGACCTCCGGGACGAGGTGTACGAGGCCGGGCAGGCGCTCGACAAGGCGGCCAGGGAGTACTCCGCCACCACCCGTGCCGAGGCCGACGCGGCCGCCCGCCGCACCGACGAGCGCAGCCGTGCCGAGGCCGAGGGCATCCGCGCCGACGCCGACCGGGAGGCCCGCACCGTCCGGGACGGCGCCACCGCCTACGCCGCCAAGGTGCGGGTGGCCGCCGCCGAGGCCGGCGAGCACGCCGAGGCCGAGCTGGCCGCCAAGCGCCGCAAGGCCGACGAGACCTTCGCCGAGGCCCAGGCCAAGGCCGACGCCGAGGACGCCGAGGTCTCCGCGACCGCCGAGCGCCGGGTCAAGGAGGCCGAGCAGCACCGCGAGACCGTGCTGAACCGGATCAAGCAGTTGGAGACCGACGCCCAGGCCAAGGCCGACCAGCTGATCGAACGGGCCCGCCGGGAGGCCGAGAAGATCAACGCGGAGAGTGAGCTCGAGCAGCGCGCGTTCGACGCCCGGCTGGAGACCGTGCAGCGGCACCTGGACCACATCAAGGCCACCCTGGCCTCGCTCACCGGCGCGGCGGTCGGGCAGATCGAGCCGGCGGACTTCGCCGAGCTCGCCGCGGCCGAGGCCGCCGCCGATGCGGCGGTGGCCGGTCCGGCGGGCGGTGTGGTGGCCGGTTCGGCGGCTGGTTCGGTCTCCGGCCCGGTGGACGCGGTCGCCGATGCGATGCCGGTCGACTCGGCGGCGGTCGACTCGGAGGCGGACACCGGTGAGATCCCGCTGCCGAACCTGCGCGAGGGCGCCGCTCCGGTCGACGAGCCGGTCGCGAAGGCCCCGGCGCCGGCGAAGTCCACGGCGGTGCTGCGCCAGCCGGTGGTCGGCGGCGCCGGGACCGGCGCCAAGGCCGCCGCCGAGCCGGTGGTGACCGGCCCGGTCGCCCCGGTGGCACCGGCCGTGGTGCCGCCGAAGCCGGCCGCACCGCCCGAGCCGGTGGCCCAGCGGGACGGCGCGGAGGGCACGGACGGTGCCGAGGGCGCCGAGGGTGCCGACGAGACCCGGATCATCCCGAAGATCGTCATCGTGGACGACGGCGCCGGCTACGCGGCCCCCAACACGGTGTCCTACCGCCGCCGTTAGTCGTCAGCCGCCGCTCTCACCCGCGATCAGCTCGGTGAGCTTCGCGTCCTGGGCCCTGACCGCCTCCTGCTGGGCGGTCAGGGCCTCCGCGTTGCGGTCGATCGACTGCCGCTGGTAGCCCGCCAGCACGGCGAACCAGAGGCCCGCCAGGTTAACGCCGGCCGTGCAGTCGGCGTCCGCGCGGGCGGCGGCCAGTTCGGCGGGGGTGGGCTCCGGGGTGGTCTGGTACCGGTGCGACAGCTCCTCCGGGGTGGTGGCCTCGAACCCGGCGGCCGTCATGCAGGCGGTCCACTGCTTGGTGGCGGCCACCACCCGGGCGTCCCCGGCGGTGGCCTTCATCGACTCGTCGAACAGTCGGCCGACCAGCCGACTGCCCGCCGCGGGCGGTGAGCCGATCCGCTCGGCGGCCTGCCGGTCGCAGTCGACCCGGGCGCCGTCGTAGGCCTCGCCGGAGCCCGCCGGGGCGGGGTTCGGCCGGGGCGCCGTCCGCTTCGGCGGGTGGAAGCCCAGGGTGGCCGCGGCCTGGGGGCCGAGGTAGCCCCAGGCGCCGGCCGGCAGCGCGGTCGCATTGTCCGGCGGCTGGGCTGCCTGCAAGCCGTCCCCGGCGAACGCGGAGAAGCCGGCCCGGTGCATGCAGGCGATGATCAGTGCGTTCCGCGCCTGAATCTCCTTCACCGAGGATTGGTCATCGGCCTGATATGCGGAGAGCGGGAGTCCGGTCAGACCTCCCCGGCCGGATTCCGGGGCGGTCGTCGAACTGATCTCCGGCGGGGCCGGCGCGGAATCGGCGGATCCCTTCCCGGAGTTGTCCGAACAGCCCGTCGATAAGGCCGAAAGGACGGCCGTGAGGGCGATGGCGGCGAATCGTCCGAATTGGGCTGGAGGTGCCAAGCTTCTGCTCCGATCCTCAAGCACGGCAAGCGTGTTCGGACCCTAGCTCATTTCGTCCGGGTACGTTCCCCGGCCGCCGGGCGAGGCCCGGCTTGGCCGGAAAACGGCTGTGCGGTGCTGTCCCGTCATGTAAATCTCGGGGACCCGACCGTTATCGATGGAGGGGTTACATGATTCGCCGCACTAATCCCCGTACCGCCCTTCGGGGCAGAAATGGCAAGGCCCGTCGGGTGGGCGTTCTGACGGTTCTGACGGCCGCCGCCGCGACCCTGTTGCCGACGACCGCGGCACAGGCCGTGGATCGGGTCGACTGCGGAAATCGGGATGATTTCGCGAAGGTGTGGAACTACGGCTACAGCGGGCAGCTCTGCTTCGCGAACGACGGCTGGATGTCGCTGCGCGTCTACAACGTCGACCGGATCGACGCGGGCAACAACAAGGTCATCACCTACCTGGGCGGCGGGCTCGGCTCCTGGACGGTCTTCAGCTGGGAGCGCTACGACTTCAACGCCAACCAGGGCCACCAGGTGATGATGTACGACATCAATCTGTCCCGCTGGTAGTCCCGGCCGCGGTGCCTCCGGCCGACCGGACGGGTGCGGACGTCCGGGGCGGCTGAGTGCGGTGGCCGGCCGAAGCGGGTCTGTGAAGAGAGCCCGCCGGAAGTGGGCCGGAGTGAAGTGGGCCCGCCGGAAGTGGGCCGGAGTGAAGTGGGCCGGAGTGAAGTGGGCCCGCCCGCAGGGGGCCGACGCGAAGAGGCCGAGACCCGTGGCGCCCTCCAGGAAAGGGCGCCACGGTTCCCGGCGCTTGGGCGGGCGCCCCCACCCAGGGTCGCCCGGCCTCGCACCTCCGACCCCCATCGGTGGTGCGACAGTGCCGCCACAGCCATCCCCCACGGTTGGGTGCGGCGGGCACGTTCACCATGGTGCGCGATCTCCATGGACGGCCAGTGACAGGAGTATGTCCAGTTCGTGGCGGATGGCGGAGCCTGCTCCGGACCGGCGTCCACCTGCTTCGTCCACCGGGCGGTCCGGTGTTCCGTCCAGTGGTTCGCCCCCGGTCGTGTCTCCGACAGCGCGGCGGTCGCGGCCGCCGGTTCGTCCCCACGCGGCCGGCCCCCGCGCGGCGCGGCGCCCCCCGGCTCGTACACCGCGTGCCCGTCCGTGCCGCGGCGTAGGCTGGAGACCCCCGGCCGCTCGGCGCGCCGGGCCGTTCGCGTTGCCCCGGCGGGGTTCTTGCCGCCCGGAGGCAGCATCAGCCACGGGACGAAGAAGAGACCTCAGATGAGCCTGACCGGACTGCTCGATGTCGTCGCGCGGGACGCGGCGCTCGCCGAGGCGATCGAGGCGGCCACCGCCACCGGAGCCGCGGCCGCCGGCCGCCGCCACCTGGACCTGGTCGGCCCGCCCGCCGCCCGGCCGTTCGCCATCGCCGCGCTCGCCCGCGCGCTGGCCGGGCAGGCCGCCGGCGACCGGGGCCGCCCGGTGCTGGCCGTCACCGCCACCGGCCGGGAGGCCGAGGACCTGGCCGCCTCGCTGCGCTCGCTGCTGCCCGCCGACGCGGTCGCCGAGTACCCGGCCTGGGAGACCCTGCCGCACGAGCGGCTGTCGCCCCGCTCGGACACCGTCGGCCGCCGGCTGGCCGTGTTGCGCCGGATCGTCCACCCGCGGGCGGACGATCCGGCGGCCGGACCGGTGCAGGTGATCGTCGCCCCGGTCCGGTCGGTGCTCCAGCCGCAGGTCAAGGGGCTGGCCGAGCTGGAGCCGGTGGCCGTCCAGCGCGGTGAGTCGCACGACCTGGAGGAGGTGGCCCGACAGCTCGCCGCGGCCGCCTACGCGCGGGTCGAACTGGTCGAGAAGCGCGGCGAGTTCGCCGTCCGCGGCGGCATCCTGGACGTCTTCCCGCCGACCGAGGAGCACCCGCTGCGGGTGGAGTTCTGGGGCGACGAGGTCGAGGAGATCCGCTACTTCAAGGTCGCCGACCAGCGCTCGCTGGAGATCGCCGAGCACGGCCTGTGGGCGCCGCCCTGCCGGGAGCTGCTGCTGACCGCGGAGGTGCGCGCCCGGGCCGCCGAACTGTCCGTCGCGCAGCCCGGGTTGGCCGAGATCCTGGACAAGATCGCCGAGGGCATCGCGGTCGAGGGCATGGAGTCGCTGGCGCCGGTGCTGGTCGACGACATGGAACTGCTGCTCGACGTGCTGCCGCTCGGCTCGGTCGCGGTGGTCTGCGACCCGGAGCGGGTGCGGACCCGGGCCGCCGACCTGGTGGCCACCAGCCAGGAGTTCCTGCACGCCTCCTGGGTCGCCGCGGCCGCCGGCGGTGACCTGCCGATCGACCTGGAGACCATCGACGTCTCCGCCGCCTCGCTGCGCTCGCTCGCCGAGGTGCGCGAGCACGCCGACGAGATCGGACTTCGCTGGTGGTCCGTCAGTCCGTTCGCGACCAGCGAGTCCACGGTCGACGGGATCCTCGAGTTCGACGCCAACACGCTGACCCTCGGCATGCACGCCGTCGAGGCCTACCGGGGCGACACCGCCCGGGCGATCGCCGACGCCAAGGACCGGCTGGCCTCCGACTGGCGGGTCGTCATGGTGACGGAGGGCCACGGCCCGGCCTCGCGACTGGCGGAGGTGCTCGGCAACGAGGGCATCCCGGCCCGGCTGGTCGCCGACCTCGGCGAGGCGCCCACCCGGGACGTCGTGTACGTCTCCTGCGGCTCCATCGAGCACGGCTTCGTGGACGAGCGGCTGAAGCTCACCGTCATCACCGAGACCGACCTGTCCGGCCAGAAGTCCTCCACCAAGGACATGCGCCGGATGCCGTCCCGGCGCCGCAACGCGATCGACCCGCTGGCCCTGGCGACCGGCGATTACGTCGTGCACGAGGCGCACGGCGTCGGCCGGTACGTCGAGATGGTGCAGCGCACCGTCCAGGGCGCCACCCGCGAGTACCTGGTGCTGGAGTACGCCCCCGCCAAGCGCGGTCACCCCGGCGACCGGCTGTTCGTGCCGACCGACCAGCTCGACCAGGTCACCAAGTACGTCGGCGGCGAGGCCCCGACCCTGCACCGGCTCGGCGGCGCGGACTGGGCGAAGACCAAGCAGCGGGCCAAGAAGGCGGTCAAGGAGATCGCCGCCGACCTGATCAAGCTGTACTCGGCCCGGATGGCCGCGCCCGGCCACACCTTCGGCCCGGACACCCCGTGGCAGCGCGAGCTGGAGGACGCATTCCCGTACGCGGAGACGCCGGACCAGCTGACCACCATCGCCGAGGTCAAGTCCGACATGGAGAAGTCCGTCCCGATGGACCGGCTGATCTGCGGCGACGTCGGCTACGGCAAGACCGAGATCGCCGTACGGGCCGCGTTCAAGGCGGTGCAGGACGGCAAGCAGGTGGCGGTGCTGGTGCCGACCACGCTGCTGGTGCAGCAGCACTTCTCCACCTTCGCCGAGCGGTACGCCACCTTCCCGGTCACCGTGAAGGCGCTGTCCCGCTTCCAGAGCGACAGCGAGGCCAAGGCCGTCCTGGAGGGGCTGTTCGAGGGCTCGGTGGACGTCGTCATCGGCACCCACCGGCTGTTCTCCTCCGAGACCAGGTTCAAGGACCTCGGCCTGGTCATCGTCGACGAGGAGCAGCGCTTCGGCGTCGAGCACAAGGAGCAGCTGAAGAAGCTGCGCGCCAACGTGGACGTGCTCACCATGTCCGCGACGCCGATCCCGCGCACCCTGGAGATGGCCGTCACCGGCATCCGCGAGATGTCCACCATCACCACCCCGCCGGAGGAGCGGCACCCGGTGCTGACCTTCGTCGGGCCGTACGACGAGAAGCAGATCTCGGCCGCGATCCGCCGTGAACTCCTGCGCGAGGGCCAGGTGTTCTACATCCACAACCGGGTGGAGTCGATCGACAAGGCCGCCGCCCGGCTCAAGGACCTGGTGCCCGAGGCGCGGATCGCCACCGCGCACGGGCAGATGGGGGAGACCCAGCTGGAGAAGGTCGTCGTCGACTTCTGGGAGAAGGAGTTCGACGTCCTGGTGTCGACCACGATCGTGGAGTCCGGCATCGACATCTCCAACGCCAACACCCTGATCGTCGAACGCGGCGACACCTTCGGCCTCTCCCAGCTGCACCAGCTGCGCGGCCGGGTCGGGCGCGGGCGCGAGCGCGGCTACGCGTACATGCTGTACCCGCCGGAGAAGCCGCTCACCGAGACCGCCCACGAGCGACTGGCCACCATCGCCCAGCACACCGAGATGGGCGCCGGCATGTACGTCGCGATGAAGGACCTGGAGATCCGCGGGGCCGGCAACCTGCTCGGCGGCGAGCAGTCCGGGCACATCGCGGGGGTCGGCTTCGACCTCTACATGCGGATGGTCGGCGAGGCGGTGGCCGAGTTCCGCGAGTCGCTGGCGAACGGCGGCGAGCCGGAGGAGGAGCCGCTGGAGGTGAAGATCGAGCTGCCGGTCGACGCCCACGTGCCGCACGACTACGCGCCCGGCGAGCGGCTGCGGTTGCAGGCCTACCGCTCGATCGCGGCGGTCAACTCGGAGCCGGACATCCAGCAGGTCCGGGACGAACTCGCGGACCGCTACGGGAAGCTGCCGGAGCCGGTGGAGAACCTGCTGATGGTCGCCGCGCTGCGGCTGTACGCCCGGCGGTGCGGGATCTCGGACATCACCCTGCAGGGCTCCAACGTCCGGTTCGGCCCGGTGGAACTGCGCGAGTCCCAGCAGCTGCGGCTGAACCGGCTCTACCCGCGCAGCCAGGTCAAGGCGGCGGCCCAGCAGCTGCTGGTGCCCCGGCCGAGCACCGGCCGGATCGGCGGCAAGCCGCTGGTCGGGCGGGAACTGCTGGGCTGGTGCACCGAGTTCCTGTCGGCCATGTTCGACGACCTGGCGGGGGCGAAGAAGTAGCACCCGGCGGTCGACGGCGCACGGCGGTCGATGGCGCACGGCGGTCTCGGGCTCTGCCCGGGGCCGCCGTTTCCGTTCGGGCGGTGCGCCCGGGGTCAGCCGATCTTCCACTGGCCGGCCTGCGGGGCGAAGCCGTTGTCCAGGGCGAACTGGACCTTGTCGAGCTTGGTGCCGTCCGGGACCTCGAAGGTGACGAAGCCCTTGCCGGTCTCGCCGGGGGCGATGTTGGTGGGGGTCTGGAAGGCCGGGCCGGCCTTGGTCTCCTCCAGGTTCGGGCCGTAGGCCTGGCCCTGGGTGTCCACGACCTTGGCGCTGCTGGCGGGGACCTCGCCGTACGCCTGGGCACCGGTGGCCTTGATCTGGAACTGCACCGCCACGTAGTGCTTGCCGTCGGCCGGCTTGAGGTACTCGCTGGCGCTCTCGGCCGGGTCGACCACCTTCACCGCGGTGACGTCGGCGGTGTTGCCCTTGTCCGTGGCCTTGAGGGCGATGGTGTCGCCGATCTTGGCGGGGGCCTTGGGGGCGTCGGCGGCCTTGGTGGCTCCCGTGCCGGCGGCAGCGGTCTGCTTCGCGTCGGTGGAGACGGAGGCACCGCCGGTGGAGTTGCAGGCAGTCGCGGTGAGGGTGATCAGCGAGGCGCCGAGCAGCAGGGCGGCGGTGCGGCGGGTGGTGGTCGTGCGGCGGGTGGTGGCGGACATGGCGGTTCTCCCGGTGGTCGGTGGTGCTGGTGGTTGTCGGCCCGTTCGGTGGCGACGGGGAAATCACACCACTCGGCCGTGAACGCTGTCAATGAGATTTCACAAAAGAACTCTGTTCACACGTGAACGGAGCCGACGGGCCGCGTCGCTATGCTGTGTGATCACAGCGACCCCGCCGCGCCGTCACCCCGATCGAAGGAGCCTCCCGTGCCGGACCGCCCCGAAGTGACCGCCGTCGAGATCGCCCGGCTGGCCGGCGTCGGCCGTGCCGCGGTCAGCAACTGGCGCCGCCGCCACTCCGACTTCCCCCGCCCGGTCGGCGGCACCGACGCCAGCCCGACCTTCGCCCTCGACCAGGTCGAGACCTGGCTGCGCGCCCAGGGCAAGATCGCCGAACTCCCGCTGCTGGAGCGGGTCTGGCAACTGCTCGACACCCTGCGCGACCCGGCCGGCCACCCCGCCGCCCCCCTGGTCGAGGCCGGAGCCGTGCTCCTGCTGCTGCATCGCGCCCCCGAGCACTGGACCGTCCTCGCCGACCAGCCCGACGGCCGGCTCGCCACCGCGCTGCCCCGCGCCGTCGCCGACACCGCCGTGCACGCCTTCGGCCCGGACGGCCCGCGCGACCTGCGCCTGCCCGTCCTGCTCGGGAGCACCCAGCTGGACCTCGCCCGGCTGCTCGCCGACCTCGCGGCCGAGGCCGGCCCGACCGGCGCGTACGAGCAACTGCTCACCCGCCACGCCGAGGCCAACACCCGCCAGCTCAGCCCCACCCCGCCGGAGGCCGCCGCGCTGCTGGCCGCCGTCGCCGGAGTCCCCGCCACCGTGCTGGACCCGGCCGTCGGCCTCGGCGCCGTCCTGCTCGCCCACCCGCCGACCACCGGGCGCTACGGCCAGGACGCGGACCCGGTCGCGGCCGCCCTCACCCGGCTCCGGCTCGCCCTGCACACCCCCGCCGACGAACCCGGCCCGCTCCCGCTCGACCTGCGCACCGGCGACGCGCTGCGCGCCGACGGCTACCCCGGGGACACCTTCGAAGCGGTGCTCTGCCAGCCCCCGTACAACGAACGCGACTGGGGGCACGACGAGTTGCAGTTCGACACCCGCTGGCCCGGCGGTCTCGTCCCGCCGCGCGGGGAGTCCGAACTCGCCTGGGTGCTGCACTGCCTCGCCCACACCCGCCCCGGCGGCCTCGCCGCCCTGCTCCTCCCGCCGACCGTCGCCGTCCGCCGGGCCGGCCGCCGCATCCGGGCCGAGCTGCTCCGCACCGGCGCCCTGCGCGCCGTCATCGCCCTGCCCGCCGGGGCCGCCCCGCCGTACGGGGTCCCGCTGCACCTCTGGGTGCTCCGGGCGCCCAGGCCCGGCGACGACTTCCGGCAGGTGCTGCTGGTCGACGCCGGGGCAGCTTCGGCCGGGAGTGCCGGGCCGGTGGCCGTGGAGGGCGGTCGGGACAAGGTGGACTGGCCCGAGCTGCGCCGTACTGTCCTGGACTCCTGGCGTGGCTTCGACCTGGCCGCCCGGGAGGGTCTGCCGGTCCCCGCCGACCGCCCCGGGATCCACCGGACCATGGCCGCCATCGACCTCCTGGACGACGAGACCGACCTCTCCCCCGCCCGACACGTCCCGCCCGCCGTCCGGCTCGGCGACGCGGCTGAACTCTCGCACCTCGGCGCCCGGTTGGCGGAACTGCTGGCCGGGCTGGCGGACCCGGCCGGGCTGCTCCCGCGGCCCGGCGCGGAAGCCGCCGGCGCGGCACCGGTCGGCGTGGTCACCGTGGGCGAGCTGGTCCGCAGCGGCGCGCTGGAGGTGCACTCCTCCGGCACCGGCCCGGCCACCCGACCGGCGGGCGCCGCCGGCGGCGGCATCCCGGTGGTCACCGACCAGGACCTCGCCACCGGCGCCCCGCCCGGCGCCGTCCTCGCCGCCGGGGCCGGGGAGGTGCGCACCCGCCCGGGCGACGTCCTGGTCCCCGCCCTCGGCGGCGGCACCGCCCGCGTCGTCCCGGCCGAGGGCCCGCTGGTCGGCGCCGCCCTTGGCCGCCAGCTGCACCTGCTGCGACCCGACCCCGCCGTGCTCGACCCGGAGTTCCTGGCCGGCCAGTTCCGCTCCACCGCCGGCACCCGGCGCGCCGCCAGCCACGCCACCACCACCGCCCGCCTCGACATCCGCCGCGTCGAACTGCCCCGCCTCCCGCTCCCCGCCCAACAGCGCCTCGGCGCCGCCTTCGCCCGCCTGGCCGCCTTCGACACCGCCCTCACCCAGGCCGCCGCCCTCGGCCGCACCCTGGCCCGGTCCGCGACGGACGCGCTGGCGACGGGCGTCCTGGCCCCACCGGAGGACTGACGTCGGCTCAAGGGCCGCCCGGAGTCGGCCCGGTGTCGGCTCGGCATCGACCGGGCCGGAGGCCTCCGGGGCCGCTGAGCCGAGCGGTACGGTGTGCTGGGCCGTCCGGGGGACGGTCGGCGCCGGTCCCGTCCAGCTCAGGAGCACACATGTCAGGGCAGCAACCCGGGCCGTACGGCGGACCGACGCCCGGCGCCCCGCCGTACGGCCCGGGGCCGGTCCCCGGTGCCGTGCCGGGTTCCTTCCCGGCGGCCGGACCGGCCCCGATCCCGGGCCGGTTCGGGCTGGCCGTCCGGGTGTTGTGCGCGCTCGTCCCGCTGCTCTCCTTCGGGGTGCTCGGCGCCGTCCCGGCGCTGCTGCTGGCGGTCCGGCGCAGGCGGGCCTACGACGTCCTCGGCGCGGTGGTGTTCTGCGGGCTGCTGCTGACGCTCATCGTCTGCGCCGGGATCGCGGGCAGTCTCCACGACGCGACCGCCAACCTCATCGGCGAGATCGCCCTCGGCGTGCTGTGGTTGACGCCGACCGCGCACTACCTGGCGATGGACAGCCGCACGGTCTGGGAGGCCGGCCGTACCGCGCCCGTGCTCCTCGCCCCGCCGTCCGCCCCGCCGGCCGCCCCGCCGTCCGCCGCGTCGTACGGGCCGCCGTACGGGTACGTCGAACCGGCCTCGTACGGCGGGACGGCACCCACCGTGCCCGGGTACGGCGCTCCTGCTCCTGCTCCGGCGCCGGCGCCGGCCGTCGAGACGGCCCACGACCTGCGCGAACTCGGCGAACTGCTGCGCCGTCAGGCCCGCGAGGGCGGCTCGTGACCGGCACCAGGCTGATCGCCGGCCGCTACCGGGTCGCCGAGAAGATCGGCCATGGCGGCATGGGCCAGGTCTGGGCCGGTCAGGACGAACGACTGCACCGCCCGGTCGCCGTCAAACTGCTCCGCCCCGAGCACCTGCTGCCCGGCGGCTCCGGCAGCGGGTTCGGCGCGGATGCCAGGAGCACCGAACGCCGACGCCACGGCGACGAGTTGAGCCGCCGCTTCCTGCGCGAGTGCCGGGTGACCGCCGCACTCGACCACCCCGGCCTGGTCACCGTCTTCGACGCGGGCGAGGACGAGGGCGAGCTCTACCTCGTCATGCAGCGCGTCCCCGGCGTCAGCCTCGCCGACCTGATCGCGGAGGACGCACCCTTCCCGGTCGAACGCGCGGTGGCCGTCGCCGCCCAGCTCTGCGCGGCGCTGGCCGCCGTCCACGCCATCCCGGTGGTCCACCGCGACCTCAAGCCGAGCAACGTCATGGTCCGCGCGGACGGCCGCACCGTCCTCCTCGACCTCGGCATCGCCACCGCCCTCGACACCGAGACCACCCGCCTCACCCTCACCGGCGTGCCCATCGGCAGCCCCGCCTACATGGCCCCCGAGCAGGCCCTCGCCGCCACCATCGACCCGCGTAGCGACCTCTACTCGCTGGGCTGCCTGCTGCACGAGATGCTCTCCGGCGAGGAACCCTTCCGGGCGCCCACGGCCCTCGGAGTCCTGCGCCGGCACGTGGACGAACCACCCGTCCCGCTACGGGAGTTGCGCCCCGAAGTGCCTCCGGGGCTGGAACGGCTGGTCCTGGACCTCCTCGCCAAGCAGCCCGCCGAGCGCCCCGCCGACGCCCAGGCGGTGTACGCGCGGCTGCTCCCGCTGCTGCCTCCGGCCGAGGGGGCGCCCCAGCCCGGCCTCACGCCGCTGCCCGACCCCGCACGCCCCTTCCGCTATCCGCACCAGCCGCAGCCGCAGCCGCAGCCGCAGCCGCAGACGCAGCCGCCGGCGGTGGCAGCGGCGGTGGTCCGCTCGGAGCCGAGGCCGTTCCTGATGCCTCCCGCCCCCGCGACACCTCCCGCCACCCCCGCTGTTTCCGACCTCGGCGCAGAGTGCGCCCGGCTCTCCGACCTGGTCGACGCCGGACGCCACACCGAGGTGCTCGGCCTGGCCGCCCACCTACTTCCCCGGGCCGAGGCCGACCTCGGCGAGCGAGCGCCCCTGGTCCGCACCATCCGCACCATCTACGCCCGCACCCTCCTCCACCAGGGCCACCCCCGACAGGCCCTCCCCGAGTACCGCCGCCTCGCCGCCACCTCCGACGGCGGCCCGCACGGCCCCGAGGGCCTCGACCACCGCTACCGCGCCGCGCTCTGCCTCGACCGGCTCGGCCACGGCCCCGAAGCCCACGCCGAGTTCCAGGCCCTGCTCGCCGCCCACACCGCCCGCCTCGAAGCCGGCCTCGACACCGACCCCGAGCGCAGCTACGACCTCCGCGAAAGCATCGGCCTCCACCTCGCCGCCACCGGAGACCCCCAGAACGCCTGGCACTGGCTCCTCCCACTCCTCCTCGAACGCGAACGCCGCGACGGCCCCCACCACCCCGCCGTCCGCCGCCTCCGCGATTCCCTCACCACCCTCCATCCCCAGCACCCCACCCCCTGGCCCCCGGCCCGCTGACCCCCTCCGGCCGGGGCACGGGAAGTCGGCGGGTTCGACCTTCCGCGCCGGCCTCCTCGCGCGGGCGTTCACCGGGACCCGGCGGGGCCGGCCGTTCGCCGTCCGTGGGGAGCGGGAACAGGGAGCCGGCGGGTGTCTTGGTGGCCCGGACCGGGGTGGGGCGGGGCGGGTAGGTTCGAGGTGTGACGACGAATGCTGTGCAGACGGACACTCCGGGCGCGAAGTTGATCCTGCTGACCACCACCCACCGGGTGGCCCCCGGATTGCTGGCGTGGCCGGCCTGGGAGGCCCTGCGGTCGGCGGGGCGGGTGCTGGTGGCCGATGAGGGGCATCCGCAGGTGGCGGCGGTGCGGCAGGCCGGGGTGGTGGTCGAGGTGGTGCCGGCCGGTTCGGCGCCGGCGCTGGCGCGGCTGCTGACCGGGCAGCCGGCCGGGGCGGGGGCGACGGTGTGGCTGGGCGGTCCGGACGGGGATCCGGGGTTGACGGACGCGCTGGCCCGCCTCGCGGTGGAGCACGCCGGTGAGGTGCCGGAGATCGAGGTGCTGCCGGGCTCGTACGACCTGCCGGGCGCGCGGCTGCTGGACCTCGCCTCGGTGATGGACCGGCTGCGCTCGCCGGGCGGCTGCCCGTGGGACGCCGAGCAGACCCACGAGAGCCTGGTGAAGTACCTGGTCGAGGAGGCCTACGAGCTGGTCGAGGCGATCGAGGAGGGGGACCGGGACGCGCTGCGCGAGGAGTTGGGCGACGTGCTGCTGCAGGTGTTCTTCCACGCCCGGATCGCCGAGGAGCACCCGACCGGGCCGTTCACCGTCGATGACGTGGCCGGGGACATCGTGGAGAAGCTGGTGTACCGGCACCCGCACGTGTTCGGGGACGTCGAGGCCGACGGTGCCGCCGAGGTGGAGGCGAACTGGGAGCAGCTGAAGGCGGCGGAGAAGGCGGACCGGGAGTCCGTCCTGGACGGCGTGCCGGCCGGGCTGCCGGCGCTGGCGTACGCGGCGAAGCTGGTCTCCCGGGTGCGCCGGGCGGGGTTCACCGAGGTGCCGGACGAGCCGTACCGGCTGCCGGAGGAGCTGACCGCGGAGTCGGCGGGCCGGCTGCTGCTGGCGGTGGCGCAGCGGGCGCACGACGCGGGGGTGGACGTGGACGCGGCGCTGCGCTCGGCCGCGCGCGGCTACCGGGAGGCGGTGCGCGCGGCCGAGGGGCTCAAGCCGGAGTAGGCGTCCAGGCCGGGCGCGGGCTCAGGCCGCCGTGGCGGCGTGCCCGACGCTGTGCCCGGCAGGGAGCCGCTGCGGCGGGACGAGTTCGCCGATGGCCTCGCCGACCAGGGCGACCAGTTCGGCGAGGCGCTCCAGGTCGAGGTGGTCGGGCAGGTCGGCGAGGGAGACGACCCGCTCGCCCTTCGGGCCGGCGACGCAGAAGAGGTCGATCGGCCCGAGGTGCTTCTCGGCGGTGTCGACCAGGGCGGCGACGTCGCTGGGCCGGCGGATGTCCCCGGAGACGCCGACCACGGGGCAGCCGGGCCGGTCGAGTTCGGCGGCGAGGTCCTCGGCGATCGCGACGTGCTGGTCCGCGATCAGCATCCCGGCGGCGCCGGCCGCGGTGAACCGGCGGGCGAGGTCGGCTCCCGAACCGCCGTCGAGTACCGCGATGACGACGACTGCTCCGCTGACCCGCATGGCCTGCTCCTCCCTGTGGGCGACACCGCACCGGCGCCCACGCGTACTGCGGAGGATCGTAGGCACGTCCTGACCCTCCGCAACAGGGATTACCCCTCAGGTGACCAGGCTCACGCCTGCCACCGGGCCAAGAGCTGTCCAAGGGCTGTCCACGGACCGTTCACGGGCCGTCCCCGGAGTGTTGGCACACCCCTCGCGCACCGCTCGCCCAGGGCTCGCGAGCGGCTTGTGAGCGGCTGACGAGCGGCGTGCGAGCGGCTCGCAAGCGGACCACGAGCGGCCCACGGCCGGTTCGCGAACCGGTGACGTCCCGGCGGCGCCCCCGAGGCCGTCCGGCCGCGTCCGGTCCAGCGGTTACGGTCGACGCATGCCAGCTCAGCCCGAGGGCGCCCAGCCCGCCGCCCAGTCCGACCCGCAGTCCGACCCGCAGCTCTTCACCTGGGAGTTCGCCGCCGACCCGTACCCCGCCTACGCCTGGCTGCGCGAGCACGCCCCGGTGCACCGCACCACGCTGCCGAGCGGTGTGGAGGCCTGGCTGGTGACCAGGTACGCGGACGCCCGGCAGGCGCTCGCGGACGGCCGGCTGTCGAAGAACCCGGCGCACCACAGCGAGCAGGCGCACCGCACCGGCCGGGTGGGCATCCCGGGGGAGCGGCAGGCGGACCTGATGACCCACCTGCTGAACATCGACCCGCCGGACCACACCCGGCTGCGCCGCCTGGTGGCGAAGGCGTTCACCCCGCGCCGGGTGGCGGAGTTCGAGCCGCGGGTGCAGCAGCTGACCGACCGGCTGATCGACGGCTTCGCGCAGCGCGGATCGGCGGACCTCATCCACGAGTTCGCCTTCCCGCTCCCCATCTACGCGATCTGCGACATGCTGGGCGTGCCGGCCGAGGACCAGGACGACTTCCGGGACTGGGCGGGCATGATGCTGCGGCACACCAAGCCGGGCCAGGCCGGCGGCCAACGCGGCGGTGTGGGGCGGGCGGTGAAGCGGATGCGGGCGTACCTGCTGGAGCTGATCCACCGCAAGCGGGCGGACCTCGGCGACGACCTGATCTCCGGTCTGATCCGGGCGAGCGACCACGGCGAGCACCTGACCGAGAACGAGGCCGCGGCGATGGCCTTCATCCTGCTGTTCGCCGGGTTCGAGACGACGGTCAACCTGATCGGCAACGGGACGTACGCGCTGCTGCGCAACCCGGGGCAGCGGGCGCTGCTGCAGGAGTCGGTGGCCCGGGGCGAGACCGGGCTGCTGGAGACCGGGATCGAGGAACTCCTGCGCTACGACGGGCCGGTGGAGATGGCGACCTGGCGGTTCGCGACCCGGCCGCTGACCATCGGCGGGGTGGACATCCCGGTCGGTGACCCGGTGCTGGTGGTGCTGGCGGCGGCGGACCGCGACCCGGCCCGGTTCGCGGACGAGAACACCCTCGACCTGGCCCGGAGCGACAACCCCCACCTGGGGTTCGGGCACGGCATCCACTACTGCATCGGCGCCCCGCTGGCGCGGCTCGAAGGGCGGTCCGCGCTGGCCACGCTGCTTTCCCGGCTGCCCGATCTGCGGCTGGCCGAAAGTCCGGAGAATCTGCGGTGGCGTGGTGGCCTGATCATGCGTGGACTGCGCGAACTTCCGGTCGAATTCAGTCCGGAAAGCCGCTCCCCGCACGCCCGCGCTGAGGCTCCGACACGCTGACGCGGTGTCGCCGAGCCGCCCTTGGCGGCGGTATGAACGCCCATCAAACCGGACAAAGCCCCGCTGTTGGTAGGCGATCGAACACGTGCCGTAATTTTTGTGTGATGTCGACGATATGAGCTTGTGATTGGTCTGAGGATCTGTCTAGTCTCCCTGGAGTTCGCAGCTGCGGACCCCGTGCGCGGAACGCCGAGTCCTGCCCGCCGCGCGACGGGAAACCGACCAGACCCTGGGCAGGGGCGGGGGACCCAGGTTTGTTGCCGTCTCCCCACGGCTTGGGGTGAAGCCGCCCAAGCGGAATCGATTCCGCCGACGGCGGCCGGGCCACCTCCCGGTCCGAACCCGACAGCTCACCTCGCAGGCGTGCGGAGAGGGACCTTCATGCTGTTCGCTGGAACTGGCCGTCATCGTCGCCGCACCCAGGCCGAGAAGGCCATCGCCGTCGCCGGTGTGGCCGGCGTCGGACTCGCACTGCCGCTCCTCACCGCCACCGGCGCCTCCGCCGCCCCGGCCTCCGCCTGGGACTCCGTCGCCCAGTGCGAGAGCGGCGGCAACTGGAGCATCAACACCGGCAACGGCTTCTACGGCGGCCTGCAGTTCACCTCCAGCACCTGGAAGGCGTACGGCGGCACCGCGTTCGCGGCGCAGGCCAACCAGGCCAGCCGGGCGCAGCAGATCACGGTCGCCGAGAAGGTGCTCTCCTCGCAGGGCCCGGGTGCCTGGCCGGTCTGCTCCGTCAAGGCCGGCCTGAGCAAGGGCGGCGCCCCGGCGGCCGTGGACTCCTCCTCGGACGCCAAGCCGCAGTCCGCGCCGAAGCAGCAGCAGCCGCAGGCCCAGCAGCAGACCGCGAAGCAGCAGGCCGCCAAGCCCGCCGCGAAGCCCGTCCAGCAGTACGCCCCGAAGCACGCCGCGCCGAAGCAGGCCGAGAAGCCCGCCGAGCAGCCGGTCCAGCAGTACACGCCGAAGCACGCCGCCCCGCGCGCCGCCCAGGCCCCGACCGCTCCGACCGGCCACGACTACACCGTCCGCTCCGGCGACACGCTGTCGACCATCGCCGCTGCCCAGGGTGTGTCCGGCGGCTGGCAGGCGCTGTACGACGGCAACCGCGGCACGGTCGGCGGCGACCCGGACCTGATCATGCCCGGCCAGGTGCTGCAGCTCGGCTGAGCCGCCGCGCACCGATCGGAAGCCCGACCGGAGGAGGGGGTCGCGCCCGGCGGCCCCCTTCGTCCGCATTCGTCCGCGACGGTGGGACGAACCGGGTCGGGCAGGTGAACTACCGGTGGGTATCGGGGCCACACGCTGAGACGGGGCCGAGGCCGACGTGGTCTCGGGAGTCCGGGCGGTTAGGCTCTGGTCGTAACGACTCCGCAATCGTCCGGCCGACAGCACCACCGCCCGCCGGACCTGCTTCCGCAAGGAGATGCCTTCGTGCCGTCCATCGATGTCGTCGTAGCCCGCGAAATCCTCGACTCCCGCGGCAACCCCACGGTCGAGGTCGAGGTCGGCCTCGACGACGGCAGCACGGGTCGTGCCGCTGTTCCGTCGGGTGCCTCGACCGGCGCCTTCGAGGCGCTGGAGCTGCGCGACGGTGACAAGAACCGCTACTTCGGCAAGGGCGTGGAGAAGGCCGTCCTGGCCGTCATCGAGCAGATCGGCCCGGAGCTGGTCGGCTACGACGCCACCGAGCAGCGCCTGATCGACCAGGCCATGCTCGACCTGGACGCGACCCCGGACAAGTCCTCGCTCGGCGCCAACGCCATCCTGGGCGTCTCGCTGGCCGTCGCCCACGCCGCCTCCGAGGCCAGCGACCTGCCGCTGTTCCGCTACCTGGGCGGCCCGAACGCGCACGTCCTGCCGGTCCCGATGATGAACATCCTCAACGGTGGATCCCACGCGGACTCCAACGTCGACATCCAGGAGTTCATGATCGCCCCGATCGGCGCGGAGTCCTTCTCCGAGGCCGTCCGCTGGGGCGTCGAGGTCTACCACACCCTCAAGGGCGTGCTGAAGGAGCGCGGCCTGTCCACCGGCCTCGGCGACGAGGGCGGCTTCGCGCCGAACCTGGACAGCAACCGCGAGGCCCTGGACCTCATCACCGAGGCCATCCAGAAGGCCGGCTACGTGCCCGGCCGTGACATCGCGCTGGCCCTGGACGTCGCCGCCTCCGAGTTCTACAACGACGGCGCCTACCAGTTCGAGGGCAAGGCCCTGTCGGCCGCCGAGCTCATCGAGTACTACGCCGAGCTGGTCGCCGCCTACCCGCTGGTCTCCATCGAGGACCCGCTGGACGAGTCGGACTGGGACGGCTGGAAGGCCATGACCGTCAAGCTGGGCGACAAGGTCCAGCTGGTCGGCGACGACCTGTTCGTCACCAACCCGGCCCGCCTGGCCAAGGGCATCGAGACCGGCACCGCCAACGCCCTGCTGGTGAAGGTGAACCAGATCGGCTCGCTGACCGAGACCCTGGACGCCGTCGAGCTGGCCCAGCGCAACGGCTACCGCTGCATGATGTCGCACCGCTCCGGCGAGACCGAGGACGTCACCATCGCCGACCTGGCCGTCGCCACCAACTGCGGCCAGATCAAGACCGGTGCCCCGGCCCGCTCCGAGCGCGTCGCCAAGTACAACCAGCTGCTGCGCATCGAGGAGATCCTCGACGACGCCGCCGAGTACGCCGGCCGCGGCGCCTTCCCGCGGTTCAAGTACGAGGGCTGAGAACCCACGGGCTGGAAACCAGGGGGCCGAAGGTCCCCGGTAGCGCACGCCTGACCGGTGCCCCGCCGCACACCCCGTAGGGTGGACGGCGGGGCACCGTCGCGACCAGGAGGGGATACGGGAGATGGCTGGCTGGAGGATCCCGGGCTTGGCGGCCCGGCCTCGGTTCACGAGCCGGGCGACCGTCCTCGTCCTGGTGCTCTGCTCGCTGGTCGCGATCCTGGCCTACCCGACCCGGCAGTTCATCTCCCAGCGCGCCGAGATCTCCGCCCAGCGGGCGAAGGCCGACCACGCGCGCCAGCAGGTCGACCAACTGCGCCGGGACAAGGCCCGCTGGCAGGATCCGGAGTACGTCAAGGCGCAGGCCCGCGCCCGGCTGCACTACGCGGTGCCGGGGGAGACCCCGTACATCGCGGTGGACCCGTCCGGTGCGGCCGCCCGGCCCTCCGCCCCGGCCACCTCGGCCACCCCCTCCGCCGACGCGGCGGCCGGCCCGGCGAAGGCCGCCAAGCCCTGGTACACCAGCATCTGGGACTCGGTGGACGCCGCCGACACCGTCGCGCTGGCTCCCGCCGTCCCCCGTCCGCTCCCCCCGTCCTCCGTTGGAGACCCCACCCCCCATGACCACTGAGAACCACCCCGCCGTCTCCGACGCCGACGTCGCGGCGATCGCCGCCCAGCTCGGCCGGGTGCCGCGCGGCCTGCGCGGTGTGGCGCACCGCTGCCCCTGCGGCAACCCCGACGTCGTGGAGACGGCCCCCCGGCTGCCGGACGGCACGCCGTTCCCGACGCTGTACTACCTGACCTGCCCCAAGGCCGCCTCGCTGATCGGCACCCTGGAGGCCGAGGGCGTGATGAAGGACCAGACCGCCCGGCTCGCCGAGGACCCGGAGCTGGCCGCCGCCTACCAGAAGGCGCACGAGGACTACATCGCCCGGCGCGACGCGATCGAGGTGCTGGAGGGCTTCCCGAGCGCCGGCGGGATGCCGGACCGGGTGAAGTGCCTGCACGTGCTGGTCGGCCACTCGCTGGCGGCCGGCGAGGGCGTCAACCCGCTCGGCGACGAGGCGATCGGCATGCTGGAGGACTGGTGGGCCAAGGGCCCGTGCGTCTCCCCGGCCGAGGTCGAGGCGGCCGGTGAGCGGGTGCTGCGCAACCGTGCCAAGGGGCAGGACCACGAGGCCGTGATCGCGGCCAAGCAGCAGAAGACCGCCGAGCGGGCCGCCAAGCGCGCCGCCGAGGCCGCGACCCCGGAAGCCGGTGCGGCGGAGCAGGAGTCCGAGTGAGCATGACCCGCGTGGCCGCGATCGACTGCGGCACCAACTCGATCCGGCTGCTGGTCGCGGACCTCGACCCGGAGACCGGCGGGATCACCGACCTCGACCGCCGGATGATCATCAACCGGCTGGGCCAGGGCGTGGACCGGACGGGCCGCCTCCACCCGGACGCGCTGGAGCGCACCTTCGCGGCCTGCCGGGAGTACCGGGAGATCATCGCGGGCTTCGGCGTCGGCCCGGAGCGCACCCGCTTCGTCGCCACCAGCGCCTCCCGGGACGCCGAGAACAGCGACGAGTACGTCAAGGGCGTGCGCGAGATCCTGGGCGTCGAGCCGGAGGTGGTGAGCGGCGAGGAGGAGGCGCACCTGTCCTTCGTGGGGGCCACCAAGGAGTTGACCGGCGGCCAGTTCCCCGCCCCCTACCTGGTCTTCGACCTCGGCGGCGGCTCCACCGAGTTCGTGCTCGGCGGGGCCGAGGTGGAGGCGGCGCGCTCGGTCGACATCGGCTGCGTGCGGCTGACCGAGCGGCACTTCGCCGGGGCCGAGCTGCCCTCCGCGGAGCAGGTCGCGCAGGCCCGGGCGCACGTGCGGGCCGAGCTGGACAAGGCCGAGGAGGTCGTCCCGCTGACCGGTGCGGCCACCCTGGTGGGCCTGGCCGGGACGGTCACCACGGTGTCCGCGATCGCCCAGGACCTGCCTGCCTACGACTCGACGCGGATCCACCACTCCCGGATCAGCCGCGAGCGGGTCGCGGAGATCGCCCGCGAGCTGCTGGCCGCCACCCACGCGGAGCGCGCGGCCATCCCGTCGATGCACCCGGGCCGGGTGGACGTGATCGCGGCCGGCGCGTTGGAGCTGCTGGAGATCATGGAGCGCACGGGCGCCGCCGAGGTGGTCGTGAGCGAGCACGACATCCTGGACGGCATCGCCTGGAGTACGGCCTCCTGACGGCCCACAGGCCTTACGCCACCGGCCCCGACGCCCTTTTCGGGGCGCCGGGGCCGGGGCGCGCCCGGGCGGGTGCGAGAACCTTCGTGAATTTCTTCACATGGCGATCCAGTCATTCGTCGCACCCCGTGGCCCGCTACGCCCGAATTGTGAGACCGAAGGTCGGTCGGTCGCGCGGGCCCTTGGATCGCAGGTCAGGCCTCGCCCGAGGTTTGAAAATCGAAATCACAAGCGGGAACCCGGGCGCTGTACGGATCGTTGCTGCTCAGCCGGGTAGTGCTCCGGCGCACGTTCACGGGGGACTGTCGGGGCCCGTGAGCCGGTGCACCGGTGTCGTTTTTGTGGCCGCGCAGTGTAGCACGGGGTGTCCATGAGCTTGTGACCGGGCTCACGAAGGCTGCTCCGGACGGTGCTGGATACTTTCGGATATGAGCACCACGGAGCGTCCTCGCATCCTCATTGTCGGCGGTGGTTACGTCGGCCTGTATGCCGCGATGCGCATCCTCAAGAAGATGCGTTACGGCGAAGCGACCGTCACGGTCGTGGACCCGCGGTCGTACATGACGTACCTGCCCTTCCTCCCCGAGGCGGCCGGCGGCAACGTCGCGCCTCGCAACCTCGTCGCGCCGCTGCGCAAGACCCTCAAGCAGGCGGAGGTGCTGACCGGGTCCGTCACCGGCATCGACCACGCCCGCAAGGTCGCGACCATCCAGCCGGCGGCCGGCGACAGCTACGAGCTGCCCTTCGAGTACCTGGTCGTCGCGACGGGCTCGGTCTCCCGCACCTTCCCGATCCCGGGTCTGGCGGAGAACGGCATCGGCATGAAGACGGTCGAGGAGGCCATCGGCCTCCGCAACCACGTCATGGCCCAGCTCGACAAGGCCGAGTCCACCTCGGACGAGGAGGTCCGCCGCAAGGCCCTGACCTTCGTCGTCATCGGCGGTGGCTTCGCCGGCATCGAGACGATCGCCGAGATCGAGGACATGGCGCGCGACGCGTCGAAGCTGTACCGGACCGTCAGCCGTGACGACATGCGCTTCGTCGTGGTCGAGGCGGCCAACCGCATCCTCCCCGAGATGGGCCCGGACCTCGGTCTGTGGACCAAGGAGAAGCTCGAGGAGCGGAACATCGAGGTCTACATCGAGACCTCGATGGACTCCTGCGTCGACGGCCACGTCATGCTGAAGAACGGCATGGAGATGGACGCCTCCACCATCGTGTGGACGGCCGGCGTCAAGCCGAACCCGGTGCTGGCCAACTTCGGCCTGCCGCTGGGCCCGCGCGGCCACGTCGACACCGCGCCGACCCTCCAGGTCCAGGGCTTCGACTACGTCTGGTCCGCCGGCGACAACGCCCAGGTGCCGGACCTCGCCGCCGGCGAGGGTGCCTGGTGCCCGCCGAACGCGCAGCACGCCTGCCGTCAGGCCGTCGTCCTCGGTGACAACGTCATCTCCGGCATGCGGGGCTTCCCGCAGAAGGAGTACAAGCACAAGAACCTGGGTGCGGTCGCCGGTCTCGGCCTGCACAAGGGCGTGGCGATCCTCTTCGGCAAGTACAAGCTGAAGGGCCGTCCGGCCTGGTGGTTCCACCGCCTGTACCACGGCGCGATGGTCCCGACCGTCAACCGCAAGGTCCGCGTCTTCACCGACTGGACCCTCGCGATGTTCCTGAAGCGCGAGATGGTCGGCCTCTCCCAGATGGAGAAGCCGCAGCTTCCGATCCAGGAGGTCACGCCGCCCACCAAGCCCGTCGAGGCCGCCAAGCCGGCCGCCGACAAGGAGCTCGCCAGCAAGTAAGCGACTGGACCCCGGTGTGGGAGCGCCGGGGTATGAGTCGGAGGCCCTCCGCCCGGCAGTGTCGCCGGACCACGACCTCCGTGGTGCTCAGCCGGCCGTGCGACCGGGCGGAGTACAGCAGTAGAAGAGCCCCTGCCGAAACCCTCTGGCAGGGGCTCTCGCTGTGTCCGGGCGCGCTCCGCTGGTCCGCCTCCGGACGCTGGTCCGCCCCCGGCCGCGGGTGCGACCGGGGGCGGACGGGCGGGGCGTCAGTCGGTCTTGATGCTCGACAGGATGTCCAGCCTGGACGCCCGGCGGGCCGGCCAGAGCGCGGCCACCAGGCCGACCAGCCCGGCCAGGGCGAGGAACAGCGCCAGCTGGCCGTACGGCAGGACGGTGGTCAGCCCGCTCAGGCTGGACTTCAGCGTCCCGTTGATCGCCCAGGCGATGAAGCAGCCGAGCAGCAGGCCGATCCCGGCGCCGAAGAGCGAGATCACCACCGACTCCAGCCGGACCATCCGCTTGATGCCCCGGCGGTCCAGGCCGATCGCCCGCAGCATCCCGATCTCGCGCTTGCGCTCGAAGACCGACATCGCCAGGGTGTTGATCACGCCCAGGATCGCGACCAGCACCGACATCGCCAGCAGGCCGTACATCATGTTCAGCGCGAAGGTGATGGTCTGGCTGAAGTCGTCCCGGACGTCCTGCTTGGACTTCACCTCGATCACCGGGTTGGCACCGGTGGCGTCCTTGAGGGACTGCTTGAGGCCGTCGGTGGCGCCGTCCTTGCCCTTGACCAGGACGTCGGAGATGTACGGCTGGGACTCGTGCTTGGCGACCTCGCTGTTGGCCAGCAGGACCGGGCCGAGCATGCCGCCCTTCTCGTACACGCCGCCGACGGTGAGCTGACCGGTGGACTTGTCCGGGTAGGTCACGGTCATCGTCGAGCCGGTGGTGACGTTGGACTTGGTGGCGACGTCCTGGTCCACCAGCAGCTGGCCCTTGCCGAGCGCCTCGGCCGAACCGCTGGTCAGCTTGACCTCGGCCAACTGCTGGAAGCTGTCCGGGTTCAGGCCGGTGATCTGCTTGCTGGTGCCGTCGAGCTTCCAGAAGGCGGTGGTCATCGGCGAGGAGGCCGCGACCCCGGGGGCCTTGGTGATCTGGTCGGGCACCTGCGGGGACAGGCTCATGTGGTTGGCGGCCGAGACGATGTAGTCGGCCTTCATCGAGCTGGTGACGGCCCGGTCGATGGTGTCGCCGACCGAGGTGCCGATCACGGTCAGGCCGCTGACCAGGGTCAGACCGATGGTGAGCGCGGCGGCGGTGGCCGCGGTGCGACGCGGGTTGCGCACCGCGTTCTGCTGGGCGAGCTTGCCGGGGGTGCCGCCGAGACCGCGCAGCAGCGGGCCGACCAGGGCGACCACCGGGCGGGACAGCAGCGGCAGCAGGACGAACACGCCGATCAGGGCCAGGAAGGCGCCCAGGCCCACCGGCAGCCGGCCGGAGTCGTCACCGGTGGAGGCGCCGAAGCCGATCAGCGCGAGACCGCCGGCGGCGAACAGCGAGCCGATGGTGTTGCGGACCACCAGGCTCTTCTGACTGGTCGGCTGGTCGCCGCTGCTCATCGCGGCCACCGGGGCGATCCGGGCGGCGCGCACGGCCGGCAGCAGGGCCGACAGGACCGTCACCAGGACGCCGACCACCAGGGTCACCACGACGGTGAGCGGCTTGATCACCAGCGAACCGCTCGGCATGTTCTCGTTCAGGGAGCCCATCAGGGACTGCAGCCCGGCACCGATCCCGATGCCGGCCAGCAGACCGGCCACCGCCGAGAGGGTGCCGATCAGCAGGGCCTCGATCAGCACCGAGCGGGTGACCTGCTTGCGGCTGGCGCCGATCGCCCGCAGCAGCGCCAGCTCCCGGGTGCGTTGGGCGACCAGCATGGTGAAGGTGTTGGCGATGATGAAGATGCCGACGAACAGTGAGATGCCGGCGAAGACCAGCAGCATGGTGCGCATGCTGTCGGTGCCCTTGGTGATCATGGCCTGCTCGTCGGCCTTCAGCGTGGCGCCGGTCTCGATGTCGAACTGGTCGCCGGACGGCACCTTGGGCTGGGCCTGGGCGAGCAGCGCCTCCTCACCGGTGCCGGGCTTGGCCGTGAGCACCACGCTGCTGTAGCGGCCGGGCTCCAGCAGCAGCTGCTGGGCGGTGGCCTTGTCGAACAGGGTCAGGGTGCCGCCGGAGTTCACCACCGGGTCGTCGGTGGTGAAGACACCGGTGAGCCTGGCCTCGACCACCGGGCCGTTGGCGGCCACCCGGACGGTGTCGCCGACCTTGTAGCCCGCCTTGTCGGCGGTCTTGCGGTCGAGGGCGATCTCCTTGGCGTTCTTCGGGCCCTGGCCCTCGGCCATCGGGTAGCGGGCGTCCTTGCCGTCCTGGCCCGGGGCGAAGTTGGCGCCCTTGGCGGCCCAGAACTGGCCGACCAGGTTGCCCTTCTTGTCGGCGACCCCGGTGAAGCCGCTGACCACGCCGCGGGCGTCGGCGGTGCCGGGCAGGGCCGCCAGCTGCTGGACGGTGGCGTCGGTGAGCGCCGCGGAGCCGCTCTCGCTCTTCTGCCGGGCGGAGGCCCCGGAGCCGGCCGCGCGGTCCACCACCTGGACCGAGACGTCCGAGTAGCTCTTGGAGTTGCTGTCCTGCATGGCCTTGCCGAAGGTGTCGGAGAAGACCATGGTGCCGGCGACGAACGCCGTGCCGAGCATGACGGCCAGTGCCGTCATCAGCAGTCGGCCCTTGTGGGCCAGCACGTTGCGCAGTGCGGTGCGATACATGAGGTGTCCTGGGGAGGTTCGAGGGCGTGGAGCCGGCGGGCCGGGTGTCAGCTGGTGCGGCCCTTGGCCTCGAAGCGGCGCATGCGGTCCAGGACGGTGTCGGCGGTGGGGTGGTGGAGTTCGTCGACGATGCGGCCGTCGG